>CALKWP010000021.1 GCA_938004075.1 uncultured Methanomassiliicoccales archaeon
CGACCACCGAGATCTACACTCTTTCCCTACACGACGCTCTTCCGATCTTCCGGGACAACATTGACCGATCAGAGGTACGGCGATATCATGGCCCCATACTTTGATGCTGGCGTGGATAAGACAGGGCCATGGAAGTGGCGCGACGGCGAGCTCGCGGCCAACGACACACTGCTCCTTTCCAGGGACTGGATGACGACCGGTGCCCAGATGTATCCGTTCGGCCCGGTGGTCATGAGCGAAGCCCAATTCAACACCAGGCTGGACAATTGGAATGTCGTTTACTCCGGCGGGCCCGACGGCAAGATGGTGGTGGCCGTTGTCAATTGATATCATTGTTGATGGATCTTCGGGAGAGGGCGGCGGCCAGATTCTGAGGACGTCGCTGGCAATCTCGGCGGTCACCGGCAGATCTGTGATCATCGAAAAAATAAGGGCCAACAGGCCGAAGCCGGGGCTTGCGGCCCAGCATCTTGCGGGCATGGAATTGCTCGGGGAGATGTGCGGCGCCGAAATTATTGGCGGATTGCCAGGCTCCACAGAAGTACAATTCGTTCCGGGAAAGATGAAGCCCGGTGAATACACAAAAGACGTGGGGACCGCAGGCAGCGTCACCCTTGTCCTTCAAACGATACTGCCGGCGCTGGCATCCGTGAAAGGAAGGTCCAGAATCATCCTCACCGGCGGAACCGATGTGAAATGGTCCCCGCCCCTCGATTATTACACTCTGGTCCTTTTCCCGCTGCTCAAAAGATTCGGCATGAATTGCTCCATCGGGGTCGAGTCCCGGGGCTACTACCCGAGAGGCGGCGGAAGAATCGTGGCCGAAATAGCATCGGAAGGATGCCTGGCCCCCATTTCCATAAAACCACTTCTCAACCCGACAGAAATCAAAGGCATCCTGAACATCACCGGATTGCCAGCCAAGATTGCCGATAGGGTGAGAGAATCGGCCCTGAATGCACTCCCAGATGGAATGAGGGAATTGACCAGCATACAGATAGAATCCAGGCAATCGGGGCCGAGCCAGGGTATCGGCCTCGTCCTGGCGGCCACCGATGGAAGTGCAATCATCGGGGCTTCCTCTCTCGGGGAGAAGGGAAAGCCGGCAGAGAATGTCGGGAAGGAGGCGGCTGAAGCTCTGGTCGCCGAATTGAAAGGCAACGGTGCGGTCGATGCCCATGCATCCGACCAGTTGCTTCCATACCTGGCCATGGCAGGGGGATGTTTCACCGCGCGCAAAATCACTGAACATGCTAGAACAAATGTCGCCACAATCAGTCACTTCCTTGGCGATGCCATCTCTCTTCAAGAAGGAAAAACAGTGATGTTTTCCAAATAAGGCATGCGACGCGAAATGAGCCAGGCCATAATCAGCCTTCGGCTATTTCTCACCCGCAGATTTCCCGTCGTCCGTAATTGCTGGTCGTATGCCGCCCATATTGTAACAAACAATATCGAAGCCAGTATGCTTCGAAAATTCAGGCATACGACGCGAAATGAGCCAGGCTATAATCAGCCTTCGGCTATTTCTCATCCATACATAGAAGGCTGATTTTGGCCTGGAGTCTTGGTATCCTTGGTCTGCCTGTGTATCGTCTTCAGCTGAGTCTCGATCCTTTCCGCTTCCTGGTAGAGTGGAGTCACATCCAGGTCTATATGCAAAAGAAGCTTGTCAATGTACTCCATGACCCTGGCGGCTGCCCTGGCGTCCGGGTAGTCGGGATGAGCCTCGGCAAGGACCGTGGCGACATTGAAGTCCCTGCGCTTCCCCTCGTTCAGGAGAACTCCCGCAACGCCCGTGATAACGCCTTCAGTGAACTCCGAAACGCCGCTCTTTGCCAGCTCCTCGCGCATCCACTCCGTGCTCGCGACGCCGTAAACGCCGAGCTTGGATTTATCCTCTTCATCCATGTCCATCGATTCGGTGTCTATGACCAGCCCCTCCGGAGAAACGAGCATCTTGCATCTCTGGTCCTGGGCCCAGTCAAGCATTGCGCTGGCGATTGGCTTCACCAGGTTGGGCGGCGGCTGAAATTCCGAGATGAAAACGACAAGCTGGTCCATCGAGTTCGGGCCGCTTCCGACCTTCTCCCCTGCGTAAATCCTCACCGGGTTGTGGGGCATCCCCTCTCTCACAAGTGAGACCGTCGGGAAATAAATGGAATCCATGGTGCCTATCTGGGTGAGCTTTAACGTGTTTATCAGATAGTTTGCGACAATCGAGCTCACAAGGCCAACGCTCGGAAAACCATCAATCACGGTCGCGCCGCGAACGTCCATCTTCTTCAATTCGTAAATCTCGATATCTTCTGGCATCAGCACCCCTCGGACCCATATTTACCTGCCTCTACTTAAACATGAAGCTTGAATTCTCATTTTCCATATAGAGAAATCGCAAAAGATATTAAACATAGAGATTCATCTAGGTTCGAAGAGGAAGGTCATGTCCAAGGAATTGACAAAGCAGATTTTCGCCATCATGGAAAGAGAGATGGGCGACATTGGCGGTTTCATTGTGAAGAAGCAGTGCATGCTCATAGGCTCCGACCCAAACAGCATTGAGCCCGCGGACCTGCCGAAGCTTGCCAGCAACCTTTCCGAGGTCATGAGAACGTTTGGCGGCTACGAGAAGGCCCGCAAAATATATTCCGAGATTAAGAAGCTGGAGAACCTCGACCAGGTCGCGGCGGGCGAGAAGAGCCAGGAGAAGCGCAACACCATGCTGGAAGACCTCGGCATGACATGCATATTCGCTGCTGAATGGGACAAGGCATTCGAGTACTTCAACAAGCTTCTGGCCGCTGCGAGGGCGTCCAATGACCGTGTCCAGATCTCAAGGTATCTTCAGAAGATGGGTTTCATTCACCAGGAACGCTCGGAATTTGACCAGGCACTCAACTTCTATGAAAACGCTCTGGAAGTGGCAGAAGATTCCAAGGATTCCCGGGTGATAGGCGAATCCTGCAACCTCATCGGCGGCATATACTGGAACAAGGGCAATTACGAGCAGGCAAGCCGGTACCTGGAAAGGGCCATAGAGTTCGCCCTGAAGGCGGAAGACAAGAAGATACTGGGCTCGGCGCACATTGGCCTGGGCAATATCCATTCAGATAGCAACGAACCGCAGGAAGCCATCGGCCATTACCAGAACGCGCTCAATTACCTCAGGGAGACCAATGAGATTTACGAGATTTCCCGCGCTTACAACAACCTTGGAGACACCTATCTCCAGCAGAAGGAATGGAAGAAGGCGCTCGAGCAATTCGACAAGTGCAGGGAGTACGGCGAGAAGGGCGGCTGGCTGAACATGAAGGCATGGGCCGAGTTCAACTCGAGCGAGGCGCTCATCGAACTGGGAAAATTCGATCAGGCCAGGAAGAACCTGGATGATTCCGATGAGCTTCTCAGGAAGATAGGGGATAAGGTCGGCCTGGGCGGCATCCAGCAGAATTACGGTCGGCTATACGCGGCCAAGAAGAACTGGGAGAAGATGGCCGAGCATTACAGGAATGCCATCGGGATATTCACTGAGATAAATCACCCGATATCCCTGGCAGAGGTCTACGAGGAGTTCGGAAGGGCACTCAAGGGCAAAGGGGATGTTGAGCAAGCCAAGGTGGAACTGAGGCGCGCCGCGAACCTGTACCTGCACCTGGACCTCGATAAGCAGCTGAAAAGGGTTCTGAAATCCATTGACAACTGCTGATGGCTATCGCTGAAGGCCGAATGGAAATTGCCGTTTTCGATGTTATTCATTTTTCCTGCGCTATGATGACAACTTTCGGTATGTTCCGCGAAACCTCAAACCCCTTTGGAAGTTTTTCGACCTTGTATTGCAGTTTTTCCGAAATCTTCACTACCAACATACATATATGATATTGTCGGAGGACCTGCATATACTTTTTCTTGTCGATTGCGAAACTGTCAGAATTTGAACTTCCAATAAGACATAATAATCCTGAAAAAGGTTAAATGCGAGTATGGCACTGGACCTTCCATGAGACAGAGGGAGCTGGAGATGCGGCTTCAGGGACTGGGAGTTTTCACGAATCCGAAATCCGCCCTGGAGCAATACCCGACGCCGGCCAGGATAGCCGCTGACATCCTGTATTATGCCCATGCTCACGGTGACATCGAAGGCCGAACGGTCATAGACCTCGGGTGCGGCACCGGGATTTTCTCCATCGGGGCGTGCCTTCTTGGGGCTTCCGATGTTATTGGCATCGACATAGACCCTGGCGCCCTGGACATCGCCATGGAGAACGCCGCCAAAGCCGGCTGCGGCATCGAATACCTCTGCTGCCCGGTGGAATCAGCAACTGGCAGGTACGATACCTGCATCATGAATCCCCCCTTCGGATCCCAGACCAGGCATGCGGACCTTCCATTCCTTGAAAAGGCCGTGGAGGTTGCCGACGCGATTTACTCCATCCATAATTCATGCACCCTGGATTTCCTCCGGGCGAAGCTGGAGAGGTCAGGCTGGCTCGCCGAATCCGAGAAAAATTATAAATTGGAGATACGGCATACGTTCGACTTCCACAGGAAGGAAAAACAGGATTTCGATGTGACAATGCTCAGGATAGTGAGGAAATGAACTCAGAAATGGCTTTGCCGGGAGATGAGCTGGCAACCAGCGAGGAATACATCCCTGGACCGGGAACATACGAGCGGGACGGGATGATTTGCGCCGCTGTAGCTGGAAAGCCGTCATTCGATGAGCGCGACAAGACCGTATCCATTATCGCCGTGCAGCGAGCCGCTGTTCTTTCAGCGGGCGACATCGTGCTGGGAGAGGTGACCAATGTAACAAACACCATCGCGAGCATCTCCATTTCCAGCCTGTCATCCACCAGCGAGCGCTGGCTCTCTGGCGAGACCGGGGTCATTCACATATCAAAGGCATCGGAATCCTACACTGACGATCTGCGGAAGGAGTTCAAGGCAGGCGATCTGGTGAGGGTCCGGGTGATTCAGGCCGCTCCCTCCATGCAGCTGGCAACCAGGGAACCGGATTTGGGCGTTCTCAAGGCCAGGTGCGGAAGGTGCAGGAACTTTCTGCAGAACCGGCTGGGAAAGTTGCATTGCCCGGATTGCGAGAGGCAGGAGCATCGCAAGCTGGCTGCAGATTTCGCAAGCTACACGCCGTTGTTCGTTGATTGACCCCAATATTGGGATAATTTAAATAAACTGGTGCCCCATACAGGTATGAAAAGGGAGGGATGACATGGACAAGACAACCCAGGAACTCGTAGAGGAGATCAGGCAGCTCAGGAATGAACTCAAGCACATGCAGGAGATTGTGAACTCGCTTGTCAACATAGTCATGGACTTCGAGGAAGAGGAGGATTACGGCCCGACTCCCTCCAGCCAGAAATTCCTGGACATGTATAATTGATGGTGAGCATGTGAGAAAAGCCAAGATTGCCCCATCCATTCTTTCTGCCGACCTTGCCCGCCTTGGCGATGCCATCACCACTCTCAACGAGGGTGGCGCCGACATGGTACATCTGGATGTCATGGATGGCAACTTCGTTCCCAATATAACCTTCGGGCCTGCGTTCGCCAGGGAGCTGAAGGCCATGTCAAAGATTCCGTTCGACACTCACCTCATGATAACCAGGCCGATGAGGTATGCCAAGGAGTTCGTGGACGCGGGAAGCGACTGGCTAACTTTCCACATTGAATCTTACGATGACCCTGTCACGACGATAAAGCACATCAGGGACCTGGGCGTGAAAGTCGGCATGGCCATTAACCCGGGCAATCCGTTCTCCGATGTTGAGGAGTATCTTCCTGAACTAGATATGGTGGTAATCATGACCGTTAATCCCGGCTTCGGAGGCCAGAAGTGCATGACCGAGCATTTCTCCAAGATCGCCGAGGCAAGGGCAGCCATTGAGCGCCTCGGGCTTGACATTGAGGTTGAGGTGGATGGCGGCATCAACGAGCATAACGTCGCCGACGTGGTAAGAGCGGGCGCCAGCATCTTCGTCGCTGGCTCGGCGGTATTCAGGGGCAAGCGTGGGCCGGCAGGCGAGATAGCCGCCCTGAAGAAAGCAGCCCATGCTTGATTCTCAATTATGCAAAATGGCAGCATCCCCCCATCGTTAAGTTTTTAAGCATCCTCGTTATCCTTTCGGATGATAACATGAACCAGTCCAATGAGACGATGCTCGGGAAGATACTCTACGCCATCATCGGCTTCGGCATACCGATTATCATGCTTGCCGCCTACATGCTTCTCGACTGGGGAACCCTGCCACTGACGATAATCGCTTTCAGCTGGCTCGGAGTCGCCATAATATTCCACATCGGAGTCACAGACCAGGAAATATCCGGTTGATCTCGCCGGTTTCAAAGGTATTTGAAAGTTATCATGTACGCTGATGGCGTGCCCTCGACATTTATGTTCTTCCAGCCTATCGAATTCTCCTGGATGCTGCCCCGGTTGTATGAAATGTTGTCATTGAACTGGTTCCACGCAAGTATCTCCACTTCCTCCAGTCCGGCCTCCCAGCTAACCCTCACCTCGTCCATGTAGCTTCCCTCGGGGCTGTACCATGGGTCGATGAAGCTCAGAGCGATGTCGCTGAGCGAGATCGGAAGAGCACACGTCTGAACTCCAGTCACGAATCACCACCTCGTA
>CALKWP010000022.1 GCA_938004075.1 uncultured Methanomassiliicoccales archaeon
GGTAAATTAACCCCGGACTCTAAAGCCCTCTGCTACTGAAAACGGGGGAACGTCGTACCTTTTACAGCGGCTTCCTATACTGCCCACGTCGACATGAACGCGTAGGGAGCTGACTGGTACCAACCTTTCAGTTCTGTATATGACGCAAATACGACGCAAAGCAATTATTTCAAACTTCAACCCAGGTGAAAATATGAAAAACGAGTACAACGTAGATTATTGCGACACAGAACAATCTTACATTCGCTTACTAAATCCAGAAACGGCACTTATCCCCGAAAAAGTCATTAAATTGCGCTCGGTGTCTTGCCACATCCGGCTGGTGCCAGACGTGACTCAATCACACCATCTGGGGTCTACGCTTTCAGGGATTGACGTACTTGGAGTTATTGAGGGAGCTACCAGGCCAATTCATGTAACGTTTGGAGCGTCGGATAGCGAATATGTCACGCCTCCAAACATAAGAGAGGTAATCGAAGCACTTGCTGAGCTTCTGGATTGCGACACGTATGAACTTTGCCCAGAGGAACTGGATTCTTTTCATTCTGAGCTGGTAAGTATTTCACATGTTGCTGCGAGCGTGATGGTTGAGCACATAGAGCGCATGGAAGCCGCAGCAATGGATTGCGAAGAGTAAATTTCCGCTCCGTTACTCACGAAATAGCTTTCTAATTTCTGACTCGGCTGCAATGGGCATGTCTTTCTCTTCATACTCCTTGCTTTTTGCGATGATAGCCTTCGCCCTTATCACTTCGTCATTAACCCATTTTGCATTGCCGTAATTGGTTTCGAGACTAGCGAACACGCTATACAGATAGTCTCTTTGATTGTTACAAAACCAGAACCCAAGACCGGTAATCCACTTTTCCGCTAGGAATGACCCGAAGGGATAGCCAGCACGAGCATTCCAGTATTTGAACAGCCGAATCGTCGGCTTGATTAACGAGTTGTTCGCTTTGTTTTTGTCCTCCAACGTCTGATTGATGTCGTTGGGGTTAGTGCTCTGCCATTCCCCGCTCAGACTCGGGATTTGCAATCCGCCGAGCCAGCTATCTACTGCCGGAACAAGCTCGAACTTGATGTGGTTAAGCTCCAGAACAACCGTTGGGTGAGACTGATAGTTGTCAGAGGTGCTGTACTTGGCGCTTACGAATCTCTTCAGCCAGTCCAGATATGTCTGTGGCTTGTACCGGTTGTCTGAAAAAACAATCATGTAGTCAACGTCAGAGTGCTCATCCATGGCGCGGGGAAGAATTGTTCCGCGTGTAGACGAGCCAAACTGGTACTGCTTGGTAATAGCACTTGAATCGAAGTACGCACCAAGTCGGTTCTGCAATGTCGCGATTGAAGTTCCGATGGAGATTTTCTCCGTGCCGGAAAGAACGGCACTGCTAGCTTTGTTACTGAGATAGCTAAGTACCGACATGCTTACTTCACCGCATCAACTTGGTGGAGTGATTCGCCAGCTTCAATTCCTTCTCGTGCCTGTTTAAATGCACATTTAGGAATAGCTGGACTCCCTTTGTTTAGGTCGTTTCGACGAGCAGAGAGTACCTTGAGCGTTTTCGTGAGGGCAGCAACATCCTGGGTTGCAAGCACCTCAATTTGCCCGAATACACGAGCATCGTTTCTCAAGGACAAAAATTGGTCCCCCAGGGATTTATGCTGGGACGAGCGTTCAAAGGGTTTTAGGAAGGTTACTAGGCTGGTCAAAATGGTAGCCGCTAGAGACAACAGCCCCGCAAGGATTTGGCAATCTTTGACTATCGCAGCACCAGCAAGCACCCCCGCGATAGTTGCGGGGGCACCCAAGAAATAATGTCGATTGCTCCAAATGGTGGCTGCGTTTAGATGGGCTTTTCCGGTGTAGTTCGCATCCTCCTGGATGCGTGACGCTTCTTTGACAAGGGCGTCTATAAGTTGGTTGTTATCCATGGTTTTATTTTGGCGTCAAAAGCGAATCATGATGCCGAAATCATAGTGGAAACGAGGGATGCAGGCCATTCGCCCTCATAATGACGTTCATTGCGACGCTATCGTTGTTCCATAAATGCTGGACGACATCAAAAAAATGCTCAGGGCCGCTGCCGACAAGCTGCGCACTAACGGGGACGTCTTGGATAGAGAATGATGCAGAAACACTGGAAGCCAAGTGGTCCAGGGAAATTCTTCACTAGGACGGGAGATTGGGGGCTGACGCTTGCGGGCGATAAATTCCTCCTCCTAGTCGGTGACAACAAGGTTGAAGGAGGCGTCCTGGAACTAAAGCAGTTTCAGGTGTCACCAGGCACCATCTGGGCCACCATCAATGTGCACTTTCAAGGTGGACGCTGCATATCCCTGGATGGCATCCCAAACGCAGCCGCCAAAGAAATATCCGAGGCTGTTGCACAAGCGCTTCGGCGCGCTCGTGTCGCCCTGCTGCTCTCCGATTTCGACAAAGCAATTCAGCCCGTGGTGCAGTGGGCAAGTAAAGCGCGTGGTGCCTGCCGGGCACAGCTTGCTTCAAGAGGCTGGCTTACCCAGGAATTCAAAGCCGCACAAAGTAGTAGCAAGCCCCTTGGGCTGGAAGGGCTTCTCGCCGAGCCAGAGGTAGTAAAGCATCTCGAGACTCAGGAACAAACCATCAGGAGTGCGGTTGCCAGCTGGCGAAGAGACTTTCATGAGATGGCTGAAGGCATCAACGAGCGCCATCTGGAGCAAGAGCTTCAGGATTCCAAGGTCTTCTTCGAGCAGGTCGAGAGGTCTCCGTTAACCGAAGAGCAGGCTAAGGCGGTTATCTGTTTCGACAACCGTATGTTACTTGTCGCTTCTGCGGGGTCTGGGAAGACTTCAACGATGGTAGCGAAAACTGGCTATGCGTTGAAGAAAGGCTTTTTCGAGGCGGATAAGATTTTGCTCCTCGCCTTCAACACAGCAGCAGCGGCTGAGCTACGAGAGCGGATTAAGGTCCGCCTTGAGCCTCTCGGTTTACCTGGCGATAAAGTGGCAGCCAAGACCTTTCATGCCTTTGGTCTCGATGTCATCGGTGGAGCGACCGGTAAGCGACCGACCGTGGCCCCGTGGCTCGAAATCGGCCAAGACCTGGATGTCCTTCTCGAGCTCGTTGATGACCTGAAGGATAAGGACGCCACTTTCAGGACCAATTGGGACCTCTTTCGGGTGGTTCTGGGACAAGACCTGCCCAAGTTCGGGAAGGAGCATGAATCCCCTGACTCCTGGGACCGGGAGCGGAAGGTCGAGGGATTCTGGACATTGGGCGGCGAGGTTGTAAAAAGCAGGGGGGAGCAGCTGATTGCCAACTGGCTCTTCTACAACGGCGTGTCGTACCAGTACGAGGCGCCGTACCGCGTAGAAACGGCAGACGCGCAGTATCGTCAGTACCACCCGGACTTCTACCTGCCAGAGGTCGATGTCTACCTTGAGCACTGGGCGGTCGACGAGAACGGCAATCCTCCACCGGAGTTCAAAGGATACAAGGAGGGGATGGCATGGAAGCGGAAGCTGCATGCTGAGCATGGCACCAAGCTTCTTGAAACCACGATGGCCGACCTTTGGTCCGGTAAGGCGTTTCAGTATCTAACTCAGCGGCTCACAACTCTCGGTATCAAGCTGGACCCTAATCCCGACCGTCCAGCCAAAGGCCGAAAGCCTATTGAGAACCCACGGCTTGCTCGTACCTTCAGAGCTTTCCTGACTCATGCAAAGAGTAATCGTCTGTCAGTGGCCACGCTCCGACAGCGCTTGGACGCCGGAGCGGCAGGCCACTTTCGCTTCCGCCATCAGGTGTTCCTGAATCTGTTTGAGAAGGTCTGGAATGCGTGGGAGGGGCGCCTCAAGGCTGGCGGTTATATCGACTTCGAAGACATGCTCGGTCTTGCTGCCGATTGTGTTGAGTCTGGGCAGTGGTCGAGTCCCTACGAGTTGGTGATGGTCGACGAGTTTCAGGACGTCAGCCAGGCTAGAGCGCGTTTGGTAGCCGGGCTCCTGAAAGCACCTGGACGGTGCCTTTTTGTGGTTGGGGATGACTGGCAGAGCATCAACCGGTTTGCCGGTTCTGATTTGGCGGTGATGACAGAATTCGACGCCAAGTTTGGGAAGGCGGTAACCCTGAGACTGGAGACCACCTTCCGTTGCCCGCAGTCCCTGTGCGACATCAGCAGTAGCTTCGTCCAGAAGAATCCGAAGCAACTTAGAAAGCGGGTGCGCTCGGCGAAGCCGGATGTTGCGCAGCCTGTTCGTATCGTTCGCGTTGATGACGAAGCGAAGATTCAAACCGCCATCGCCAGACGTGTCCGCGAACTGGCTGATGAGCACGCCGTTCCTGGCCGGCAACTACACGTCTATGTTCTGGGGCGCTACAGAAAAGAGCGAGAGCATCTTCCGCTTGCCAGTGTAGATGACCGAGTCAAACTCGAATTCGTGACAGCGCATTCTTCCAAGGGCTTGGAGGCCGACCATGTCATCGTGCCAAGGATGACATCTGAAACGCTTGGGTTCCCAAGCCGCATTGAAGATGACCCGGTCCTACAGCTTGCGATGCCTGGTGGTGATGTCTACGAAGAAGCCGAGGAGCGTCGACTCTTCTACGTTGCCCTGACGCGGGCGCGTTCTACCGTTACGCTGATTACCCTGGCTCACCGAGAGTCTGCCTTCGTTGCCGAATTGGTACGTGACCACAAATTAGAGGTTCATGACAGATCGGAAGAGCACACGTCTGAACTCCAGTCACGAATCACCATCT
>CALKWP010000023.1 GCA_938004075.1 uncultured Methanomassiliicoccales archaeon
TGGTGGATAACATTGAGGCGCTGACGGAAAGCCTCACTGCACAAGCGTATTGGTCGGATCTGAAAATGCAGTTGAAAGACGCAGGACATGATCCGTACGAAATAATCGTACAGTTGAAATTGATGGCAGATGATGGCAAGAAAAGATTAACCGACTGCGGGAATGCAAGAACATTGTTTCGGATCATTCAGTCAATTCCATCTCCCAAGGCTGAACCCTTTAAACAATGGCTTGCCAAGGTCGGGTACGAGCGTGTCCGGGAGATAGAGGATCCTGAGCTGGCTCAGAAAAGGATGAAGGAACTGTACCGCTCCAAAGGATATTCCGATGCATGGATCGAAAAAAGATTGAGAGGAATCGCTGTAAGGGACGAGTTGACAGACGAATGGGAAAAACGCGGTATTGAGACAGACAGAGAATTCTCCATTCTCACAGCGGAAATTTCCAAAGCCACCTTCGGAATCACGCCAGCTGATTATAAAAAACTGAAAGGTTTGGAATAGGAGAACCTGCGCGATCACATGAACGACCTGGAACTGATATTCACCATGCTCGGAGAAGCATCCACTACCAGGATAGCGAGAAACAAGGATGCCATGGGTTTCGTAGAAAACAAGGATGCGGCAATCGAAGGCGGGAATGTTGCGGGTGTTGCAAGAAAGGAGCTGGAAAAAAGAAGCAGCCAACCAGTATCAACGCCTGAAAATTATCTGGATGTGCCGGAGAAGGAAAAAAGGAAGAAGTTGAACAAATGATAGTTCGTTGAACCGGCTCCTTCCAAATTCAAACACAGGTTCGACCATGGCCCGGGAACATTTTGTTACTAAATTTAGGGCCATGAATTGCCAGCATCTTATTGCAATTGGTGCACGCCGATGCTGAATCCAGCAAGAAAGAGGCGTGCGTCTCGGATCGCTAGATAAAAATATTACGCGATTCGATTAGTGGCCGGTAATTCCACCATTTTTGAAACAATGAATTACCGTTGGCGAGGGACTCCACCCGGATGGGTGGAACCTATTCGACAAAGCTCTGCAGCGTCTGCTGGAACCGCCGCCTCTCCCCGGGTATCTGCACCGGGTACTCGCATGACACGCAGCCAAGGCAGAGGTTGTCCTTCTCCATGGTGATGGCCTCAACGAGCCCATCGATCGTGATGTAAGCGAGTGAGTCCGCGCCTATCTCGTCCCTGATCTCGTCCACGGACTTGTCATCGGCTATGAACTGCTTCTTATCGGTCATGTCGATGCCAAGATAGCATGGCGCGATGATGGGCGGCGAGCCGATGCGGACATGCACCTCGGATGCGCCCGCGTCCCTCAGCATCTTGACGATGCGGGTCATGGTGGTGCCGCGGACAATGGAATCATCGACAATCACGACGCGCTTGCCTTCGACAACGGCGCGGACCGGGTTCATCTTCTCGCGGACGCTGATGTCCCTCGCGGCCTGCGACGGCATTATGAAAGTGCGGTGAACGTACCTGTTCTTCATCAGACCCTCATTCATCTTGATGCCGGAGCCCATCGCGAATCCGTAGGCGTGCGCGCGGCCGGAATCGGGGATGGGAACGACGACGTCCGCGACAACCGGCGCTTCCTTGGCCAGGCGCCACCCGATGCGCTTGCGGACCTCGTATACGCTCAGGCCGTCGATGAATGAGTCGGCGCGGGCGAAATAGACCCACTCGAAGAAGCAGTGGGCGCGGTTCACGCTTGCCCCTATGTTAATGGATTTGAAGCCGTCCTCGGTGATCTCGACCGCCTCGCCCGGCATAACATCCCGGACGAACTTCGCGCCCAGGACATCAAGGGCGACGGACTCGGAAGCGGCGACAAAGCCGTTGTCCAGTGTCCCCAGGCACAGCGGCCTTATGCCGTACGGGTCGCGTATGGCGAACAGACGGTCGTTGATCATCAGCGCGAACGCGTAGGAGCCGACCAGCTCCTTGCATACGGATTTGATGGACTTCGGAATGTCATTGGTGCTGCGGATGGCATCGGCCAGCATCATGATGATGGCTTCCTCCTCCGACTCTATCATGAAGTTCTTGCCCTCGGCCTTCAACTTTGTGACGAGCTGCCCGGAGTTGACAATAATTCCGTTATGGGCGATGGCGATGTCGCCGACGCTCGTCTTCAGGAACTGGGGCTGGACGTTCTCCGGCTTCGAGACCTTGATTGAATAATAAGTGTGGCCGATGCCGACCTTTCCGGGGAGCTTCTCCATGTCCTCCGGATGCACCGCGTCCGAGACAAGCCCGAAGCCCTTCTTGACCTTCAGCGAGTCCGTGTAAGTCGCGATGCCGGCGGCCTCCTGGCCCCTGTGCTGTATCGCTCTCAGCGCATAATATATCAGTGTAGAGGCGTCCTTCTTGGCCCGAATCGCGACGACGCCGCATTCCTCTTTCGGTTTGTCGGAATCTGCGGATTCATAGCCCACGGAAGTCCACCTACCTTTGCTTCACCCAATTATAACTTCTCAGTTTTGCTGTCGCCCCGAAGCCGCAGGACGCGCAGGTCTTTCGCCTGACGTGGTAAGCGTGATTGCCGCATCTCCTGCAGCGTATGTGCGTCTTTTTCGAGGAGTGCTTTCCCATTGATGGTGTTCCCTTGCTCATTGAAATTCCTCCTTACGGTGAAATGTAAATTACGTTATCGCCCCGGACTATTGCCAGGTCCATCTTCTGCGTTACCTCGCCAGCCAGGGTCTCTTCGGCGTTCTTCAGGACCAGGTTCATGTGGGGGTCGAATCCATCCAGGATGCCCCTGTATCCCTTGTTGCCCTTGAGTTCCACTATGACGGGCTTGTTGAGTGCTTTGCTCAGCATTGAAAGCGGTTTCTGCGTTGTTACCATATCAACCACATCGGGCAATAAGCGATTCAATACTTAAAGGTTGCCAGTATTATAAGGTCGCCTCGAAATCCTCGATCTCCATGCCGAACTCCTCGTCCGACTTTATGGTGCCTCGGTTCTTGAGGTACTCGCGTGTGAGCAGCCAGTAAACAGTTGCAAGCGCCCTGCGTCCCTTGTTGTTCGCCGGAATGATGACATCGACATTCTTGGTCTCGTTGTTTGCGTCGCACAGGCCGATGATGGGTATGCCGGCGTTGAGGGCCTCGCGCACTGCCTGCTGGTCCGCAGCGGGGTCTGTCACAAGCAAAACTCTGGGCTCTATGAAATCGGCAAGGCGCGGGTTTGTCAGGGTCCCGGGAACGAAGCGGCCCGCGAAGTAGCTGGCGCCGATCTTCTTGGCGAATGTGCGCACCGGCTTCTGGCCGTACTGCCTGGCAGAGACGACGAGTATCTCGTCAGGGTTGAACCTGGAAAGGAACAATGACGCTGTCCTGAGGCGCTGGTCGGTCTGCTTGAAGTCCAGCATGTACAGCCCGTCGGAACGGACTTTGAAAAGGAAGCGCTTCATGTCGGCGCTCTTCTGCTGGGTGCCTATGTGTACCCCGGAGCTGAGATAGCTCTCCTCGGGTATCAACAATGGCTGTTTCGTTTCCTGCTCTGTCACTGCTTGCTCTGTCTCGTTCATTCTATGCCTCCAGGTCTTCTTCTATCCTGATGAGCTCGTTAAGCTTGGCGATCCTCTCGCCGCCCACCGTTCCTGTCTTTATCGAATACGAGCCGAAAGCGACGCCTAGGTGGGCTATGGTGTCGTCGGTAGTCTCGCCGCTGCGGTGAGATATCACAGTCTTATAACCGTTGCGCTTGGCAAGCTCGACTGTTTCGAGGGTATCGGTGAGCGTGCCGATCTGGTTCGGCTTGATGAGTATGGCATTGGCCGCTTTCATCTTGATTCCCTTGGCCAGGCGCTCCCTGTCGGTGACGAAGAGGTCGTCGCCGACTATCATGCATTTCGAGCCGACCGCCTCAGTGAGACTTGCATACCCCTTGAAATCGTTCTGGTCCATCGGGTCCTCCACCGAGTGAAGGCCGTAGTTCTTCACCAGGCCGGCAACGAAATCTACATGCTTCTCGGGCGTGAAGGATTTCTCTTTGTAGACGTACTTGCCTTTTATGAAATACTCGGAAGCTGCCATGTCCAGCGTTGGAAGGACCTTGAATCCCAATTCGGAAGTCGCGCGGTCGCAGGCATCCACCAGAACTGTGAGCGCGTCCTCGTTGCTCAATGCGGCGACCCAGGCGCCCTCGTCGCCCTTGCCGATTGCATGGCCGGGAAGCTTCTTCTTCAGCAGCTCGCCCACGATTCTGTGAGTGCGGGCGTTGCCGAACACGCAGTCAGAGACCTTTGCGGCCTGGGACATCACCATGAATTCCTGGATGTCGGTCCCGCCTATCGCATGCCTTCCGCCGCCGATGACATTGCCCATGGGCTTCGGGAGGGCGCCGGAGAGTGCGCCGCCAACGTACCTGTGGAGGGGCATTCCGTATGATGCCGCGGCTGCCTTGGCTGCGGATAATGAGATGGCAACTGCAAGGTTGCCGCCCATCTTCGAGAAATTGGAGGTGCCGTCAATCTTGTGAAGCATGGCATCCAGAACGCGCTGCTCTGCCGCGTCCATGCCGATTAGCTTGGGAAGTATCTCGCTCTCGAAGACCTTGAGAGACGCGTCCACGCCCTTCTTGGGGAAGGATTGGACTTCATGCTCGCCGGTGCTTGCTCCGCTGGGTGCCGCTGCAATGCCGTAGCCGGACTCTGTCAAAATCTCAACCTCGACTGTGGGGTTTCCCCGGCTGTCGAGAATCTTCCTGGCAGCAGCATTCTCTATGAAAGTCATTTTATCCCTCTGTTCAGCCCCTCTTCACCGTGATGGGCAGCATGCCTTCGGCGAATTCCATTGTGGCTATGTCAATGGGGTCTATCAATAAATCCGGGACTTTCATGAGCACTGGGGCGCCCATGCTGATCTGGAGTGCCCTTGCTCCGATTATCCTTGCTCTTTCAAATCTGGTGTATCTCATTCATCTCACCCGCGAGGGAATGCCTACAATCTGGACTCTATTATAAGCCTTTCGCAGTAAGTTACAGAATTATAAGAGGGAACCTGAACGCACATTGAAACATCGGGATGCGAAACCCGGTGACGGATCCAATGGCTGGAAATTCAGACATTCCGCACTCTATGCCCTCGCCCCTATTTCGCCCCAATCATTAAATATATTCCTTTCTTGGCCAATCACGAGTTGAGCAAAATGCCGAAAAAGACAAGTTCCGAGCCGAAAGCCGAAAAAGCGAAGAAAGCCAATACCGCCAAGCCGAAAAAAGCAGCCACGCCCATCAAAGAAGGGTATTATGTGAAAGTGGAATACACGGGCACGCTGGAAGACGGCAGCCTGTTCGACAGCACGGAGGAGGCGGGATGCCCCCTGGAATTCCAGATAGGCGCCCAGCAGGTAATCGAGGGCTTCGAGAAGGCAGTGGCCGGCATGAAGCTCAACGAGGAGAGGGAGGTCAAGCTCCAGCCCGCCGATGCATACGGCGATTACGACAAGGACATGCTCAGGGACATCCCGAGAGACAGGATGCCGCCGGAGCAGCTGGAAGTCGGAATGACCCTCATGGCAACGATGCCACATGGCATACAGATGCCAGTCACGATAAAGGAGATCACTGACGAGAAGGTCACCATAGACATGAACCACCCCCTGGCAGGAAAAGTCCTGAACTTCAAGATAAAACTCGTCGAGATTAAGGAAGGCGAGCTCTGCTCCGGGGACTGCTGCAGCGGCGGATGTTCCTGCGGGTAAGCTAACAGCCCCTCTGTGATACATTATTATAATCGGGGCTGGAAGATTACTTCAGGCAGCCTTGCATCTCATCATCAAAGCAGATGCGCTTTGAGTCACGATGTTGCAAAATGTACGATGCAAGGCAGTGCCTCGCGTCACTGGTTGAATAATTCTCTGAATTATATTTAATCCTAATCTATATAAACCAGGAAAGCATATCCCTTGGCAACATAAGGAGCGTATATTGGGATGCCAGACGAAATCATAGAACCCGAACAGGACGAGGCAATAGCTTCGGAAGTGCCAAAGATAGGCATAACCGGGCTGCCCAACTCGGGAAAGACACAACTTCTCATGAAGATAATCGAGATGCTGGAGGCCGACGGAAAGAAGGTCGGCGGCATGATCACGGACGCAATCATTTTCAGGAACAGGAAAGTGGGCTTTTACGTCGTTGACTGGATGACGAAGAAGAAGAGGAAGTTCGCGCACGAGAGCATCGAATCCTCGGTCCATGTTGAGGAATACGGCGTTGACATGAAGGCGCTGGACGCGGTCGGCGTGAAGGCGATAAAGAACGCCATCAAGGAAGCCGATGTCATAATCATCGACGAGGTCGGAAAGATGGAGGTCGAGAGCCCGGGATTCGTGGAAGCGGTTAACGAGGCGCTGGACTCCGACAAGGCGATAATACTGACGCTGCACAAGAAATCCCGCAACCCGCTGCTCCAGGACATAAGGAGAAGGGACGACCTCAGGATACTGGAAGTGACCAGCGTGAACAGGAACCTGCTCCCTTACAAGATAATCAAGCTCATGAGAGGGGAAGTATCCTGATTTGCCCAGGCTCGGGTCGATTATAGAAGGCAGCACCAGATTGGTTGTCCCGAGTTCGGGGAATCTCAAGGGACCGGGAACCAGGGCCAGCGTCTTCTACAACCCGGCAATGAGGACAAACAGGGACCTGACCGTTCTGTTCGGCAGGGCGGCTGCGAAGGATACGTGGCGGGTGCTTGACGCCTTGGGGGGGACCGGGGCCAAGGGCATACGCCTGGCCAGGGAATCCGGGAAGGACCTGACCATCACTGTCAACGACATCAGCAGGGACGCGTTCGCCACCATCAAGAAGAACATCCGCGCCAACAAGCTGGAGAACGCAACAGCCAGGAACATGGAATACAATGCCCTGCTCAGTTCGGAGGGCTATGAATGGATAGACATAGACCCGTTCGGCTCGCCGGTGAAATTTCTTGATCTCGGAATCCAGAGGATATCCAGGAACGGCGTTCTATCGATAACGGCCACAGACACCGCGCCGCTGTGCGGGGCAAAGCCGGAGGCGTGCGTCAGAAGGTACCAGGCGACGCCGATGAGGTCCGGCTGCTCTCATGAATTCGGGCTGAGGATACTGGTCGGCAACGCCGTCCGCAGGGCCGCCGCATTCGACATTGGCCTGGAGCCGGTGTTCTCGTACTACCAGGGGCATTATTTCAGGGCGTACTTCAGGGTGGGAAAAGGCGCCGGGAAGGCGGATGCGGCCCTGGCAGGAATTGGTTATGTTGCATCGGACGAGAAGAAGGGATATTCCGTCCATGATTCGGAGCCGGCGGGAAAACACGCAGGGCCGCTGTGGACCAGAGAATTGTGGGACCCGGACATTGTCGCAAGGATGCTGGCGGCATCCGACGAGTCCATGGCGAAGGAGAGTGTTGCCCTGCTGGCGAAAATGAACGGGGAGATGCTGCTGCCGCCATACTACCACCATGTCGACCATCTTGCCAGAAGGTTCGGGATGAGCCCGCCAAGGACTGCGTGGCTGCTGGAGAGGCTCGGGGAGATGGGATTCAGGGCTTCGGCGGTGCATTACGGCCCCAAGGGCATCAAGACCGATGCTGGCCTCAGGGAACTCGGGGAAATTTTTAATACGGCCTCCCATTAGGGGGCATATCATGAGAGCAGTAAGGCAGCCCATAGTCAGCGTCCTCGGGCATGTGGACCACGGCAAGACATCCTTCCTGGATTACATCAGAGGCACCACCGTCGTCTCCAGGGAAGCGGGCGCGATAACCCAGCACATCGGCGCGACCGAGGTCCCGGTGGATGCGATATACAAAGCGTGCGGGGGAATGCTGGGAGAGAAGAAGCTCTCCATCCCCGGGCTGCTGTTCATTGACACCCCTGGCCATCATTCGTTCACAACGCTGCGGTCCAGGGGCGGGAACCTGGCAGACATGGCGGTTCTGGTCATAGACATCAATGAGGGGATTAAGCCGCAGACCATCGAATCCATCAATATCCTGAAGAGGGCGAAGACGCCGTTCATCGTGGCGCTGAACAAGATAGACCTGCTCTACGGCTGGCGGGTGCACAAGGCTGCGTCTTTCAAGGAAACCTCAAAGGAGCAGAATGACCAGGTCCAGCAATTGCTTGAGGAGAAGATATACAACATCGTTGGTAAGCTCTACGAGCATGGATTCTCAGCGGACCGGTACGATAGGATAACGGATTTCAGAAGGAACATGGCCCTTGTCCCGATAAGCGCGAAGACCGGAGAGGGGATTGCTGACATCCTGATGCTTCTCGTAGGGCTGGCCCAGAGGTTCCTGGAAGAGGAGCTGTGGACGGAAGAGGACGGCCCCGGAGAAGGCACGATACTCGAGATAAAAGAGGAGAAGGGCCTGGGCCCGACAATGGATTTCATTCTTTACAAGGGCAGGATAAGCCGCGGGGACACAATAGTCCTGGAGGCAAAGAACAAGCCCAGAGTCACCAAAGTCAAGACAATACTCAAGCCGAAGCCGCTGGACGAGATGCGGGACCCCAGGGAGCGGTTCCAGACTGTTGATACGGTCACAGCCGCGGCAGGCGTCAAAATTGTCGCCCAGAACATTGAAGATGTGATAGCGGGCGGCGTTCTCAGGGTAGCCAACGACTGCATCGAGGATGTTGTGGACCAGGTCTGCACCGAGAGCAAGATCTGCGTCGAGACATGCGAGGGCGGGATCGTGGTGAAGGCGGACGCGATAGGCTCGCTGGAGGGACTGGCATTCGAGGCGAAGGCCAAGGGGATACTCATCAGCAAGGCAGAAGTGGGAGACATATCCAGGCGAGACATAACCGCCGCGGACGCATGCACCGACCCAACCAAGCGCGTCATACTGGGATTCAATGTGAAGCTGCTTCCTGATGCAAAAGAGGCGCTTGTCGAATCCAACATCAAGATAATACTCAGCGACATCGTTTACAGGATAATCGATGACTACGAGGAATGGCTGGCCGCAAAGAAGAAAGAACTGGAGGAGGGAAGCAGGAAGGAGATGGTTTACCCCGGCAAAGCGGTAATACTCCCGGATTGCATATTCCGGGTCAGCAAGCCCGCGGTCGTCGGAGTCCGGGTCCTCGCGGGCCGGATAAGGACCGGCCAGCGCCTCATCAGGGACGATGGAAAGGAGATCGGCAAGATAAAGAGCATCCAGAAGGACAAGGAGACCATCAAGGAAGCCAGGATGGGGGATGAAGTTGCCATATCCATTGAGGGGGCGACCTGCGGCAGGCAGATCGACGTTGACACGGTCATGTATGTGGACATCCCGGGAGCGCACTGCAAGGAGCTCAACAGCATAGAGCTTGCATACGACGAGAAGGATGTGCTGGACCAGCTGTGCAAGATTAAGCGTAAAGAGGATAAATTTTGGGGCATGTAGTTGGCATTATGCCTGCAATTCCGAGCGAGCAGGCTCGGGCGTGTTTCTATTTTCCGAATTTTTTCTTTGCAGCCCGAGCCAGCGCAGCGAGGATAAAGAAAAAACTCGATGACAAGGATGTGCTGGACCAGCTGTGCAAGATTAAGCGTAAGGATGATAAGTTCTGGGGAATGTAGGCGCATTCCCCAATCGAGGACTTATCACATCTGCATGCCCTGCCTGTGAGGGCAGGGTTTTCAAACTTATTCTAACCGAGTGCGCTTTCCCTTCATTCTGAGGCTTTCTGCAAGACCATTCTGGGAAGCCCCGCCTGTCAGGGCGGGGTGGCAGGCACTCGCTCCGCACCTCGCATGCGGAGCGAAACATATTTGCCAGATCTAGCACAGGAGCTTTTCTCCTATCTTCACGTTGCGTCTCAACCACAGAGATACTCAATGAACCTGTGCAGCGGCATCGCAGTGTCCCAGTTGAGCGCAATGTTCCCTGCCTTGGTGATGTGCACCCTGGGTATCGCCCGGTTGAGGGTCTTGTTCCTTCCATCGAGGCCGCCGATGTCAATCGTTGAAATGCGCCATGGGTCGTCCCCGCGTACCCCTTTCAGGCGATGGGCGTAGACCGGGAATACCTTCGCCCGCTCGCAGTCTGCCTTCAGTTCCGCTGCCTGCATGAGCGCTCGGCCTGAGTTCTCGGTGAAATGCACCAGCTTGTTGGAAGAGGCCTTCACCTCTATCGGGAAGGAGACGTCGCCGCGTATTGCGACCAGATCCACACCGAACGAACCGGCCGCGCGTATCGCGATGAACGGCTTCTCCAGTATCTTGAGATAATTGAAATGGATGTCGGACTCGCAGGACTTGATTATCCTCCGGACCGTTGCCTCGTCGCCCTGCATTATCAACTTGAATTCCCTTTCGTAATTGCTGTATGCCATGCCGCTCTGAAATGCGGGAGCGTTGAATAAACTTTTCACGGAAAAAGTTATTTGCTCCCAAGACAATCGCAGTATCATGAAAGAGGATGGAAATGCATCGTCTAAAGGAAAGACGACCCTGATGGACATCGGCAGGGGATTCATGCTGCTGGGCGCGGGGGTGTTGCTGTTAACCGCGGTTTTCCTCGTCATGGCCATTGTTGAGAATGAGTATTACGGATTATTCTCGGGAAATATCCACCTGACGTTTTACCTGATGATAGGACTGGCCTTTATCGGCGCGGGAGCCTTGCTGGTGAGGAGAGGCAAGCAGAAACCGACCCGATGAAATCCGCATATCATTATAAGCGATAATCCGATTCCGGGAAACATGCTTGAGGGCTTGTTTGACTGGTTCCGGGGGTTCGGCCTGGGGTTCACCCTTCTTGGGCTTTTCTTGATACTGGTCATTGACGCGACGGTGTTTCCTGCGCTTCCCGAACTCTTTGCGGTTCTGGCATTTCTCATGGACCCAACCTGGGAATGGGGTGCCGCCATACTGATGACCGCCTGCCTCGCGGAGATTGTCGGGAACAGCCTGCTCTACGGCCTTGTCAAGTGGAAGAAGCTTCCCGGAGCAATCGAGCGAATAATGAGCAAATGGACTGAATTCATACTGCTGGGCGATGAGAGGATAATATTGCTCAACAGGATCGCACCGGTTATGCCGTTCACAGGGGCTTTCATGGCGGTCTGCAGATGGGACTACAAAAAGTGCATGATTTACCTCGTCATCGGCGGCCTGGTGAAGTACTCGGCCCTATTGGCACTGGTTGGATTCTTCAATTATCAGTTCGACCCGGACACCGCTCAGATGTTCAGCATCGTCATGGTCCTGGCCGTGGTGTGCGTCAGCATCGCAGCCTCCTACTTTTACCGCAAGGGGCATGTCACTCAAAAGGATTAGTTTTATATCCGCCCGGGCGAATCCAGGCTACGAGGACAGGATGAGGATTGTAGAGGTCAATGCGTTTCATTACCCGTTCATGGGCGGTATCGAGCACAGGGTGCATCACATTTCAAAGCGACTCGCGGGGAAACATGAGATGACCGTCCTCACCGGCCAGATGCCGGGAAGTCCGGCTGAGGAAGTCATGGATGGCTACCATGTGATGCGGCTGCCTTCCAAATACATAAATATATATAATCCACCATATATTAAAACCCCCGGAATCCTTGAGGCGCTGGGCCGGCTCAAGCCGGACATCGTGGATTTCCATTACAGGTGGTCGCCCAGCTACAACAACGCTGCGAAGAGGTACCAGGGGAAGAAGGCCTTCACGTTCCACAATACATACGGCGAAGGCGTGGGCATCACCAGGTTCCCCAGCATTGTCAATGACGCTCTATGGAAGAAGCCGCTGAGAAAATTCCCAAGGATTGTTTGCGTCAGCGATTTCGTCCGCAGGGACCTGGCGGCCAGGGATTTTGAGTTGGATAGACTGGTCACTGTGCCGAACGGAATCGACATGCCCCCGGAGATGGATGCGAAAGATGGCGATTACATCCTGTTCGTCGGAAGGCTGGTCGGCACCAAGGGAATACCTTGCCTGCTGAAGGCCATGAAGCATGTGGATTCGAAGCTGGTGGTGTGCGGCGGTGGCCCGGACATGAAGAAGCTCGTGAAGATGACGGAACGTCTCGGGCTGAAGGGCAGGGTGGAATTCCCCGGCAGGGTCCCGGAAGATGAGAAGATGAGATTATTCGCCAACTGCGGGGTTTTCGTTCTGCCTTCCATATACGAATCGTACGGCATAGCGGCGGCGGAGGCCATGTCCTGGGGAAAGCCGGTGGTCGCATCGGACGTCGGCGGGCTTCCCGAGGTTGTGGGGAGCGGCGGCCTGCTCGCAAGACCGGGGGACCCGAGGGATCTTGCGGAGAAGCTCAACACGCTGCTGAAGGATGATGCCATGAGAAAGTCGAAGGGAGAAAAGGCGAAGGCTCTGGCGGCAGGATACACCTGGGACAGGGCAGCGGCGATGATGGAAAAGGTGTACGCTTCAGTCTAGACATTCCTGGTGCTGACCGATCTCTCGAACCTGAAAAGGTTGCCTTCTGCGAACAATCTCTCGGAGATGTCCATTATCTTTTTCGATGTGTCGCCGTCGCCGTAAGGGCATGGGGCGGAAGCCATCCTGCTGCGGAAGCCAGAGTCCTCCATTACCTTTGTGAGGTTCTCCATGACCGATTCCCTGCTCAATCCGGCAATGATGTTGCTGCCGCTCGCCACTGTCTCGGGGCGGTCGCAGATGTACCTGGCAGTCAGGAACGGGATGTTGAGCGCGGAAGCTTCCTCGGGCATCGACCCGGAATCGGAGAGGATGGCGTCGCAATGCTTCATTATGCCAATGGTCTCGACATAAGACGGAATGGAATCGCGGACAGTGATGTGAGGGGCATTCTCCAGCGCTTTCAGAAGGCCGTACTTCTCAAGGGCTGCGCGGGTGCCCGGCCTCATTGAAACGAAGTAATTGTACTGCTCCAGCTCCAGTATCGCCTCGACAGGCCCGGAGAAGCGCTCGCGGTCCATGGTGGTCTCGCGGCGATGGATGGAGAAATAGACCAGCGGCTTCTTCAGGCCGTATATGGAGGCCACATCGGGAGACTTGGCGGCGGCCCATTTGGCGATGTCGATGACGGTGTTGCCTACCGTGAAAATCCTCTCATTTGGGAAACCCTCATTGATAAGGTTCTGGGCGTTCTTCTCCACCGGGGCGAAGTAGACGTCAGAGGCGGCATCCGAGACACGGGTGTTCAGCTGCTCGGGGAACGGCTCCTTGGAGAATGTCCGAAGGCCGGCCTCAACATGGAACACCGGGACGAGAGACATCTGGGAGGCCATTGAAACCGCCATGGATGTCGTGGTATCGCCATGAGTGAAGACCATGTCCGGCTTCGTCTCCTTCAGGACATGCTCGGTGCGCTGGATTATGTTGGTCGCCAGCTGGACAAGGCTGAATGACTCTTCACCGCAGCGCAGGTTGAAGTCCGGGTATCGCAATTCCAGGTCGTCGAAAAGCTCCTTGTAAAGATTGGGGCTCCAGTGCTGGCCTGTGTATAAGATGATGGTTTCGTGGCCGCGCGCCTCGCACTCCTTAACAAGAGGCGCCATCTTGATTGTGCATGGCTTGGTCCCGAAAGCGATTATGACTTTCATCAAGAAGGGATTGCGATGAAACTATTTATTGATTGGCAGAGGCCTGAAGAAAAACGTACTGGTTTGATTGATGTCTGGAAAAACAGATGACATTATCTCTCTTCACCTCTGGGCCGGCGAATCCCACCACTTGAAGCGGGCTCTTAATCGCCTGTCCAAACGGACGATATGCCTCCAGAACCGGTGCGCGTACTTCTCCGTGATGATGACGCCGATGAGCGCGATGAGGAAACCGCCGACGATGTCGGAGAGCCAGTGGATGCCCAGGTAGACGATTGCGATGCCGATGAGGACAAGGAAGACGAAAAGGAACCATTTGTATGCCCGGTATCCCTTAACGTTGATGTGGAGGCTCAGCAGGATAGCCGCCGGATAGCCGATATGCATGGACGGGAAGCAGTTGTTGAACGTGTCGTAATCAACGAAAAATCGATTCACATTGGGGCCGAAATTGTAAAGCAGCGGCTCCATGCCACGTATTACCGATTCCGCGCCCGGGTAGAACATCTTCGGGTAAGATGGAACGTAAACCATCACATAGAGATAGAATGGAATCGTCAGGAAAAACAGGACCAGGTAAAGCAGGGCCATCTTGGAGGCGGCCTTCCTCATGTCCATATAAGAAAGTAAAGCCAGAGTGAACACCATTATGAACAGGAAGCTGCCGATATAGACTATAGCCATGGCGAAAGTCATCCCGAAGCTTTCAAGAGAATGCTGGAACCAGAAGATGGTATTGCCCTCCAGCCCGTAAATCATCATGGTGTAATCGGTCGCATACTTCTCCATGGGCGCCTCGAAAAGGAAGACCACGGATTTCATGAGGTAAATCCCGATGAGAATGAAGAAGTGCCATCTGTAATAATCGCACATGTCCTTGAAGCCGTTGAGCGTGACCTTGGTCTTGCCCCCGAACAGGTATATCCCTATCGGAAATGTGATGATGAGCTGGATTATCACAAGGATGTCTATTATGTTCATGCTCTACCCAACATCTGCAAGGTTCAGATATAGATTAAGTTTATCCTTTATGGCGTTGCCGCGTTATATTGAGTTTATGAATCTTTCCTCAAGGCACAACTCTGTACATGTCTCTCGGGAACATGACACAAAGTTTTTTTCTTTATGATTTTCTCCGCTGGTTCACCCTCCAAAGAAAAAAATTTGGAAAATAAGAAAATCGGGTTCACCTGCTCGAAAATCAAGCTAGCGCATCATGGCACAACGCGATACATGTCCCGGGGGAACATGACGCATTCCCGAATATTTGGCAATCTCAGCATCATATGCAACACGCGCTCGACGCCAAGGCCGAAGCCCCCGTGCGGCGGCATACCGTACCTGAACGCCTGAAGATAGAACTCGAAGTCCTTCGGGTCGTAGCCGATATCCTCCAGCTGGTTGATTAAGATGGGAAGGCGGTGCTCCCTCTGGCCGCCGGAGACAAGCTCCTCTCCGCGGTAATCGAGGTCGAAGTAGTTGGTCAAATCGGGATTCCCTGCATCCCGCATCGCATAGAACGTCGTCTTCTTCAGCTCGCTGGGGAACTTGGTTATGAAGTACATCTCGGCGCCGTGCTTCTTCAGCATCAGCTCGCCAAGCTTCTTCTCCGATTCCGTGTCAAGGTCGCCCTTGACGTCCATGCCGGAATCGGCAAGCATCTGGATTGCATCCGCGAAGGTGATGCGCGGGAAAGGAGTTTTCGGCACCGCCACTTCCACGCCCAGCTCCGCAAGATGCTGGGAGCCTTCCTTCAGGACGCATTCAAGGGAATGAACGAGAAGGCCCTGGAGGAGGTTCATGACATCCTCCTCGGAGCGGATGAAGCTCATCTCTATGTCAAGGGATGCGAATTCCGCGATGTGGCGGACCGTGTCCGATTCCTCGGCCCTGAAAGCCGGCGCAAGCTCGTAAATCCTGTCCAGTCCGGCGCCCATGAGCATCTGCTTGTAGAGCTGGGGGCTCTGGGCCAGATATGCCTTCTTGCCGAAATAGTCAATCGGGAAAAGG
>CALKWP010000024.1 GCA_938004075.1 uncultured Methanomassiliicoccales archaeon
AGATGGTGATTCGTGACTGGAGTTCAGACGTGTGCTCTTCCGATCTGTTCGCGGCTATCCGCTGGAGTTTGCTGAGGTCGCGTCCATGTCCATGGAACTGCTGGCAAGGCCTTACTGGGACATCGTCTACAAGGAGGAGGACCGCAAGAGGATTGGCATCGAGCAGCTGGAGGACCTTCTGAAGTTCCTGCCTTTCATGGCCATGCTGGACGAGTTCCAGGACTGGGTTATGTCGCGCCGGAAGGCGCGGACTCGAAAGCTCGTGCAAAGTACTGGAAGAAGCTGTTCGCCAAGTACATGCCATACGTGGATTACTCCGGACTGGAGGAGTTCCAGGGCATCGGCTGGCAGTACCTTCACGTCTATGAAGTGCCGCTTTATTATGTCGAGTACGGCATAGCCCAGGTAGGCGCAATGCAGGTCTTCGTGAACTCGCTTCATGATTACAAGAAGGCAGTAAAGGAATACAAGCACGCCCTGACACTGGGAACCACTGTCAGCCTGCCCGAGCTGTTCGAGGCCGCAGGCGTGAAGTTCGTGCTGAAGAACCCTGAAGTGCTGGAGCGGGTAACAAAGGAGATATCAAAGTTAATAGACCTTTGAGTTACTCGACAACGATTGCCACGTTCGACCTTATCGGCGCCCCTGACGCCTCCGCAACCGGCTCGCATTTCGTCCTCATCAGGTAAGCCAGCGGCCTGTAATCTGTCTCGGTGAGGCATTCGAAATTCCCCATCCCCTTGGAGATGATGAAATCGGCATTCTCAAGCGCCTGCCTCAGTTCATCGGTCATGTTCCAGAACGGGAATCCGACCGCGAACCCGCCTGTTGTGATGATCCTGTCAACCTGCCTGTCCAGGCCAAGGGCGATGGCATCCGGCAATGTAACGTCGGTGAGTATGGGCTCGCCTTTGACAATCATTGTGAGACTGACATCGAACTTCTTCAGCTGCTCTATCAGGAGCTGGTCAAAGAGGATTTCGCCCATGTTATCCGGCATGAAAATGACATTCTCCGCCTTTTCCAGTATATCCTTCATCCGGGGTGTGTGGTCCACTGCCAGGCCCTCTCTCAGCAGCTCCTCGAAATGGCCGAGCAGGTATCCGGGCTCGTCCAGCTTCTTGTCTATGCCGTAATCCAGGACATTGCCCACGATGCTGCACAAAACAGCGGCCCTGAATGGGTCATCTGAAGATTCCACAAAATTCCTGGCCCTGGGCATCAGCTCGGCAGCCTGGGCATTGCTCTTCTCCTTGAGTTTGGCATAGGGGTCGGTTCCCAGCATCTCGTAGGCCTTAGCATGGACCTTTGTTGCGCAGCCGGATGATGTTACTCCGGGGCAAATGTTTTCAGCCAGGACCTTGGTGCATTCCGTAATGACCTCCATCTCGCGGGACGGGTCGACCTCGTTTATCTCCATGAGAATTCTGCGGGTTATGCATGGTACGCATTGAGCACGCATTTTCATGGTTCTGCGGAAGCCGTGAAGGTTAATAATGTTTGTCCAGATATCAGCATTTAGAGAATCCGCACGCCCTGCAGACGAGACAGCCTTCCGCGAACTCAACTGGCGCGCCGCACTCGGGGCATTCCGGACGGAACCCCCTGTCCAGCTTGCTCATCTCCTTTATCTTCTGGCCCTGCATCTCCAGGTGCGCCTGCAATGCCTTGCCTATGGCGTCGGGGCAAGAGTATATCTTCTCCTTGCCCAGCATCATCTCGGGGCAGCGTATTCCCTTTAGCTGTTCGAGGATTGCGACCGGGTCTATCCCCGACCTCAGGGCGAGGGAAATCAACCGGCCAATCGCCTCGGTCTGGCTGGCCGCGCAGCCGCCGGTCTTTCCCATCCTGGCGAAGAGCTCGAACAGGTTCTTGTTGTCCTCGTTTATCGTGACATAAAGATAGCCGCAGCCCGTGGACATGCGGTGGGTCGCGCCCTGGGTCACAAGGGGCCTGGCCCTTGGCCGCAATTTGCCGTTCTCGTCGAACAGCTGGGCATCGAAAAGCTTTGTCTGGAGCGCGACAGGTTCCGCCTTCTCTTTCTTTCCCCCGGATTCAAGGACCTGGGTGCCGCGGCAACCATCGCGATATACTGTTATGCCCTTGCAGCCGGTCTCGTATGCCAGGAGATAAATTTTGGCTATTTCCTCTTTTGTGGCGTTGTTGTTGAGATTGACTGTTTTTGACACCGCATTATCAGTGAATTTCTGGAAGGCGGCCTGCATGCGAACATGGCCCTCTGGGGTTATCTCATGGGCGGTGCTGAACAGCGCTTTCAGGTCATTGGGGAAGCCCGGAACGACGGACACCGAACCGGAGGCGACAACGGCCTTCTCCAGCTCATCCGTGTAGAGGCCTCTATCCCTGCAGACCTGCTCGAAATGCGGATTCACGTAGTGCAATTCATCATTGTCCATGACGCGTTTCACGTAGGCGATGGAGTAAATCGGCTCTATGCCGCCAGAGCAATCCGCCAGCATTGACAATGTGCCGGTAGGCGCAATCGTTGTGACCGTGGCGTTCCTGATTGGCTTGCCCTTGGCATATACGGACCTCTTGAAATTGGGGAATGGCCCGCGCTCTTTGGCCAGGTCCTCGGATGCCTTGCGGCCCTTCTCCTGGATGAATTTCATCAGCTTTTCCGCGAACTCGTAGGCCTGAGGGGATTCGTAAGGTATCCCGAGCTGGATGAGCATATCCGCCCAGCCCATTATGCCGAGGCCGATCTTCCTGTTGGAGAGAGTTGTCTCTGAAATCTCGGGAAGCGGGTACTTGTTCATGTCGATGACATCGTCCAGGAATCTGACTGCGAGCCTGGTGGTGGCTTCCAGCTTTTTCCAGTCCACCTTGCCTCTGACCACCATGTTGCTGAGGTTTATCGAGCCCAGGTTGCAGGATTCGAACGGGAGGAGCGGCTGCTCTCCGCAGGGATTCGTGCTCTCAATCTCCCCCACCTTCGGCGTCGGATTGCCTGCATTGATCTTGTCGATGAATATCATTCCCGGGTCGCCGGTCTTCCATGCCAGGCTGACGATATGATCGAAGAGTTCCTTGGCGTTTGCCTTGTCGTGGACCTTGCCGGTGCGCGGGTTGATGAGTTCGTAGTCCTGGCCCTTGACTACCGCGCTCATGAATTTGTCCGTGGCGGCAACCGAGATATTGAAATTGGTGAGAACAGTGAGGTCCTCCTTGCAGCCCACGAAATCCTTTATATCTGGATGGTCAACGCGAAGGATGCCCATGTTGGCGCCTCTGCGGGTGCCGCCCTGCTTTATCGCCTCGGTCGCGGCATTGAATACTTTCATGAAAGATACCGGGCCGCTGCTGACCCCTTTCGTTGAATGTACTGCGTCGTTCCTGGGCCTCAATCTGGAGAATGAGAAACCGGTGCCGCCGCCGCTCTTGTGAATCATTGCGGCGTTCTTCAGCGCATCGAATATGCTCTCCATCGAATCCCCGATGGGCAGAACGAAGCATGCGGATAATTGCTGGATATCCTTGCCGGCATTCATGAGCGTGGGCGAGTTGGGCAGGAAATCAAGCGAAGTCATGAGTTTGAAGAATTCATCCTCGACGGCTTTTACTTGCTTCTTGTCTTTGCCGTATTTGGCCTCTGCCGAGGCAATGTTCCTGGCCACTCTCCTGAAAAAACCTTCCGGCGTCTCTTTCAGATTTCCCGCATCGTCCTTCGACAGGTAGCGGCGTTCAAGCACGGCTAAAGCGTTCTCGCTGAGCTTCATGGTATCCTCTCCGGGGAAAATGGGAATCCGACTGGCTGGCAACGAAAGGAAATGCGTCTATTCTTCCCCGATGTCTTTCGAACCGGGCCATATCGCAAGCGTCGCAAGGCCATAGGCGCGGCCATGCAACGGAAATCCTCCGAACATAGTTCACAGGTCAGTGCGGGCGCGAACGAGTGAAAGCATGACCTTGAACGGGTTATTTACGGGCATCCCAATCCCTTGCGACAGGGAATAATCTGCGGGTTAATAAGGTTTGCCCGGAATGCATGGCCAGATAACGGCCAGTTCATTGTCTTTTTGCATGTTTTTAAAGATTGAAAAGTTATAAATATAGCGCGACACATACAATCGAACATCAGGGAAAAACAGGGGTTGAAATTGATTGATTAAGCAAATCTCCGCGATTTTACTGAGCGCAGCGTTGCTGAGTTCATTTATTATCATCGTCGGAAACGCCAGCGGAGGGGAGGGCGTTGCCATGAATGAAATCGCCAGGGAGAAAGGGCTGGGCGGCCTCTGGAATCCAAGGGGGCCAAAGGAAAGCGAGACCTGTCATATCATCTCCCCCGAATCGCTGCTTCGCGACAGCCCGAGGCCACTGCCGAGCGCGAGTGACAACTCTGCAGGGCTCCCTCCGGTCGGAAATCAGCGCTGGCAGGGTTCCTGCACCGCCTGGGCCATCGGATATTACCATGCCACATACATAGAGAACAGGGAGGCGGCATTCGACCTGGAAGACCCGAGCAATCAGGTAAGCCCGGCATTCCTGTACAACATAGCCAACGGGGGAGACGATGGCGGCTCTTACATGGAGGATGTGGCTGATCTGCTGATATCCAACGGGGCCTGCAGCATGGCTGAAAAGCCGTACAACCCTTCCGATGATTACACATGGCCCACCGAGGATTGGATGTGGGTGTCCGGGATGAAGCGCAGGGCGGCGAGCCAGAACTGGCTGGACATGGCGCAGGCATGGGGGATGGACGCTCTCAAAGCCCATCTCGCCGCCGGGAACACCGCCACCACGGGAATTGATGTCTGGGGCAACTTTGACGACATCGGAAGCTACAACTACACCTATTGCTCGAGCGAAAGAACGGGCATAAACCGCGGAGGCCACATCGTCACGATCTGCGGCTACGATGATGACAAGCCCACGGCGGATGGATATGGCGCGCTGAGAATGGTAAACTCCTGGGGGACCGACTGGGGCCAGTCCGGTTACTGGTGGATGTCATATGAGGCCGCGGTGGACGGGTTGATCTGCTACGGTTGGGCCATGTACCTGGAGAGCCTGATCGACTATGCCCCGACGATGGTGACCAAGGTTCAGATAGACCATGAAGAGCGTGGCAACATCATTCGGAACGAAGGCATCGGGATCTCCCTGAAAGAGGATGGAGTTGATGTGTGGGATAAATCTTTTCTTTCATGTTACTGGATTGAAGCATGGTACGGAGCAGGCACTCAGTTGCACCCATTTCCAACAGGAAGAATGGCGTTCGACATCTCGGAGGCGTTGGCATTCATGAACCCCGCAGGAGAGCATCAGTTCACATTCTCGATGACCAACCAGGAAGGGCTGGAAGGGGTGTTATCGAGCTTCGAGGTCATCAATGCGGAATGGTGGGAGGGCGGCGTATCCTGGGACGCGCCTTTGGCCATAGCAGTTTATTCCACGAGCCAGGCTGAGGCATGGGTCTATCCAGATTGGTTCATCCACCTGCCGATCAGAGTGAACGGGGATGAGGATTTTGAACACAGGGCCATCGGCGAATTCTGGAATGGAGACGGCAGCCATGAGGAACCATTCATGATACCCGGCTATTACATCTACGGCGAGAATTACGGGTATTGCATTTACGTTGGAAACACTACCCATGAGTTCACTATCAGAGATTGCTGGCTTGATTCCGCGAGCAGTGATGAATGGTCAGATTACCATGCAGACTCCGGCATCAACCTCCATTCGGTACAGGCCGCGAGGCTGGAACAGAACAGTGCCACTGCCAACCGTATAGGGATATACAGCACTGGCTCAAGCGATATTCTTGCGGAAGGCAATGAAGCGGATGCCAATAACTTCGGCATACTGGTTGCTGCCAGTGAGAATACCGTGCTCCGCGGCAACAACGTAACGGGCAGCACCGATTACGGCATCTGCATCGAGGCGTCCAGCAATGTATCCATATATCACAACAATCTCATTGACAATATTATACAGGGTTATGATGACACAGGCCTCAATTCCTGGGATAATGGGTATCCGTTCGGAGGGAATTACTGGTCCGATTATTCCGGAACCGATGGCTTCTCCGGCCCAGCCCAGGACCAGCCCGGCTCTGACGGCCTCGGCGATACACCATACACATTTTCCAGCAACCAGGATAATTATCCGCTGATGTCTCCCTCGACCCTGCCCATACTTGCAGAGTTCGAGATTGGATTAATTCAGGGCTGGAATCTCATATCCATACCACTTGGAATGGCTGACGCATCCGTGGAGAGTGTTTTTTCATCAATTGCCGGAAAATGGGATGTGGCCAAGTGCTTTGATGGTGCTTCAAAGACATGGGAGACCTACCGGATCGGAGGCGCACAGGCATTCACTGATATGAATTGCGGAATGGGGGTCTGGCTCCATGCAACCGAGAATTGCACGCTTACGGTATCGGGGGAAGAACCTGCAACATCCAGCATCACTCTGTACGCAGGTTGGAACCTGGTCGGGTATCCCTCAATCACAGAGATAAGCGTTGGGGATGCGTTCTGGGGCACCGGTGCGGACCGGGTGGAGGTGTCCGACCCAGCATCGCCATATCTGATGAAAGAGGTCGGACCGGAGTTCTTGCTGAAGCCGGGAATGGGATTCTGGGTGAGGGTGCCGGCGGATGTTGAGTGGACAATCAACTCGTAATCCATCTTGGCATCCACAAACTTTAATATGACTCCAGCTTTCAGAGGCGTTGATAACACATGAGCCCTGATGACAACAAGCCCCCGGAAGGCCAGGACGATGGTGGCCGCGCGCCGCTGCCAAAAGAGTACAAGCGCGAGATGTTCGCGATAGCTGACCAGCTGCTAGGCGCATCCAAGATCAAGGTCATGTGCGCGGATGGAAAATCACGCATCGGCCGCATCCCGGGAAAGCTGAAGAAGCGCATGTGGATACGCGAGGGCGATCTTCTCATCATCAGACCCTGGGAATTGGGCGGGGATGAAAAGGCAGATATAATTTTCAGATACACGCGGACGCAGGCGACAAGCCTGGCCAGGCGCAGAATGCTCCCCGATGTTATCAATATATTCTGATCGCTGGGAGAATCATGCGCGTCGACGACAAGCTTCTGAGGGACCTTGATTCCAAGATACTGGCATACAAAGAACGGGACAAGGGAACCGACCATCGCAAAACTTACGATGAGGTTTTTGACAGGGACACGCTGATGCTCATATACGACCTCATGACCAACGAGGTGTTCGACACCCTGGACTTTCCCATAGCCACCGGAAAGGAGGGGAACGTCTTCAGGGCCACAACGCATGACGGGGAATACCTGGCGGTCAAGATATACCGGATGTCGAACTCCACTTTCAACAACATTCAGAAGTACATCGCAGGAGATGAGCGATTCAGGAATCTGGGCAAGAACCGGAGGCGGACCATCCATACATGGGCACAGAAGGAATACCGCAACCTGGAGAGGATGCACGTCGAGGGAATCCGGGTTCCCAGGCCAGTGGTGTGCACCAAGAATATCATTGTCATGGAATTCATCGGCACCGACGGAACCCCGGCGCCGCATCTCAGGGAATTCACGGAGATGGATAACCCGCAGGAAATATTCGATAACCTGCTGGCACAGATGAAATTAATTCACAGCAAGGCCAAGTTGGTTCACTCGGATTTCTCCGAGTACAACATTCTGATGCTTGAGGGCGAGCCAATAATCATAGACGTTGGCCAGGCGGTGCTGCTCACCCATCCAAACTCGATGGAATTCCTTGTCCGGGACGTTAAAAACCTGGCAAGGTATTTCAGGAAGTTCGGCTTATCTCTCGATGAGAATGAGATAATGAAATCCATCACCGGGGGGCTTTGATTGCTGTACGTCAAGATACCAAAAGAGAGAGTGGGAGTGCTTGTGGGCCCGGACGGCGAGGTGAAGCGCCAGATAGAGAGAGCCTGCATGGTTAAGCTGAAGATTGACTCCGACGCCGGCGATGTCACGGTGATTCCCACAGAGGAAGGCTCGAAACAGGGAATGGTCGGCCTCAATGCAAGGGACATCGTGAAGGCAATAGCCAGGGGATTCTCCCCGGAGCGGGCGATGAGGCTTGTCTCAGAGGACATGTACCTCGAGATAATCGATATCCGCGACTACGCGGGAAAAGATAGGAAGCACATTGCCAGGGTCCGGGCAAGGCTCATCGGCACGGATGGAAAGACCCGCAGCACAATAGAGGAGTTCTCCGGCGCAGAACTGGAAATTTACGGCAACACAGTCAGCATAATTGCGGACCTGCTGTCAATGGATGCCGCCAAAAGGGCCGTGGAGATGCTGCTGGAAGGAAGCGAGCATTCCGTGGTTTACCGTTTCCTGGAGAACAAGAGAAAATACCTCATATACAGAGAGATGGCCATGGAGTAGTTCCCGTGAGATTTGATGCATTTTGGCAGTGAAACATTTCATAACTTCGCATGCGATAATCGGGTCGCATCATCCATACATGCCGCCCGAATTGTCATCAGGCGTCTTGTACTGCTTCCTCTTCTCCAGCTTCTCCCTGACTTTCTTCAATTGCTCGGTTTCCTTCCCTTTGAATGAGAAATTCCCGCTGGCCAGCGTGACGTAATTCACGTCCGGCAACGGCTTGAGGCGAACCAGGCTTTTCTTTGCCAGCACCTTGATGGATTCATCAACCTTCCTCTGGGAAGTTGCCAGGTAATCGGCGATCTCCTTGTCGGTTATAGGATACACTTCCAGAAGCAGAAGCAGGATTTTCGCTTCCAGGGTGGATGTGTCGAAGATGTGTGGCATAGCTCAGCCAAACATCGTTCCCGCGTCCGGAGCCTTCTTGTCTTCCTTGTCCACAGCTTCAATAATATCCAGAGAGACGATCGCGTGCGTCGGTATGACCCGAATCTTGCCTACCTTGTCCTCATGCGTGCTGTCCAGCTCGATGCACATTCCTTCGTCATGGCCTATGGCCGTGTAGCCGATGAACTTCCCGCTAGTGACAAGCGGTTTGTCCCTTGCTTCCAACGACTTAATCCTGTATTTCGAACCTATGCTCAGAACCACTGCGTTTTTTTCCTTGCCGGACATGATATCACCTCTTCTTCTCCTCAGCCAATTGCTGAATGTGATCGACCGATTTCCGATAATTCGCCATTGACACGTTGACGTTCTCCTCCACGAAGTGCCATGCGTCGCGCAGGTTGCCATACCTCAGCCGATAACCGCGCTTCGACTTCCCTTCCTCGTCCTTGAAAACCGATTCCTCGATTATGGACATCGCCCTCAGTGAGCTGATGTACTTGCCAATGGTGGGCTGGGTGGTGTCCATCTCATGCGCCAGCTCCTTCACCTGCCAGACCTTGTCCCGCCTCTTCAGGAAGCAATCCACGAAAAGCCGGAAAGCAATGCTGTCGCGCACATTGGAGCCGCTGGTCCTGGGTCCGAAATAGCCGATATGGGTGAGGAAGATCTCGCATGCTTCTTCGAGGTCCTCAACGGCGGTGAGAGGGGTATGCTTGCGCAGGGTTATCTCAAAGTCCAGGTCCATGCGCCCCTGAATGAGATATCCTGTATTAAGGATTATGCTTTAAACGATTAATTTGTAAAGGGGCGCATGGGCAAACAATCGCAGCCTGCCCCTGGTGTGAGCCAGGGGTTCCATTTGGCCAGCTTATGAGTGCGCTTGACCCAGCATTCTGAGACAATCTGCAACTCCATTCTGCCAATCCTCGGCCATAAGGCCGGGGTAGCAGGTACTCACCCCACCAGTGCGTGTGGGGCGAAACCCATTACGCGGATCTTGCATGGGAACTTTTCTCTCTATCTTTTATTTGAAATATGCAATGCGAAGGACGAAAGAATAGCAGCCATGCAAGAGGTTTCAGATTGGGGGCCACTGTTAGCATTGGGTAAGGCCCCACACCCGGCCCTTACAGGCGGGGTTCCCACTGATGCTCTGCAATTGGCAGTATCACACCATCGAATTTTCAAAATTCGATGCATTACCCTGCCGAATTTGCAATTCGGCTGTGACGCGATGAAAATCATCGCTTACCCCGCCCTCCAGCTAATAATATGGAACTGGCCTGCGCCAGTCACGCGACGAATAGCCAAAATATTTTTTTAGGGGCTATTCGCCTCGCTCGCATCGATGTCAACAGATTGAAGCGGAGCTACGATGCTCGTTCAGACGGGGCATGGTGGGGATGAATGGGTGCCGGAGCAATGCGTCGGGGGGTAGGATTGGAAACAATTGCGTCTCTCTCATCCTTCCGTCTTCGCGGCCCTAGCCTTCCTTCTCTTCCTGAACACCAGGACAGAGAGGCCGAAAGGAATGAATACTGCGATGAGCATGGCTGAGAACTCGGGTATCGGGACTATGACGGAGAGCACCTGGGCCCAGCCGGTGTCTGCCTCCGCGCCGTCATCCCTGTGCGGAGCCCCTACGAGAACGTCCAGATGGTTGTCATTATCAAGGTCCCCTGCATATCCCACGGACCAGCCGAAATGCGCGCCTGCGGTTCCGTTCTTGATGTAATCGCAATCAGCCGCGGCGATGTTAGCTGGCATCGTGGCGGAGCCGTTGAAGATGTAGATGGCGCCTGCATCGGTGCCGCCGTTGTCGTTGTATGGAGCTCCGATGATTATGTCGTCATAGCCGTCGCCGCCAAGGTCGCCGGCGGCGTGGACGGAGTAGCCGAAGCGGTCACCAGGGGACTGGCCGGTGAGTAGTAAAGTCACCTTAACGCATTGTATTATAAATTTTACATCATAGAATATAGAGGCATATGATCCTGAAGAGGTTAATGTCAACTTGAATTTGAACTGATCACCATATGCTTCAGTTGGGAATGTGTACGCGACACCATTCGATATTGCACTTGCATTCCAATTCGTGCCATCCCGGGAAATAGCAAGCCATGCATTGGAACCATCCGCAATAGTCGAGTTCCAAGAGGGGGTAATACTCAATATGTTTCCAGGAGAATAGGTTCCAGATGTAAATGTGGAAGTTGTCGCTGAAGGAGCCCATATTGTAACTTCATCAATGTAAACCGTGACGACTGCTGGGCGCCCATCAGGCGCATTTCCGGTGTCCATCCAGAAATTTCCTACGGAGTAGGAAGCCGAAGTATATGGTACATTGTCTGCCACTTTAGCTAATTGACCCGCAGAATTATTGATATAAAGATCATAGGTGTGAGTTGTGTCGCTATAATCTACGCGAACCCAATACCAAGTATTGGCCACATGTGGGATACCATTTGTCCATGTGCTTGTAGATGTGTATTGAATGTATCCATTATCGGTACAGACTGCAAATACACGAACATACCCATTTGTAGGCTGTCCAACATATACGAGAGCTGTTGCAGCAAAACCATCCCCACTTGATCTGAAATGGAAATCTATCATCCCTGTAGTCGGTGTCGAGGCGGCATCGTTTTCCTGCATTTGTTGGAAATCATTTGTTCCATCTCCGTCGCTGTCGGTGTCTTCCAATTTCGCCGAATTCCCGTATATACCAGTATCTGAACTGCTGACAATTCCTGCGGAAACGGTGTTCCAACTCCAAGAAGATGTTGTGGAAGAGGTGAAACTTTCATAAAACGACTTGGTTGCCGTTTGATTGACATGCCCATTTTCAACGGTGTTAGATGGCATGACAAAACAGTTGGATTTAATTGGTGTGCCTGCGTTAAATTGTGTGTCCGTGGTGTTCAATGCTGAGACTGTACCTCCCATATCTCCTCCTTTGTACAGATATGCCATGCCACGGTTGGTATCGGCACTAGGTGCACCAATCAGCGGGTTGCCTCTGCCATTACCGAAAACATCACCGGCGTTGCTGACACTCCAACCGTAATTCGTGCCAGTGGTGCCGCGTAATGTGGTTACTGGAACGCATCTAATGAACATATGGTCGATGCAGAGCACATCCTTGGCTGTGTTTCCCGACGTTCTGTCAGTATCGACCGCGCCTATGTAAATCAAGCCCTTTCTCTCTGAAAATGTCGCATCAGTGAATGTTTGATATGTGTTTGGGTCGCCCGATGTAGAAAGGGTAATCGACCCCATCATTGAAACCCAGTCCCCTGTGCCGACCGTGCCTATCCCTGTTAGCGAATAATACAGGTTAATGACATCGTTATCAGCCGCATCGGTCCGGTTCGCTTCGATGTAGAATGTGTTTGCATAATTATCCGGCAGAGAGAATGCCCATTTTTGCTCCAGCTTACTTGTTGCAGGTAGAGGACAGCTGGGGGCGATCATGAATGATTCATACCGATAATTCAATGCCGTGATCGTATGTTCCTTTTGCCATGTGAAAGCACTACCATCCCAGGTCCATGTGTTGATATCTACGCCAACTCGACTTACAGCAGATATAAATATAAGTCCAGCAGCATCTCTTCGTAGCTGCATTAATCCAATATCGTCACTTGCTGCATCATCCCAAGGTGTCGCTGTGGACCAACTGGTGCCATCGAAATGCTTCCAGTTGAATGTGACAGACCCCGCCGCATAGGTTAAGAGAATGTGGTTGGTATGTCCTGATATTGTTTCGAATACCGCATCCACGCACCTCGCATCAACCGCTTCAGCTCCAGTGGTATGGGCGGCTGCATCGACTGTCCATGCAGAGCCGGTCCATCTTGCGGTGTTGATTGTCGAACCGGCATCAAGCACAGTTAGTACCAATTGGTTACTGCTCGTTGCAGGGTTCTCGTGGATAGTAATCCAATTCGAGACTCCGTTTTGATTTGTAATAGTAATTAAAGTATTAGCTGCTTCCCAGGATGTGCCCAACCATCTTATATAGTACAGGCTGTCCGCAGTTTGCCCCCAAGCAAACATAGCATAACCCGATGTATGCTCATACTCAACATCATGACATTGATATGTGGCTGTCGACAAGGTTTGTGTTAATAATTGCTGGTTTCCGCATGCGCTACCGTCCCAAATGACTCCTTGCGCATCACTTGCATCGTCGCTGACGAGAACTGCTATCTCATTGCTTAATGGATTCGATGCAGCCTCAATCCATCTTAGATTGCCAGATATGATTGTGATGTCGTAAGTGCTCTCGCTGCTCCATGATGAACCGTCCCAGACACGGTAAGCGAAGTTATTGCCTCCGCTGCTGTAGAATATCAGAGCGTCTCCTGAAAAAGTCTCGAAAGCGATGTCGAATGGCCTAAATGCACGTGTCGAAGCGGTATTCGCAGTTACCTGCAACGCGGTCCCCCAGGTGTTTGTATCGCCGTTCCAAACATTCACATATATCGATTCCGGTGCTATTCCATCGCCACATATTGAACCAGTGACAATTTCATTTCTTGCGGGATTGGAGTAAGCAACAGTATATGATATCGCCGCCGCAAATGTCCCGTCGGTTGTGTCTGTGCCCCATGCAGTACCGCCCCATATTGAATATGACGGACTGGTGGCAGCCGATGAAGCGCCGTAAACAAACAATGTATCAGTGTTTCCTCCGGTGCCTGCAACTTCCTCGATTATCTCATATCCATTATTGGAGGTAGTAGTACTCGTATATCCGTCGGTGCTCGGCGTCACTGTTCCGAAGATTTTTGTCTCACTAGCGGCATTCTGAACAGTCGGTTTGTAGAATACATGGCTCAGGTCAGAAGCCGGTTCGCCCACAATGGCTTCAGTCCCTCCCGTGCCATCAACGTTTCCCGCGCCCGAGACAGAATGTCCAAAATGACCGGCAGAGTTCTTCCCCCGGATGATGACCTCCGCGCTCCCCGCGCCCGTTGGGATGCTCCCATCCCCGTAGAAAATGTAGGCCCTGCCTTTGCCCGAATCCGCGTTGTAGGCGCCTACTATCACATCCGCATTTCCCGCGTTGTCATAATTCCCCGCCCCTGACACGCTCGCCCCGAACTTATCCCCGCTGGATTCACCAGCAATAATCACGTCCGCGTTCGCCGTGGTGTACGTGGCGGACCATGTCGTCCGCCCGTAGAATATGTACGCGTATCCGGCGCCGTTATCCGGCTCACCGATTATGATGTCGCCAATTGCTGGCGTGCCGCCGTTGACATCGCCAGCATCGCTCACCGACCATCCGAAATGGCCATTGGTGGCAGCCCCGCTTATTGTCACGTTGGCAGTTGCGGCGTTCATGACCTTGCTGTTGGCGATGTTGAATCCCTTGTATCCGAAGAATATGTAAGCTGCTCCCGCGCCGCTGTTGGCATATGGTGCTCCGACAATCACGTCGTCCACGCCGTCGTTGTTCACATCGCCGGCGTAGGAGACGTTCCATCCGAATTTATCGTTGGCTGCATTTCCATATCCCGAGACTATCTCGGTCATCGTGACCATATCACCGGCCATCGTTTCCTCGCCCGGGTTGGACCTTGTCCCTGCCGCTTCCACCGGGATGTGGTCATACCCGACCTCATCGCATTTCTCGTTCCAGGCCTCAACCTCGAAGTAGGCTGTGGCATTGGCGTCCAGGGTTGCGGCAACATATGCCTCCAACTCGGTGGAGTCCTTCATGTAAATTGGATTGTTGACCAAGGTCCAGGACCATTGGCCTGGCGTTGAGCCGGAGAATATGTTGTATGTTGCGGAATTAACCTGCCCGGCCCTTCCCTTGAATTCCAGCATCCGGTCGGCACCCATTCCCCCGACCTGGTAGCCGGTTGATGTGTCCGCGTCGGTGTCAAGGTAGATTCTGGCGATGTCCTGGCCGGTGACTGCCGGTTTCACCGGTGTTTCGACCGGACCGATGTAAATCCTGACGCCGTTCCATTCCAGCCATTGGTCGCTGCCTGCGGGGTAATCGGCGATGCCGTCGCCGTCAACGTCGGGCTGGCCGCCCACAGTGCTCTGGGCATCCGGTGCCCCGTCGTTATTGAAATCGAGTTCCTGGCCGGGCTGCTCCTGGTGGTCGGGTATGCCGTCCCTGTCAGTATCCACCGGAGCGGGCGGGGGTGCCGGCCCGGGGGATCTTGAGCTCTTCACGGGGACTGCGCAACCATCCAACAGCTTGCCGGCGGTTGAAAGGTGGAGATGCACGCCGTTGCCGTCGAATATCGCGCCGTAACTGCGAATGTCAACGCTTTTGACGGTCACAAGCGTCGGGTTGGCAGGGGAAATGCTCTCTCTGGTCGCCCAGTCGAGGAAGGCGCCATCAACCGCCATATGTGCCGGTATGCTCCCGATGTACCCGCGCTCGTTGGTCATTGGAATCGTGTCAATGGAAACTATGCCGGTATGGAGAGATACGTCGTTGCGTGCCAGCACCGAGACGCCCAGCGTCCTGCCGTTCACTGCGATGGTGGAGATGTCCGCCTGGACGGTGAGATTCAGCCAGGTGTTCTGAAGAATCGCCCGCCCAACTGTGAAGGTCATGCGGGACGACGGGCTCGCAACGGCAACCGACTGGCCAGCGCTATCGAGCAATCTAATGGATGCGAGATCGGTCGCAGCCGCGGAGATCGGAAGAGCACAAGCCTGAACTCCAGTCACGAATAACAATCTCGTATGCCGTCTTT
>CALKWP010000025.1 GCA_938004075.1 uncultured Methanomassiliicoccales archaeon
GACCACCGAGATCTACACTCTTTCCCTACACGACGCTCTTCCGATCTAACTTCATCATCCTTAATCCCCATCTCCCTTTTCAGCCTCTTCAGTTTCACCCTGGTCCGCTTCAGGTCCCTGCGCAAGGACCTGTTGGCCATGTAGAGAACTATTGTAAGTCCCAGCAGCATGAGTATGACGCCGTAGAGAACCCAGTCCATCATCGGTGGCGCCTCTTCCGCGGGTTCAGTGAGGTATTGCCAGGAACTCGAATTCCCCATTGCGAGCCCTTCCATGCTCTTCGCGGTTCCCGCCAATCTCACTGTATATGTGATGTTGTAGGCAAGTTGTTCCAGCGGGGTGAATCTGAAGCTTTTGTTGGATGCGCTCCACTGGATTGTTCCGTTTATCGTAGCGCTGGCGTTGCTGAATGTGAACGCGCTTTCCACTGACGTTCTGTTCATCGGCACACTGAATGTGACTGCAACATAGAACGAATCCACCGGTATCGTGGCATTGTTGAGCGGGAAAATCGCCGTGATCGTCGGCTTTGCGGGGACGATGACGCCCTTCGTGAAGAAATTGGTGCTGAACCTGTCGCCGGGCCAGCCGTCGCCGTTGCCATCCAGCTTCGTCCCGCCGATGTCCATTGCGGTACCCAGCACGGTCACCCTGTATTCAGTGCCTTCCAACAATGTGCCAGTCAGGACAATGGTCAGGTTCCTGCCACCGCCGGAGAAGGCCGTGACGAACGGTATGCTGGGCGAGATGGATATTGCGCTGGTCACGGAGGGTAGATTCATCACCTTGCTGAAATTGATGTGAATCGCAGCCAGGTCGATCGGCAAATCCATCTGCCTTGAGCCAGGGTAATAAGTGGTTACCTTCGGGGGCTCGACTGTCGTCATGAACATGAAAGTGTAATTGTCATTCTGCTCCGGAATTCCATTGCCGTTGCCATCCAGTCCGACGCCGTAAATCGAGGTTGCAGCGAATGAGACCTTCACCCGATATTCGGTATCGAAATTCAACGCAACCGCAGGCTGGAATGAGAATAATGTATTCTCCGAGAACCAATCAATTATCCCGTCCGCCACCGTCCAGATGCTGGTCCCGTCGGTGTATGAGAATGCGTTCTCCACAGAAACGGGGTCCATCTCGTTGTCGAATGCGATGTTGATGTACGTGTTCACATTCACATTGAAGGCCCCGTCCGGCGGGTATGTGCTCGCTATCTGGGGCGCGGGCGGCTGCAGCCATGTCGTGAATTGCCATGTATGGTCCCCGTCCTTCAACCCTTTCCCACCAAGGTCCTTTGCCAGCGTCCCGTTCAGCAATGCCTGGAACGTGGTGTTGAGCCCCAGCGCTGTGTCGGGGGAGAATGTGAACTCGGTGAAGAGCGCGTTCCAGTATCCGATGCCATGGGTGATGTTCCAGTCATCGTGCCCATCCGTGAAAGTGAAGGCCTGCTCCACTCCGGTCCTGTTCATGCTCTCGGAGAATATGATTTTGAAGGGCTTGTACGGGTCCACGCCAATCTGGCCATCGGCCGGCTGGGTGGATATCACGTAAGGCGCTTCGTCAGTCGTGGTGAAGTTCCAGATGAGAATGTCCGCCGGCCATTCTCCGCCGGTGCCGTTCCGGTTCTGGTCCAGCATGTTGCCTTTGGCGTCGGCAGCGGAAGAATTCACGCTCACAACGTAGTGGGTCTCATAGGCGAACGGAAGGGTTGGCGTGAATGTGGAGACATTGCCGACATGGCTCCACATGCCATGAGAAGATGTCCAGTTCGTCTCTCCGTCGGTGCAGGAGAACGCCGCCTCCACCGAAGCCCAGTCCATTGTCTCGTTCCATGTTATCACAATCCGCGCGTAGGCCGAGACGGCGGTGGTGTTGGGTGTGAACGAGAGGGCGAAAGGGGGCATGTTGTCCAGGTCGGGTACCGCCGTCGTCTTTGACATAAGAGGGTAACCATCCTGAGCCATCGCGTT
>CALKWP010000026.1 GCA_938004075.1 uncultured Methanomassiliicoccales archaeon
GCGGATACCACGATGCAAATCAGAAAAAGTTATCTCCCATCATTAATAACAAGCAACTCAGAAATGGTCGCAGACGCAATAGATGCAGCGTACTGCTCTGGCTTCCGGCATGGACGTGCCACTACAACGGTGTATTAATGCGCAGTAAAACTCATCATACATACAACCCGATTGAAGAAGAAATCGCTGTTTCAGCGCTTACAGCATCTGGACGGTTCAGGGTGCTACGCAAAATAAATCTACGTGATGACCCTCGCTTGCAGCATAAAACAAGAAAACTAGCCACAGGAATATGTATTGACACAGAAACAACCGGTCTCAACCACTCTTCTGACACCGTTATTGAGCTCGGAATCGTTGTTTTTGAATTCAACAACGACACAGGTGATATCATCAGAATAGCAGGCAATTATTCTGGTTTTGAAGACCCCAAAAGGCCGATTCCAGACGAAATAACAAAAATCACCAGTATCACCAATGAAATGGTACATGGACAACGTTTTAATGATGAAATAATAGAAAAGATAGCAGCGAATGCGAGCATTGTAGTTGCACACAACGCGGCTTTTGACCGGCCGTTTGTTGAAAAGCGCTTTCCTGCGTTCCAACATCTATCGTGGTTCTGTACTGCAAGCCAGATTGACTGGAAACTGGAGGGCATAAGCTCACGCTCACTCGAGTTTATTCTGTATAAATACGGCTACTATGTTGATGCACATCGTGCACTAAATGACGCTGAGGGGCTTCTGGGCGTACTTTTAGAGCAGCTCCCTATCAGTAAAGCTCCAATTTTTAAAACACTTTTGGCAAATGGCAGTGAAAACATTGCTAAAATAAATGCAATCAACGCACCGTATGAACGAAAAGATGCGCTCAAAGAGCGAGGCTACCGGTGGAATGATGGCTCCAATGGAACCCAGAAGTGTTGGAACATTATAGTTCCAGAATCAGGGGAAGGAGAGGAAGTCGAGTTCCTCTCAAAGCATATCTATCCGGCCGGAAACACATCAGCTGTTGAGATAAAGCGCATCAGTCCAGTTGATAGATTTTCATCAAGAGACAAATAGTACCAACCACACCACAATGTTTTGTGCTATACGCGTCCTATGGGGGTGCGTATATGAAATTACATGAACTGGCTGACCTTTTTCCGCAGATGTCAGAAGGTGAATATAACGCTCTACGTGACGACATCAGTAAACTCGGCCAGATTGAGCCGATACTCCTGTATAAAGGTAAAGTCGTGGATGGCAGGCATAGATTAAGGGCTTGCCAAGAGCTTGGAATTGAACCCAAGACTACTGAATGGCAGGATGATGAAGATAGTCTGGTCCAGCATGCAATAGCTCTCAACATTCATCGGCGGCACCTTACCACTAGCCAGCGTGCGATGGTCGCAAGTAAACTCGCAACACTCAAACGAGGACAACACGCAGTTGCCGAAATTTCGGCATCACAGGATGAAGCGTCTAAAATATTTGCTGTTTCTCCGGACAGCATTCAGTTCGCCCGGAAAATTCTCGACAGTGGGAAGAGAAAAATTATTGATGAAGTTTTTTCCGGCAAGAAAACAGTATCAAAAGCCTATCGCGAAATTAAAGCGGAGAACAGCCACAAAAAGCGAATAATTAAAAGAACCTCACCGGCACCCGTTAAGCCCAGAGCGGGCGAAAGCACTGATAATTTATTCACTGGTTCAGTCAGTTGCAATGATTGTATAAAGGTGCTCAGAGACCTTCCTGACAATTCAGTCGATTTAGTTCTGACGGACCCACCATATAATGCTGATGTCGCGCGGTGGGACAAAAATTTTGACCCTACTGAATTTATACGCCAGGTTGAGCGAACACTCGCTCCTACAGGGTCTGCAATAATTTTTTGCCACCACAAACTACTACCATGGTACATGCCTGACCCTACAAAAAATGACATTGGTGAACAAAATGTCCGATTAAATTTTCGACAAATCATTCACTGGAGAAAAAAGAATCCCAAGCCAATGAACTTCAATGCCAACCTGTATTATACCCCCTCTCAGGAGTATGCATTATGGTTCACAAAATCAAATGATTTCGTTTTCAACAAAAATCTCGTTAACACGGTACTCTGCGGTACCAATAAATCTGACACATACAATACAGCAGTATGCAGCGGAAAAGAGCGCTACAAAAAAGCAAGTAGTAAAAAAATTGAGCACCCCTGCCAAAAACCATTTGAATTAATCGAAAGTCTTCTAATCGCACACTCAAATGTCGGAGATTTAGTTGTAGATGCCTTTGCAGGCACTGGAACTACACTTGCCGCATGCGCAAAGTGGGGGAGGTCTTTTCATGGTATCGAACTAGACCCCCACTTTTCTGCATTATCTGCTAAACGCGTACGAACAGTGTTGGGATACGGACAAGACCCACTAGACAACAGTGCGGAATTTGAAGATGCTGAATTCAACTACACGATACTCAATGAACAAACTGGTCAGTTTGAAAATCCGGATGAAGTTCTGCCCGAGCCTTTTTTATTATGGAACGACAACATAAGGGCAATCATGGTCGAGCCACACAAGGTTTATGTTGACCCTCCAGGCATAGAAGAATGGTGCTATCAATTTGTGGGATATAACCGTGGCGAGAAAATCATCATTTTTGAACGCAAAAATGATGAGACGCCAGAAAACTTCGAGAAGAGAATGATATCAGAAATGGAAAATCTTTACTGAGATTCGGGGCGGACTGAGCGTGTTTATTCACCCCTACCCCATCATTTCCTTTCGTGTTTCTTGCGAAGCGAATCTTATGTTGCGTGTTTCTTATCTAGCCTTTTTTAGATAATTCCTGCAGAGCAAATCTAAAAAAATCATCATTATATACCGATGCAGTTGCCTTGCCCGGTCCCCTTGATTCTTCTTCTTTTGTTCGATAGCTATATTCGGCAAATTCTGGACGGTTCTTTATATTCTGTTCGACTATAAGTTTGTTCAAATCGCCTGTTTTGAAGCCTGGAACCTGTTTTTTGAGTTTGTCTTTTATCTGCTTCCACGAATGCGGGTATTGGTCAAGCTTGTTTACTTGTTTCTGTATGATGGTATGAGCACCACCATCTTGGCTGATTGAGGCGATAACATCTGGAGAAACATCGGTAATTTTTTTTGCAGAAATCAGCTTGGTTTCGATATTACAGACGAGGAAATAATCTCCATCATTTGCTTGATTTAAATCTTGAGCAGCAGCAATTTCTTTGATTATATTTGTTATTATTTCAGGTTCTTTCTTTAATTGAGCCAGGGAAAATGTTTTGAACGGATAGCTGAAACCAATAGGAAGAATATAAAAGTTGTAGTCACTTAAACTTGTCCCGAACCACTCTTGAAGAAGACGGGAATAGTTCCTTAATGATGCGCTCCCTAAAGAAAAAACAAGCTGAGGTAGGGACTTAGAATCACATGATAAATGAATCGCAGCGTCTCGGATTCTTACTATCTGTGAAATGTTTTCGGCGACAATTTTGGGAAGCCCACACCTTTCAATAGCGGCATTAATATCGATTGTCATCGGTTCGCCGAAACGATTTGGTTTATACTTCTTTTTTTTACCTTTTTTGTCTTCAAGAACATAAATTGCAGTCAGTTTATTGTCGTTATCCCTAAGAATTTTGGCCTTTAATAAAGACTCCCAAGCGGCAGCCATAAGGATAGAGAAAATCTGCTCACGATTGCAAAATACCGGCTTGTTGTATATCTCAATGGCTGAAAGAGCCATGTTGAGAGAATGCTCACTCAACCGCTTTGAAGTAGCTTTCACCTGTTTCCTCGATACACCGGAGTTGATTTAACTAACCACATTCTAATCCACCCCAAGCGCCTTAAACACTGCATCCACAGGGTCAGAATAGAAACTGGTCTGAAATTTTGCAAACAGTTCTCCCGGTATGGTCGGAATATCAGTCACGCTGCTCATAGGTATCAGTATCCGCTTGGCACCGGCGTCAAAAGCAACCTGAAGCGATTCAGCAAGGTTTTCTGCCGGGACAATACTTCCGCCTAGGCTCATGTCTCCAAGTATCACCATCTGCCCCTGAACCGGCTTGCCGAGTAGCCCGGAACAGAAGCAGACAAACGAGGCAAGGGTCATGGTGCCAGCCGGGCCGGTGTTGTGCAGTTCAACCATGTGAAGGTGGTAGTCGTGGTCAATGGCCTTGGCAATACCGCTCACCCTGGACAGGTTTGCTTTAAAGTAGTCGTATGCAACCTTGACCGGTTCCTTGGCATTTGTTGACGTGCCGAAGCCGGAGAGGGAAAGCTTGCCGTTCCCGCCGATGACCTGCAGTTCCAGCCGATACAGCCCCAGCATGCCGCTGCTGCCGGTAGCAACGGTGTGGAGTGTTCCCGGCTTTAACTGCCCTTCCGGTATCAGCGAGGTCCCCCCCTGTTCCGGGACGCCGATGAATCGCTCTTCCATGCTCTCATTGTCGATATAGCTGAAATGGACGTCGTAAAACTCCATGCCGCCAATCTTTTTGAGCTGTTCCTTTACCCTCCTGCGGACTTCAAGCGCATACTGGAGGCACTGACGTACCGCTTCCTTGTCAAATTCACCGTGGGGATACAGCAGCTTCAACAGACCGGAGACCGTCCTGCGGACAGCAATGGTATCCCGCTGGTTCAGGTTGTTGCCCAGCTTGAAAAACTTATCTATGGCGTCGGAAAAGTTGTATTTCCGCATCTCCCGCAGATATTCGGCCAGATAGTCCACAATCAGGCCGTATTGGTTGGTAAAGAACTCTGGCCGCATCTTGGGGATTTCCCAGCCAGGAATATAGCAATGGAACCGGTCGAAGAAAGCGGAGTCAATCATGCTTTCCGGAAACGGTGCCAGCAGATGGCTGGTCTTGACCAGGGTATCCACCGGCTGGTTGATATTTCCGACAAAAACCATTGAGGCGTTGGCGCTTATCTGGTCCTTACCACGGGCAAAGGAACCGGATGCCATGTAGTCCTTCATTATCTGCACGCCGTCCTTATCCTTGAAGGAAATCCCGGCCACTTCATCAAAGGCGACGACATCCCACATTCCCACAAGTCCGACCTGATGCGACCCCATATTGTAAAAGAGATTTGCTACGGTGGTCTGTCCACCGGAGACCAGAATACTGTTTGGGCTGAT
>CALKWP010000027.1 GCA_938004075.1 uncultured Methanomassiliicoccales archaeon
ATACGAGATTGTGATTCGTGACTGGAGTTCAGACGTGTGCTCTTCCGATCTTGCTTTTGCCTCTCAGACGTTGCAAAACCGCCGATGGACACGTCACCGGGGGACAGGCCGGCTTTTGAGGCGAAGCCCCTCACGACATCGCCCATGCCTATCTTGGAGAATCCCTGCAGAAGGGCCATCTGAACAAACACATCCTTCCCGGAACCTGGCATTCCGACCACAATCACAATCATAGAGATTCCTCAAATCGGCGATATGCTCTCGAAATATTCGGGGGCCTGGCGTCTCAGAAGCGTCATCATGAAGTTGCGTTTTTTGTTTGCTTCGGATTTGCCAAGGAACATCTCCATGGCATCGGTCATCCGCTCGATGAACTGCATGGCCTCCTTCGGAGTGAGGTCCTCCGGCGTTGTGCCTATCTCAGCCAGCTGTTTCTTTATAGCGTAAGATAGTATAGGGGATGTTGATTCAAAATCAGTCTCGATCTCGGATATGAAGGCCTTTCCGTCCATTTTTCTCCGGTTTCCCGAGAGGGTAAGAATCAATGATATATTTAATATTCCTGCGCATAACTATCAATAATTCATAAACATCAATCACCAGTAAGATTAATGTAGTGTTATCTCATTACAGGGTCCAATGGGAGAGAGAGTACTCACGGTGAGGGACAGGATAATTGTGCATCTGTCCGCATTCAACAGGTATGCGGATGAATTCGAATGCCCTGAAGAGATGTGCCAATCCGGAATTTCAATGGCCATCGGCAAATCAAGGGCCCACATCACGCTAGAGCTCAATCGAATGAAGGAAGCTGGCCTGGTTTACGAAAGGAATGCTCGCATCAAGGGCGCGAAGTCCAAACGGAAAACTTACCTCCTCACGCAAGCTGGAATTCTCAGGAACAGCGAGATAAACAATTACCTGGACACATTCAAAATAGAGATGGATACTGAAAATGGGCCAAGGATTTTTCCGGGAACTGAAGCGGCGGACTTCCTGAGGTCGAAGTTCGGCATGCTGAGAGTGAATGCGGTGGACAGCATTCTGGATTCCGGCGGCGGCGTTCTGGACCTCTCCACAATTGGCAAACCACCCCCAAAAAATGATGGCTCGTGCGATAATATGCCACCCAGGCTGGAAAAATTTATTCCAAGAAAAGAGATGGAAAAAATTGTTGACATACTGGACCGGGACAATCCCAACACGCTGATGCTTCTGGGCATACCGGGCATTGGCAAAACCGCATTGCTGGCTGAACTGGCCTGGACACGGGCTTCGGGCTCGCCTGTCATGTACAGAAGACTCTACCCGTTCGATTCGCCAGTTTCCGTTTTCAAGAGCATTGCGGAATTCATGGAAGGGAAAGGAGCGCCCGGGTTGCGACGGATGATGAACAACCTCCAGAACATCGATTATCCCGAAGCGAAAATCCACATATCCAGGTTCCTTGAAAATGGCAAATACCTGCTCATTTTTGATGAATTTGAGAATGCGCCCGTGTCTCTCTCTCCGATATTCACACATCTAATGGAAATTGTGAAAAACACTGGCTCTTGCATCATCATCTCCTCATCGAGGAAGGGTGGCTTTTATTCGCACAGAAATCTGACCCTGGAAGACGACATCCGGGAAATCACCATGGAACCGCTGGACAATGATTCTTCGAGGAAAATCCTGGGCGGCAATGTCATATCGGAAGAGCACCTGAAAATCGCCGGGGGACATCCCCTGACCTTGAGATTGCTTGCAGCCGGCATGGCTCCTGTCAACCTTGCCAGTTACATAGAGAATGATATTCTTGGAAAAGATTCGGACATGGCAAAACTTTGCAGACTAGCATCCGTATTGAGGAAGCCATTCTTGCCGGACGATCTGGAGATGCTCGGGTTTTCAAAAGCCGCCGATATCAAGGACAATATCGCATTCGAAGCCCAGCCAGGCGGTGGTTATCTTCTCCACTCTGCCATATCCTCGATAATGATTGCGTCAACCAGCAAACGCATGCTGAGAGAACTGCATTCCAGGGCCGCTGAATTCTATTCCCGAGAGAATGCAGATGCCCACGAGGCAATGCATCATCTCATTCAGGCAAATCGAATAGAAGAAACCAGAAAATTTGCGCTTGCTAACTCGGAAGCATTGCTGGCATCCGAGAATCAGGAGGAACTGGCGAGCATCATGGAACTTGTTCTCTGGGGCGGCTGCGAATCCGTGGAACTGATGGAGCTGGCATCGGAAATCATGGATAGAGCCGGAAAATGGGAGCGCGCCGGAAAACTAGCTATGGAGATAGAGAAATGCGTGCCCGGAACGGCAATATCAATCAAATCCAGGATACTGAGGGCGAACATCCTGGGCAAGACGGGTGAGCTGAAGAAATCGTTATCTATTCTTGATGAGATGGATGGATACTCGGATGATTCCGAACTGCCAGCCAGGATCCAATACATCAGGTCAAGCACCCTGAGGCGTCTTGGCCGCATCGATGAAGCGAAAAAAGCTTGCAAAAAAGCCATCGCGCTCTCAAAAGGCCCGAAGCGGATTTCACTCCATGCCCAATGCCAGATGGAAAACGCAATGATCTTCACGGCGGAAGGGAAGCATCAGAAAGCGCTGACCCTTCTGGAGTCTGCGAAGAAGGATTTCGAGAAGATGGGTAGCGTTCAGGACATGATACGCTGCGACATCAATTTGGGTATGGTGCTGCGGGCCTGTGACAGGATTGAGGATGCAATCACTGTTCTTGAAAGGGCCGCGAAAGCGTCTGAGAGAGCCGGGCTCAACCGATTCAAAGCCCATGCGCTGGCTAATCTAACAGACTTGCTCAACCGGACTCGCCAATTCGAGCGCTCCGCAACTCTGGCAAGGGAGGCAATTTCCATATTCACCGGACTGGGGGAGCCATTGATGCAGGCCGCCGCAATGCTGAACCTCTGCGGGGCGGAAGCGGGCCTGGGCCGCAAGGAATCCGCCTTGGGAATAATGAAGGAGGCAATCGCACTGCTAGATGACAAGGAACTTCTCAAAACGAGAGGCTCCTGGGTGGCGGAATGCGCAGACATTCTGAGGGGGATGGGGGAAGATGCGAAGGCCGATGAATTGCTAGCAAGGTACACGCCCGATAATAATTCATTTTGACCCTCAAGCGTTAAATATTCCGTTCCGATGCAATGACGATGTCCGATTTGGAGTCAATAGCAAGGAAATTCGCCCTCCAGAATGCGCTGGAATATGATGGAAAAGCCAGCCCGGGACCTGTCATAGGCCGCATCATGAACGAGATGCCGGAGATGAAGGCAAAGGCCAGGGAAGTCTCAGAGGTTGCCAGGGCGGCGATCGCTGAAGTCAATTCCATGGGCATTGATGCGCAGAAGATAGAATTGGAGAAACTGGCGCCCGAGATGCTCCTCAAGAAGAAGAAGGAAGATATCGTCAGGGAACTTCCCCCGCTGGAGAATGCCGAGAACGGCGTTGTCATGCGGCTGGCGCCCAACCCCTCCGGGCCGCTGCACATAGGCCACACCAGGATGGCCATACTCAATGACGAGTACGTAAAGCGGTACGGCGGAAAACTCATCGTCCGTATGGAGGACACAAACCCGCCGACGGTTTATCCTGATGGCTACAGGATGATATGCGAGGACCTGGATTATCTCGAGGTCAAGTATCACGAGGTTGTCAACCAGAGCTCAAGGTTCGAAATTTATTATGAATACGCGGAGAAGATACTTGCTGCCGGCCACGGGTACATGTGCACCTGCCCCGAAGAGCAGTGGCGCAAGGAGAAGGACGAGCGCCGCGAATGCCCGCACCGGAACACCGAACCAGGCGTTAACGTGGACCTCTGGAGGAAGTTCCTGGCCGGTGAGTTCCAGGCCCATGAGATATCCATGGTTGTCAAGACCGACATAAATCACCCCAATCCGGCGGTGCGCGATTTCGTGGCCATGCGCATGGTTGATGAACCCCACCCGCTCACCGGCACAAAATACAAAGTCTACCCATTGTACAATTTCTCGGTCGCGATTGATGATCACCTGATGGGCATGACCCATGTGCTCAGGGGCAAGGACCATCTCAACAACACGCTGCGCCAGATATATGTTTACGAGCACATGGGCTGGAAGAAGCCCGTGTTCCTGCATTACGGATGGGTTTCCATTGATGATACGGTTCTCAGCACTCGCCAGATAAAAGCCTCCATCGCGAAAGGCGAGTACACGGGCTGGGACGATTGCCGTCTCGGCACCGTTGCGGCGCTGGCGAAGCGTGGAATAGCGCCGGGCGCCATCCGCCAGTATTGGAAGGATGTCGGCACGAAAGCCGTGGACATAAAATTCTCCTGGGAAAACCTATACGCCATGAACAGGGACATCATCGACCAGGGCGCCGCAAGGCTGTTCTTTGTCAGGGACCCTGTGGAGAAGAGCATAACCGGCGCGAAAATGCTGCAATCCAAAGCGCCGCTCCACCCTCAGCGCCCGGAGCTCGGAATGAGGGAAGTTAAACTTGAGGGGGACATTAGAGTCTTCCTGACAGCTGAAGATGCAACTGACCTCAAGCCAGGCACCATTCTGAGGCTCAAGGATCTGGGCAACATGGAAGTGTTGGATGGCCATGAACACAGGTACATCGGGAACGACCTGGCTGTCCTGAAGCAGGGCGCGAGAATTGTTCACTGGGTGGGGCCTGAGTCGATTCCAACCAAAGTCCATATGCCGGACGGCACAACAGTCACCGGGCTTGCCGAGAAGGAAGCGCTGAAGTACCTGGGAAAGGTCGTCCAGTTCGAGAGGTTCGGTTTCGTTAAGCTGGATTCCCGCGATGAAAAAGGCATAGCCGCCTTCTTCACGAACAAATAAGAGCAATAATCAGCAACTATAGCGGCATGCCCGGTCTGTGAGGGCCAGGTTTTGAATATTGATTCAACCAAGTGTGCTTGACCCCGCGTTCTGGGGCATTTTGAACACATCCATGGAGAAAAGCGCCTGCCAGGCCAGAGTGACAATTAGAAGAAAATAGAAAATGGTGGAACGACCTTTCAGCCGTTCCATTACGTTGAATTTCAATGAATCATTTCATTGAGTTTCATTCTCCGTCAGTAAACTGGCAGAGGCTTGTCACTTCCCTGTCCCCCACCAGTATCTGGGAGACCTTGTCCGCATTGGCTACCAGGCTGACGAATTGGCGTCCGTCTTTCCCGGACACCTTCTGCGCCTTGGCAAAGGCATCCGCGTCTATGCTCAAGTTCAGGGCTCCGCCGCTCTTGCTCTTCCGCACATAGCCGACCAGTTGCGATTTTGTGGTCATTCATTTCACCTCCTTTTGATTTTTTTTTGCTTTTGTGAAAGCAGGCGATTTCTCAAATGATGCCGGTACCGGCACCGAATCTCAAAATTCGACCTCCGTTTGTTTGTTCCGCCGCCGGCAACGGGGGCTCGGCAGCAATATCGATGATGAGAGCATAGCATATAAACATGAACAGAGGGTCGCCGAAAGTATTCTGGCCTGATAATTCAACGGAAAACATGGATGCCTGTTCAATGCATTAAGAAATCGATGCAGTTTCACAATGCACATGGAATGAAATCGCGCAACTTGGTCATGACTGCATATTTTAATTAAAAAAGATTATATATATTCCTGAATATATCCTATGGTGACAACACAATCTAAAAAACACAATTCGGCGGATAGATCGAGGGCAAACCTTCGCTCTTGAGAAGATCTGCAGGAAGTGGATGGGACTTGGAAATCGAAGCGATGGGGTTCCTGGCGGATATTGCCATACTCATGATAATCGCCCTGATCATGGGCTACATAGCAAACAAGTTGGGTCAACCTGCGATGCTCGGGTATCTTTTTGCGGGCATGATTGTCGGCCCTTACAGCTGGAGCCACCTAATCAGCAATGTGGAGGACATCGAGGTGCTGGCCAACATCGGCGTATCGCTGCTCCTTTTCGTGGTCGGCATGGAGTTCTCTCCGAAAAAACTGAAAAGCATCTGGAACGTTTCCGCGGTCGGCGGGGCGTTCGAGATGATGGGGATGCTCTTTCTCGGCGCAATCACCGGAATGATACTCGGCTGGAGCATCACGGAATCCCTTCTGCTGGGCACGATGCTGATGATGTCCAGCACGATAGTGATAATCAAGATACTTCACGAGACTGGCCAGACTGACACCATGCACGGCCGCCTTCTCATAGGAATGCTGATAATCGAGGATATAGGCGCAATCATTGTCATAACAACAATTTCCAGCTTTGTGGGCGGCGAAGCCAGCCTCCTCCTGAAATTCCTGCCTGTCATCACCGGGACCATTCTTCTTGTGCTGGTCATATTCATCGGGAGAAAACTGTTCCCGAGGATACTCAGAGCAGTGAGCGTGACCCATTCCAAAGAGCTTTTCCTGCTGACTGTTTTTGGGATATGCATCAGCGTTACGGTTCTTTCTGAAGCTTTCGGACTATCGCTGGCTCTGGGCGCGTTCATGGCCGGCATCGTCCTCTCTGAATCGGACCGGCACCTGGATATCATGGGCCAGATAACTCCTCTGAAGGAGATATTCCTGGTGATATTCTTCGTATCAATGGGCATGACCATTGACCCCAATCATCTGATTGACAATCCGGTGCCGGTCATAGCTGTTTTAACTGTATTGCTGGTGGGGAAGATACTCGTGAATTTCTCAGCGGTTAAATTCCTCGGATATCATCCGAAGACCGCCCTGTTCGTTGGACTGGGCATGATACCGCTGGGCGAGTTCTCCTTCATCATCGCAAGCATGGGGCTGGGTTCCGGCATGATGTCGGACGTCGTTTATTCCTCGGTCATCGCCGCCGCGCTCATCAGCATGGTGCTGACGCCTTACGTATTTCGCTCGGCTCCAGCAGTATACAAATTCCTCAGAAAACACAACTTTTTGAAGACCGATGGGGAAGAAGATGCGCTTGAGGAACAGAACCATGAGAAGCGGCAGAGACTTGCCGGCAAGACCCATATTGTGGTGCTGGGCGCTGCGGAAGTGGCGAGTGAGACCATTGATTGCATGAGCAAGCTGGGGTACAATTTTACTGTGGTAGACTACAACCCGAAGAAAATTCAGGAATTGAGGGAAAGAAATATTGATTGCGTTTACGGCGACGCCACCGAGGAGGAGGTCCAGAAATGGGCTGGCGTGGGTTATGCAAAATTGATTGTCGTGGCAGTCTCGAGCACTATGGACTCGGAAGCCGCAATTTCAATGTGTCGGAAGTTGAACAATAGCGCTTACATGGTTGCCAGGGCATTTGGGAATCATGACAGATTGGTCATCGCCGAACATGTGAACGATATCATAATCTCCGAGGAGGTCGCCGGGAGAAGGATGGCCTGGCATGTCCTCCGGAATCTGGGGCTCGATGAAGAGGCGATAAAGAAGGACATTGACATCGTCAGGAACTCGGAAGAGGATGAAAGCGCGTCCTCAACCTGATTTTACTATTGTCACCTTCAGGATGTCGCCATCCTTGAGGTCAAATCCAGAGCGAAGATGCGAATCCGAGATGATCTCCAGGACGTCAGTGTGGTGGGAGCGCTTCGGCATAATGATGGCGGCCTTCTTGCCGAGTATGGATATCGGGATGCAGATTGCCTCTCCGTAGGTTCTGCCGTCCGCCTTGAAACTGTCGATGATCACGCGGGACTCGGGCGGAACCATGGACAGCTTCGCCATCTCAGCCTCCGAGACGCGGATGTTGAGGGTGCCGTCAAAAGGCCTGAAACCGAGCTTTTCCTGTATCTGGGTGCGGTAACCCGGCTTGTTCAGGTAGTATTGCCCTTCCCCGAGGCCGCTGGCGACAGTTCCGGTGAGAATTACGGCTCCGGGCTCGGTGAAGATGCGCTGGTAATCGGCGAATTCCGTTCTGAGTATCTCCATGCCTTCTCTTGTGATTAGAACATCCTGGCTGTGTATGCCCCGCCTGCGCTTTATGAGGGCCGTGCGCTCCATGGCTATCAATCGGTTGGAAGCGGTTTGCTGGCTGACGCCAAGCTCTGCACCCAGCTCCGAAGTGGATACCGTGATGAAATTGCCGGTTCCTCCCCTGAGCGCCAGCGCCTTCAGCGTTGCGACCACGTAGCTCATGCTCTGGGAATCCGCGTCCCGGTATAATAAGTTTGCAATGGTTGGTCGTGGCAGGGGAATACATCTTGTAGTTGTTTCGCATATTCCGCGGCATGCGTGAATTGGCAGAGAAAGCCGCATCATTATTGAAAAGAGCTGGCAGCGTAACCGTTGTAAGCCACATCGATGCCGACGGGATATCGTCCGGCGCCATTGCCAGCCTGGCCCTGGATAATGCGGGAATCGCCCATGAAGTGGTGTTCACCAAAAAGATGGATGAGGTATTCACGAGCCAGCTGAGGGCGATGAAACCCGAGATGGTCTGGTTCACTGACCTGGGCAGCGGCTCAACCAATATGCTGGACGGGCTTAGCGGGGTAATATCAGACCATCACAAGCCCACTGACGCGCCGATGGGGAAGCAGAAGAAAGGCTCCCGCAAGACACTTTTCGACTATGAAGAGAAGCCGGGCGATGATTTCATCCAGGTCAATCCCCACATGGTAGGCCGGGACGGAGGCATCGACATCAGCGGTGCGGGATGCGCATACCTGGTCGCCAGGGCCATGGACCCTGAGCTTCGGAGGTTCGCCCACATCGCAGTCGTCGGCGCGGTCGGGGACATGCAGGACAGGGAGGCGGGTCGGCTAACCGGCACCAACCGGGAGATACTTGCGGACGGCCAGGAATTCGGCGTTGTGGAAGTCCAGGAGGACCTGAATTTATTCGGCCGGGAAACCCGCCCGGTCTGGAAGATGCTGCAGTACGCGAATGACCTGAACATAAAGGGCATCACGGACGATTACAGGGGAAGCATGGATTTCTTCATGGAACTGGGCATCAACCTGAAGAAGGGCGAGAGCTGGCGGCCCTGGTCCGATATGAAGAAGGCAGAGAAGAAGATAATAATATCAGCGCTGGCCGAGCTTGTGCCCGTGGAAGAATTCACCGGGGAAGTCTACACGTTTCCAATGGAAAAGAAGGGCACCGAGCTCAGGGAGGCGAAGGAGTACGCGACACTGCTGAACTCCTGCGGCCGGTACGACGCTGCGGAGCTGGGGTTGAAGGTCTGCAAGGGCGACCGCGGCGAAGCCCTGGACCTTGCTCTAGGGTTGAGGAAAGGCCATCGCAAGCAGTTGGTGGATTCCATCCAGATAATGGAGAGCATCGGCATCAGCCAGATGGAGCATATCCAGTTCGTCCATGTGGGCGACATGATACGGGATACCATTGTTGGAACTGTCGCCGGCATGCTGTTCGGCTCCGGCAAGGTGGATGATAGAAAGCCAATATTCGCCCTGGCAGTGGCGGATGATGGAATAAAAGTATCTGGCAGGGGAACGAAGCAGCTTGTGGACGCCGGACTTGACCTATCCGATGTCATGAGGCGGACTACCGAGAAGCTCGGAGGCGTGGGAGGCGGCCACAACATCGCGGCGGGCGCGACAATCGCACCGGAGAATGTCAATGAATTCCTGGAGCTGGCCAATGAGATTGTGGGGGCACAGCTGGCCTGATGGATGGGCGGCAAGCACACACAAAAGAAAGATTGGTTGTGTAAGAGCATGCAAAATGAGGGCCATGGTGAACGTTGGGTAAGGCCCCATTCCACTGCCCTTAGAGGCAGGGCCAGGGGATAAATGCGCGCTGTGCATCGCTATAGCCAGATTGTAAATCTGGCATTATCACCCCGCCCTTATGCAGGCAGAATGATCAAGCAGGCGGAGCATGGCTAGTTGGGTGGGGTGCCAGTGTTTTCTCAAGGATTGCCTCAGAAATAATCCGTTATCTTGCAATCCTTGACCTTATCGTTCTCGAACATAGAGGACATGCCCTCCTCCAGCAAATCGATCCGCTGGATGATGTATTCCGAGACCTGATACTCCTGGGCAATGGTCTTGCTCATCTCCAGGTATTTCATGACGCTCTTCACGTGAACAGTGAGGTTGAGCTTGTTCCCGCATCTGCACTTGCCTGCCAGGGGCATGCGCCGGTACTTCCCGCCGCACTTCGTGCATCTCAGGCTCTGCTTCGAGAAGGTCCTGAGATTGCCAATCATGTCAGGGATGAAGTGATTGTTCAGGAGACGCTCGGCGACATCGCGCTCATCAACAGCCATGATCTTCCTGGCCAGGTCAAGCTGGACTTGGGTTTTATCATCCATGCTCTCCAGCGTCTTGTAGCTGGATACGGTTGGTCCGCCGGATATGTCGGTGGTGTCCAGGGTGAAGCCGAAATCCTCGTACTGAAGGTTGGAGCCGATCCTTCTGCCCACGGTGTCCAGTATCTTCTCCAGTTCCTTGGGGCTGCGGTTCATCAGGGCGGCTTTGTAGAGTTCCAGGGGGTATCTTGACATCACGTCGATGTTGTGAGCTTCCTTGTCAATCTCGTTGGGGTCTATCCTTGTCATGAGGACCAGCGGCGCGTCCATGCGGCCGCCGCGCTTCTCCGGCAGGTAGGAAACAGAGAAATTGAGAAGTCCGTCCATGAGCAGCATGAAGCAATCCTCGTCGCCGTCGCAGTTGCGCCGCTTGGCTGCATGGAAGAACGGATGGGCATAGCCTACAGCGGCTTTTGAGTAGCCAATCAGCCGGCAAAGCACGCCCCCGGATGTGTGCGGGGAAAGTCCAAGCAATGATGCGCCAATCATGTCCTCCTTGGTTTTCGCATTGTAGAACGGCTCCAAACCGTAGAATGCCGTGAGAAGCTCATCTATGAATTTCGAGACCTGCATGAAATACTCGCCGCAATTCTCGGGCGCAACTATATCCTGGACCCGCAGCTCCAGTATCTGCGAATCGCTCTCCAGCGGCTTCCTGTGGATGTCATGTGTGTAGCCCAATTCCTTCAACCGGGGAATGCTGGTGCCCACTTCCGATGGTTTGAAGTGCGTGAGCGGTGCGTCAGTGCAATCGAACCTGCATGTTCCGTCCTTGAACACATAAACATCGTGCTTGGCTCTGAGCAGCCCTTTCTCCGGCATCTCGGGAGTCTTGTGCTTGGAAACCATGCCCTTGACGCCTTTTGTCTTGGGCATCTGGCCCATCCCGATCCTGTCGCGGGACCTCTTGAGCAGTTGCATCATGTCCACGGTTTGCTTGGCCGAACGACCCATGGATACCGTGTGAGTGCCGCATTCGCATACCGGCAGGAATGTCGTTCTCTTGCATTTCCTGCAGCCCCTTTCCTCTAGGTCCGCTTCTATCCTGCCGCGGCCTTCCGCAGCCTTGGACATCAGCCTCTGGGTGCCTCCTTCCTCGCCCACCGGGAAAAGCCCGTGAACAGGAGGGTCCATCTTCCGCATGGCGGCTTTCTCGGGGCGGGCCATCCTGGTGCCGATGTAGGTGCCGCGCTTGTCCATTATCCTGATGCCGCTGAGCGCCGAGACATAAGCCAGCGTGTCAGCGAACTCTCCTTCCGGCTCCTTTGGCGCTTTCAGCTTCTTCGGGTCCATGCCCAGGGATGTTGCCAGAGCGATGCCGTTGGATATCGCAACGCTGCCTTCTTTCAATCTGTATGGCGCCCGCAGCTCCATCATCCTGTTTCTGATGGAGTCAGTATCCTTGACAAGAAGCTCGTCCTCAGCCAGCTTTCCGGTGGCGGCAATTTCATCCGTCAGCTCCCTCACCTGCGGTA
>CALKWP010000028.1 GCA_938004075.1 uncultured Methanomassiliicoccales archaeon
TAGACTGTTGCCGTTATGTCCATGGTCGAATCGTGGCTTGCAACGCCGGTGAAGCCTATGTCAGCCGCATATCCGGGGACGTATGGCGCGTTGTACAGCGTCACTGCCTCGGTTATGCCGGCTGAGCCTTCAATGTGGAAGTATATCTCCGCGTAGCACTCAGCATCGGTTATCGAGGTTGCCGTGAACACTGCGTGGCCGGTTGCATTTGTGAGTGCCCACTCGTTGACGAGCCCGATGTCGCCCCAGGCGATTGCCGTTATGTTCTTGCCCTCGACGGGTGTTCCGTCGGTGGCCGTGAACTTCACGACTATGTCAGAAGTTCCGGGGGTTGCGTTCGCGAACTGGTTGCTGTCGATTATGTAAGATGAGACGCTCTCAACGTCAAGCCTGTGCTTTGCGACATTGCGGGTCCAGTTGTAGTCTGCGAATATGTCCTCGCCGTTTATGAGCGGGTTGACAAGCGTCAGCGTCTGGTCTACAAGAGTGTATTCGGTGGTCAGTGTGAGAGGCGTGGCCTCCTTCTTGATCACGGCTATGTTGTTCGGCAGGTGCGCCAGGTTCCAGGGTCCCACCTCGCCGGCTACTGCCGGTCCGGCGAACACTGTCTCGTTGGCGACTGCGGTGGTGTAGTTGTAGTATGCGAAAACATCATCATCTGCTGCCAGGGCTGCGACCAGGGTTATTGCACCGGTTGCGTTGTCGATCGTGTAGTCCGTCATTATCTCCAACTTGGTCCAGGCGCCCACGGAGTCGTTCTTGTATATTGTGGCGGTGGCCGGGTTGTTGATAGGTGCGTTTGCCAGGTTGCATGTTGTCTCGCCGCCGACGGCGTTGGTAACGACAGACTCATTGGCTACTGGGATGGTGTAGTTGTACCATACATTCACCTTGTCGCCCGTGGCGAGTTTGGTGACGTAGGAAATGTTGCCGTTCACGAGGTTAATCGTGTAGTCGGTGACAGGTACCAGGTCGGTCCAGACGCCAGCGTTCCACTTCTTGACGGTCGCGTCGATTGCCGGGACGTTTGCGAGGACGTGCCAGTACCTGCTGTTCTCGACAGATGGTCCGAATACGTGCTCGCCGGTGACGACTTCGTTGAAGCCGACCGGTTCCACGGTCTTGTTGACCTTCAGCTGGTAGCCCTCGCTGATGCCTATGCCTCCATCCACGCCGAACACCACTGCGAGGTCGGCGGAGCCGTTCGCGACGCAGGTGATGTCAAAGGATGCTGTGCCGTTAGCATCTGTTGCAATGAACTCGGCGCTTGTCTCGACGAGAGTGTCATCAGATACGCCCATCCAGACATCCATTCCACTGACCGGCGCCCATGCTGCGTTCATCAGCTTGACGTCGATGGTCGTTGTGTTGTCTGCGAACCAGTCCTGGTTGCGGATCATGTCCAGTGAGACTGCGGTAATGTTCAGGTGGTATGTCGTCGCAGTGTATGTCGGGTTGTTCCTGATGTATATTGCAACGCTGTCCTGTGTGCCGTATGGCTTGGATGTGTTGAAGGTCGCCAGGACTGTCTGCTCGCCTGTGAAGGCGGCATCGACGGTCAGGGTGAACGTCACTTTTCCGGTGGCGTTGGTGCTCTTCATCATCGCGTCAGCGTCTATCACGGCGCCGCCAGCGGAGAGAACCATTGACACAGGGAAGCTCGGTACGACCGTTCCGGTGATGTCCTTGAGTTCCAGCGTAATGTTGGTCTTGTTGGGGAAGTCCACAGATGCATCGTTGTCTATGACATATGCGCTGACATCGGTTATGTCAAGGTCATGCCAGTCAAAGACGCTGTTGGAGATGCCTATGATAAGGGAAGCGCTCTGTATCTCCGGAACGATGACGTTCGGCACGGATACATTGGCCTTGAACTGCTCGAACCTGTGCTGGTTCGGCAGCATAGTGGCCGGCGGAGCGTGGTATGTGAAGTTGGCTATTCCCGCTGCATTGGTGGCCGTCGCATTGCTGCTGGACCATCCGAACATCAGGTTGTTGTCCACGTAGACCATGGCGTTGGGTATCGGCATGCCCATCTCGTTTTTGACGGTGGCCGTTACCACGGTGGTTGCTCCCGGAGCAATCACGCCGTCGTTGGTGGAGAGCGTCAGCTGGGCTATGTGGTTGGTGAATTTCACTTCAACCAATTTGTCCACGTTTATCCAGGCGCCGCTCTTTGAGATGTTCGCATCCACGGTGAAGTTGTTGATCCTCTGGTATGGCACGGTTATGGTGAATTCCGCAACTCCGGTCGAATCTGTGGTCGCTGTTATCTCCTGGTCAAAGCTGGTAACGATGTTTACAGTCGCGCCGGAGCATGGCTGTGCGATTGTCGCGCCTTCCAGCAGCTCGGTTGCAATGACTGTACCGGTTATCGTCTGACCTGCGCCTGCCATGGATGGCAGGTTGATTTTTGCGTTTAATGTCACAGCACCGCCGGAACCTCCGTCGCCGCCATCATCTCCGCCATCCGTTGGCGGGGCCAGGTTGAATATCGAGAATCCGTTGTATATGGTTCCGAAAGCCGGGATCCAGCCTGTCCAGATGTCCTTCCTGTAGGCCTCGATGTTGGTCCTGTAGTAAAGCGTGTCGTAGACGACGTCCATCATTGTGGCGCCGCAGATGTCCTTTATAAGTTGGGCCCTCTCGGCGGTGTCCATGGTGATGGCCATCTCGTCAATCATTGCATCAACGGTGGTGTTCTGGTAGCCGGCTGCGTTTGAGCCGGATGGGTTAACAGCCACATTTGATTCTGAGTGGAAGAAGTCCTTCATGTATGACTCGGGGAAGGAGCCGACAGTCCATCCGAGGATGTACATGTCGAAGTCCAGCGAGACATATGCCGCGCTAACGATTGTGTCAAAGCTTGTCGGGACTGCCGCGATGTTCAGGCCGATTGATTTCAGGTTCTTCTCAATCATGATGCCGGAGTCTGCCCTTATCGGGTCGTAGTCCTTCGGGGGCGTCAGTATGTTGAACTTAATCGGGGAGCCGTCAGGCATGTCCCTCCAGCCGTCGCCGTCCTTGTCGGTGTATCCATTGGCGTTGAGCAATGCCTTTGCGGCGTCCAGGTTTCCGCCCTGGATCCAGGCCGGTACCGTGTCGTTAACGTAGAAGGTGTTGGTGACAGACATTGGGACCGAGCCCTTGATTCCGTAGCCGCCCATCAGCCTGTCAACGATGTACTGCTTGTCGACGCAGTAAGCTATGGCCCGCCTGAAATTCTTGTCAGCGATGCCTGCTTTTCTCAGGTTGAAGGACATGTAGAACAGGCCCTGGTCCTTGTTGGTCTCAATGCCGATGTTGGGGTCGGTTTTGAGCTGGTTGTAGTAACCGGGTGTCAAGCTCCAAGGCAGGTGGTGAACCTCGCCATTCTGCAGAGCCAGTATTGCCACGTCGAGCTGAGTGTATATCTTGAACCTCATCTCTTTAACGTACTTGGGGTAGTTGGGGTATTCCTTTCCAGCCCAGCTGGTGGTCATGTTCTTGCCCCAGTAGTTCGTGTATGGCTTTATTACGGAGCCCTGCTCCTTGACCCAGGAATCCAGGTACATTGGCCCGGTTCCGATGGTGGCATCCTTCTGGGCTGCCTGGGAACCATAGCCGTAATCCCATGTCGTCTCCAGGGTGGTGTTGTAACCGGTGAAGGAACTCATGGCTTCGGTGTGGTTCTGCCAGATGTGCCAGGGGCATACCGGAACTGCCATTGTCAGGTACCAGAACATTGCGTATGGCTGTGACAGGTAGAAGGAAACGGCATATGTGCCGTTGGCCTGAACACCTATTCTTGTCCCGTCGGCGGTTCCATCGTATTTGGTGAATGTCGCATCATCCCAGTACAGTGCGTCCAGCACCTGGGTCTGGAAAAGTCCCCAGGCCAGGGTCTGGTAGGAGAACACAACGTCCTTCGAGGTCATTGGCTTTCCGTCTGTAAATGTGACGTTCTGCCTCAACTTGACATTGATGTTCATTCCGCCGTTTGTGATGGTGGCATCAACCGTTCCGTCTGCCTTCTCCGCTGCAAGCACCGGGTAGAGCTCGAAATCGGGGTTGTAGGCCATGAGGCCCTCAAAGTTCCAACCGATCTGGTTGCTCTTCCAGACATCGTTCGTGTCAGGGTCCCAGGGGTTCATGCTTTTCATGTCGCTCTGGAGCGCTATAACGAGCGTGTCGTTCGCTGTCTGTGCTGTCGCGAAGAGGGGCATGGCGGACACTATCATTATTCCGACCATTAGTGCGCACAAAATTTTTGTAGCTTTCATATTTTTCCTCTCCTCATTCACTTTCTTTCCGAATTCACTCAGGAAAGATATCCTCATCTTTTCCCTTTTTGGATTTATCGATGAAATATTTGCTCTCGTATATATATTTACCTATGATAAGATTATATATTATGATTAGTACGGGCTTTTTTGACGCTGCAATCCTCAATCGCTCATGATTTTTCTACTTCCGTAAAAGGTATATATAACAGTTCTATATCACTTGAAATGCAATAAATCATCAACAGCAATGCGGAAAGGACTGGGATTTATATGACTGGAGAAGAAAATGCAAATGCTCCCGCGCAGGGAGCTGTGGACTCAAGGATTCCGACCCACATCATCGGATTGGACGAGATACTTGAGGGAGGAGTGCCGAAGAACTACATAGTGTTGCTTTGCGGCCATGCAGGTACGATGAAATCTACTGTGGGCTACAGCATCATCTACAACGGTTGCAAGAAGAATGGGTTGAGATCCATCTACCTGACGCTTGAGCAGAGCAAGCAGAGCATACTCGAGCATGTCGAGAAGCTTGGCCTGCCTTCAAGAGGCCTGGATGACCTGGTCATCGTGGATCTCGCAAGGGTCAGGAAGGACATCACTGTGGATAAGACCAAGCCCCAGAACGTTGATTGGCTCAAGTCAATCATCGGCGTCCTGAGGAACTACAAGGAGAAGTTCGGCTGCGAAGCCCTTGTCCTTGACTCTCTGGCTGCAGTCTACGCGCTCACCACATTCAAGAACCCCCGCGGGGAGTTGTTCCAATTCTTCGAACAGATACGCGACCTTGGCGTCACCACATTCCTGATATCTGAAATGCCAACGGACCGCCAGGTGTACGGCCTTTACGGAATAGAAGACTTCCTCTCTGACGGTATCATCCACCTCAAGGTGGAGCAGACTGACAGGGGCGCAAACCTGTACCTGGGCGTTGTCAAGATGAGAAAGACACACCACACCAGGCAGTTCATGCCGTTGATATTCGAGAACGGCAAGTTCGAAGTCATAAGCCAGTGAGCGTTTTTCAGCGCTTGCCCAAAGTGAATTAGGAGGATTAGGGATGGCCAAAAAGAAAGGCGGCAAGAAGAAGAGGCAGAATGAGGCCCAGATAACGCAGGGCGAACAACCGGAGCAAACCCAGTTGCAGACAGAGCCAGTCACTCCGGAACCTGTGAGCGAGCCTGCAGCCGCCCTCGAAGAGGAGAGAAAGGAGCCGGCCCTGACAGACGCGGTCTCGGAAGTCCTGGGCGACCAGAAGCCCGACAAGAAGGAAAAGAAATTCAACAAGAAATTCAAATCCCAGCTTGCGAAATTCTCCGCGGATGGGTATGACGTGTCATCCATCGAGGCTATGATGGAAACCGCAACCTCTGATGAACTGAAAGCCGCACTGAAGACATTTGAAAATGGCATCGAGAAAGTTAAAAGCCTGACTGAGTCAATCCAGTCCATCGACCCCGCAGGCATCGAGAAGGAACTCGATGAATTGAAAAAACTTCTTTCCGACCCGATGAAGCATGAGCAAGCTTCCGAATTGCTGGAGAAAATCAACATCGCACGCAGATCTGGGGAGATAATGTCCGCCCTGAACAAGATGGTGCTGCCATCCATGAAATCCCGGGTGGAGGCGCTAAAAGTGATGTTGCAAGAGGCCAAGGACCTCACTGCTGTCGAAGCCGAATTCTCAACTCTCAAGAAGGATTACAAGGAAGCGTATGCCGAGGAAGGCGTCAAAGCCCAGGTTGTGATGACTCAACAGGAGCCAGCCCAGCCAGAGCAGAAAGCCCGTGTGCCGATGGTGGTCAAGGACATTTTCCTGCTTTACAGGGATGGCAAGTTCATTTCCCATCACACCAACCGCGTGATATCGAAGGAGCAGCAGAAGGATCTCTTCGCTGACCTCAAGACAGGCCGTGATTTCCTCCGCTCCCCGAAATACGTCCCCCAGAAGCTGAATGTAATTCCAGGCCAGAATCGCAATATCCTGGTTCAGAGCGGAAGGTTCACGGTCGTTATCGTGATTGCAGAGGGTTCGGTTCACAGGCTGAGCGAGAACATCACAACGAAAGTCATCACCTTGATGGAGAAAGAGGACCTCCTGCAACTCAAGGACTGGAAGGGCGATGTTTCCCTTTTGAAGAGCAGCGGAAAGTACATGCAGGCGCTTCTGTTCGCTTTCATGAAGCTGTCCAATCAGGCTAAACAGTGAGAACCTGTTCCCCCGATAAACATTATACCTCAGAGATGATATACTGTATTAGTTGACGGGTGTCAAATGAAGGTTCGAAGTCTCAAGCAAGCTCTGCACTGGCTTTTCCTTGTCGTTGGATTATTTTCAATCGTAGCCATGGCCTTCTCGGTCAACACGTACCTCAATTACGCCAGGGAAGGGTACGGCCTGGACATCTCTGTCACCGATGCCTGGTTGAACAATGGCAAACTGGTGCTGAGGTTGCGTGTGGAGAACCCCGGGGGTCTCGATATCTATCTTGGCGGTTCCGGCATTGTTGGAAATTTGACGCTGGCCGAGACATACCACATTTCATTGCAGGAGTTGAAGATACGCGCTGGAAACACAACCACCGTGATAATTTCAACTGAAATATCCGCTGGTGAATTCGACAGCATCCTGCTCACAGGGCAAACAGACATGGTCCTGAATCTCAAGGTCACGGTACCCGAGAGAGACCTAACTACCGGCATCCGAGTCGAGGAGAAAAACCTGGAGATGAGAGCATAGACCCGATGCGCAAGGAACCAGAGGGGGATCCGGTCAAGGAGATTGGTGAATTCTGGAACCGGCAGGAAGAGCAGGTCTATGATTTTGATTTTGCCAGATACAATTCCGGGCCCTGGTTTGCCGTGAAGACCGGCCTTTCCATCTGCATGATATCGCTGGTTTACCTGATTTACGGGCTTCACGAATTACCCTGGTCCCTCTACGGCTCTGCCACCGGCATAATCATACTGGTCATGACGCCGTTCTTTGCGGGAATGATTTTGGGTTACACCTTTGAGAATCCGAAACTTGCCCTGGCTTATTCCTTGGTCATCGGCTTCATATCCATCGGAATCAGCTTCTTCCTGATGCTGCTTCCCAATATGCTGGAGCTGGCGGAGTACGGCCCGGGATTTATGAAGAACGTGTGGTTCTACGGATTCTTCCTGCCTTTCCTTGTGACCATGTCGTTCGTATCTGCAGGGACGATGTTATCCGCTTCGACAAATGTGTACAGTTGAATTACCTGGGTTTCCCGATGCCCCTGTAAGTGAATCCGGCCTTCTCGAGCTTTGCCTGGTCATAGAAATTTCTGCCGTCGATTAGAATTGGGTTTTTCACTTTTTTCTTCAATTCCGCAAAATTCAGGTTCGCGTAAATTGAATGCTTGACAGCCAGGATGATCGCGTCGGCATCAGCCAGCACCGAATCAAGGTCATCGGTGTACGGCCTCTCAAACTCCCTTACTAGGTGGTCATGCATCACTGGTTCGGCTCCGCGCCTCTTCAATTCATCATAGAATATCTTGGAAGGTGAGTTCCTTGTGTCGTCAGAATTCTCAAGGAATGCAACTCCCAGTATGGCAACCTTGGCGCCTTTCAATTTCTTGCCTGCGACCTTGAGCGTCTCCTCCAGAATGTTCACCGCGTGCACCGGCATGTGGTCATTGAGGTTCCTGCTGTCAACGATTATCTTCGGCTCGAACTTGAATTTGCCGTATGTGTCAAGGCCGTACTTGAACAGCCATGGATCTTTTGGAAGGCAATGGCCGCCGACTCCGGCGCCGGGGAAATGCATGTTCCTGACAGGGTTGGTCGATGGATTGGAGGGGTCGTTGGAGATCGGAAGAGCGTCGTGTAGGGAAAGAGTGTAGATCTCGGTGGTC
>CALKWP010000029.1 GCA_938004075.1 uncultured Methanomassiliicoccales archaeon
AATGAACCTGTGACCCCCGAGATCTACACTCTTTCCCTACACGCCGCTCTTCCGATCTATTGAGCAAGATGGCACGTTTCGGAGCAATCTCAGGATTGCCCATCTTTCAGGGGCGGCGTTCAGCCCGGCGAGATTGAGCCTCAATATCACCCACCGAGGCCTTGAGATATCTGGCGCCGATGGAATGCACCCGGAGTATGTGACATTCGACCGGAATTTCGAGAGGGCGTCCATGGGATTGCTTGGAATCGAATCTCTTTCGCCTGGAGGGTTGCCGGTCGGGAAGAATTACCTAGTCTGGATGCCGAGCGCCCTGATGCCGCCTGATTTTGTAAGACCGGTTTTGGCTGATGCCCAGAAGGAGGGGCATGCCATTCTGCTGGCTCTTTCTTCCGTTGACACAGATTCCATCGGAGAATGGATATCGGAAACAGGCCTCAGCCGGAAGGGACTCATCGACCGCGGGCTGCTTCAGATTGTGGATTGGTACAGCCAGAAAAGCGCAAAGGTCCTCGGGATGGAGATGGATGATGGCATGATAAGAACATCCAGAGACCTCACGCATCTCGGCGTCGGAATCGATATGGCCCTCAGAAAGATCGGGGACCAGTCTCCGGCAACATGTATCATGGAGATTCATTCACAGGCAATCAGGCTCTTTGATTTCAGGTCGCTTTACTCATTCGCCCAGTCAGTCAATGCAAAGCTCACCGAGAAAGGTTACACTGCATTCATGCTCATGGAGAGAAATGCCCACGACGGAAGCATCAATGCCGCGATGGAAGAACTGTTTGATGGGATCATTGACATCCGCTCATCCGGCGGCAATCTTGAGATAGCCATCATAAGCATTCGCGGCAGCCATGCGCAGCCTGAATACCGGACACTGACGAAGATGAGGGACAAGCTTACCGTCGATGTTTCAAAGCGCATACCTGGCCACAGCATCGGTTCTGACATACCGGGGCACGGGCTTGCTGCCAGGTTGAAGGAGCTTGAAGCAGAGCTTGAGAAAACAGTTGGGCAGAAAACAATGCTGGAGAAACGGCTTGCCGAGATGTCGGAGAAGGAGAGCAAATTCCAGGGCAAGCATGATGAGATGAAAGCCGCCATGCAGGAAATCGAAAAGAGATTGGCCGCAGAAAAGGTGAACGCGGATAATGCTGGCGCAATCGACCCTGACCACAAGGCTGAGATTGCCAGGCTCTTGAAGATAATGGACGAGATGCTTGAGAAGCTTCCGGCGGATGTGATAGAGAGGTTCGCCAAGAGTGATGACTTCAAGCTGTACGAGAAGATAATCAATCTTTACCTGGAGGAAGAGGAATGATGCATCCGCTTGAATCGAAGGTCCTGGACATCAACTCGGCCGCGCTGGGGGTTTCAACTTCCGACCTGATGGAAAGGGCTGGAAAGGCAATTGCGGAGAATGTGCTGGCTATGAATCTTGAGGGGCGCGCCATTGTCGTTTGCGGGCCGGGAAACAATGGCGGGGACGGCATTGTTGCGGCCAGATACCTTTCCGAAGCCGGCCGGGATGTTACCGTTGCTCTGGTGATTCCAAGAGAATCCATGAAGAGCCAGCTCATGTACACGAACCTTCGGAAGCTTCCCAAATCAGTCAAAGTCATCGAGAATGCGGACCCGGCTCTGGCCAGGGATTTCGGAATCATAATAGACTCGATGCTGGGGACCGGGTTGAGGTCCGAGCCAGCAGAGCCGTTTGCATCCTGGATTGCGGCAATCAACGCTTCGGAAGCCCATGTGATTTCCGTTGACGTGCCGACAGGCCTTGGCACCCGGACATCGGTGAACCCGGAGATGACCGTGACATTCCATGACTTCAAGGACGGGATGGACTTGAAAAACAGCGGGAGGATCGTTATCGCGGATATCGGCATTCCGCCCGAGGCGGCAATCTACACGGGGCCGGGCGAGCTTGCTTTCTACCCGGTGCCAGCAAAGGACTCGCACAAGGGCCAGAACGGCCGCCTCCTGATAATTGGCGGCGGGCCGTATGCCGGCGCGCCCGCACTCTCGGCGTTCGCCGCCCACGCGATAGGCGCGGACCTGGTCACAATCGCCAGCCCGGAATCCAGCTCATCAATAATCTCATCCTACAGCCCGAATTTCATAGTCCGACCGCTCGATGGAAAGGTCCTGGCAAAGCGGCATGTCGAAAGCATCCTGGAGTTAGCGGAAGAAGCCGATGCCGTGCTGCTGGGCCCGGGGCTCGGGAGGGACGATGAGACGATTATCGCGGCGCGCGAGCTTCTGAAAAAATTGAGGAAGCCTATGACAATCGATGCGGATGGATTGTTCGCCATCTCAGGGAAGGCTTCAGCATTCAAGGTGCCGGTTGTCCTCACACCCCATGCAAGGGAATTCGCCGGTCTGGGCGGGCCGGATGAGCCCACGCCGGAATCCGTGGATGCGATTGCGGAGAAGTACGGCGCTACTGTTCTGCTGAAGCGCCCCATCGACATCATATCGGACGGAAAGAGCCGGAAGCTCAACAGGACTGGAAATCCAGGCATGACCGTCGGCGGAACCGGGGACGTGCTGGCAGGCATTGTCGCGGGCCTCATGTCGAAGAAGGTCGCGCCATTCAATGCAGCGAGGATCGGCGCGTACATATCTGGGTATGCGGGCGATATTGCCTTCGACAGCCTGGGATACTCGATGACCGCGACCGATGTGGTCGCGTGCGTGCCAGGGGCGCTGAAGAAGGCGCTGGGTTTGTGTTGAAATATGGGCGAACGGCTCAACGGCACAGAAGGATGATAGAACAGCATTCTGTGGAAGAGCGTGCAAAATGGGGGGCCACGGTAAACGTGGGATAAGGCTCCAACCCATGGGCTTACACCCACGGCTCCCATTGATGTCTAGCGATTGGTTTTGGCACACGATATCGAAGCTCTTATGCTTCGATTCAGAAACCCCGCCCTTATGTTAGCAAGATTCTGTGGCAGACGGGGCATGGTGAAAATGGTCGGTGCCGTGGTGCGGTCCTCAATTAAAGCAGCTTCGTCAAGCTCTCCTTCAGCTTGTCCAGGTACTCGCGCCGGTCTTCCAGGGCCTTCTCCTTCTTGGCAATGTCCTCTTCGCGGCGCTTAAGCTCGGCTTCCTGGGCCTCCTGCTTGCCCCGGTCGGACTTGTGGCCCTTCTCGCGCTTGGACAGTTCCTTCTCCTGGGCGGCAAGCTCCTTCTCCATCTTCTTGAGGCGGGCCATCTCGCGGGTGATGCTGTCGCGCTCGTTGCCTACGAGTTTTTCCACGCGCTCGGAGATTATCTCCTCGATGTCCACCGCTTTCTGGCTCTCCAGCTCTATCTGGCGCCACACATCGGCAGCTTCCTTCTTCTCTGCCATGAGCGATTCCATGTCGGAGTCCAGCTGCCTCCTCCGGGCCATGAGGTCGTCCTGGAACGTGCGGTTCTGCTCTGCAAGCTCGAGAACCTCGCGCTCCTTCTTCTCCAGCTCCGCCTCCCTGGCCTTGAGGTCCTCCTCGACTGTCGATTTCAGCTTTTCCAGGCGCTCGTTCTCTGACGTGAGCTTCTTCAAGTTCTCCTCGGCGCGCTTTTGCTCGACTGATTTGCCGTATTTCATCAGGGCCAGCGCGGACTGCTTCATCTCATCGACCTTCGAGCGCTCCTCCTTCAGCATATCCATCTCCGCCTGGCGCTTGTCCATCTCCTCCTCGAGAAGTCGGCGCATGCGGTTCAGGTCGGCTTCGCGCTCGCGGAGCTCCTTCTGTTGATTCTCAATCTCCTTGACCTTCTGGGGCAGGTCGCCCTTCATCTTGTCCAGCTCGGCCCTTTCCAGCTTGATGTCCTCGAGCTTTGAATGAAGGTCCGATTCCATCTGGTTGAGGTCGCGCTCGTGAGCGGCGAGCTCCTCCTCGCGCCTTGTGACTGATTCCGCGCGGACTTTCAGCTCCTCCGTCTCCTTGGCCATATTCTCTATGTTCGCGTCAAGCTCCTTGTCGCGCTCCGCCAGGTCGTCTGCCTTGTAGTTCAGCTCCATCTCGAGGCGCTTCAGCTCGTCGGACTTCTTCTGGAGCTCGTCCTTCTTGGCTTCAAGCTCGGATTCCCTGGCCCTGAATTGCTTTTGCTTTGCATCGAGAGCTTTGGTTTCCTTGCCGATGTCCTTCCAGACTTTCTCTATTTCATCTTTCTGGGTGATGAGGCGGAGGCGCTCGTCCTTGAGCTCCTTCTCCAGCTCGTTGAGCTTTATCTCGCGCTTCTCGAAGCTGTCCTTGGACTTGGCGATCTGCTTCTCCCTGAGCTTGATGTCGGATTCGCGCATCTTTACGTCGGATATCTTGGAAGCCAGGTCCTCATTCTCCTTCTCGAGCTTCCTCTCCTCTTTCTTGATGGATTCCAATCTTTCAAGAATGTCAGCTTCCCGAGCTGCCAGGGATTCCTCGTGGGCCTGCAGCTCGCCTTCCTTCCTTGAATATTCGGCGACCCTGGAATCGGCCTCCTCCTGCCTCTGGGCGGCTTTGCGTTCCCGCTCGGTTACGGCCATCTCCCTGCGATGGATTGCCTCGGTCTCGTCTGCCAGGGCTTTGGATTTCTCCTCCATGTCTGATTTGAAATCGCTGACCCGCTCGGATAGCGCGTTCCTCTCCTCCTCAAGTTCGGATGCGCGGGACTCCAGCATGGACTCCTTCTCCGCAAGCTGGCTTTCCAGATTCGACAGCTCCTTCTCTTTCCTTGTGAGGTCCTTGTCGAAGCTGTCGAGCAGGTTGGAGCGCTCGTCCGTGGAAGCGCGGTCCTCCTCCAGATGCTGCCTCTCCTGAGCGACCTTCTCGATGGCATTGGAAAGCTCGGCTCCCTGCTTCTTGAGGTCCTTTTCCAGCCTGGTCAGGATGTCATCGCGCTCATCTGCCTCGTCCTTCCTGATGTCCAGTTCCTTCCTGAGCTGCCTGAGCTCAGACTTAAGCTTCTCGCTGGCCGATTCCCTCTCTTCCAGGTTAGCCAGGCGTTTTTCCAGGCTCTGTTCCTGTTTGTCGAGCTCCTTGGTCCTGGTCTTTATAGCGTGCTGCTCGGACTCAAGCTCGGACTTCCACTTTTCAAGAGATTTCTCCCTGGTCTTTATGTCCTTGCTAACCGCCTCAAGCTCTGCGCGCTTCTCATCAATCTCACTCTGTGTCTTGGCCAGCTTCTTTTCCAGCTTGTTCTGGATCTTCTCGCGTGCCTCGACCTTCTCCTTGCGGGTGTCCAGGTCTTTGAGGTGCTTCGAAATCTCGTTGCGCCTGGCGAGTATCTCGGATTCCTTCTCCCCTATCTCGTCCTTGGAGAGGCGGATGCCCTCCCTCATCTTCTCCAGTTCCTGAATCTCCGATTTGAATTTCATGTATTTGGAATCGAATTCCTTCTCGCGTTCCTCGAGATCCTCTAGCCTGGATGCGATGTCATTCTCGGACTGCTTGAGCCTGGTAGCCAGCTCCTTCTCCCGCCCGGTAAGGTCTTTCTCGGCCTCATCGATTATCCTGTTTCGCTCATCAAGGTCAGATTCCATCTGCTCTATGCCAATCTGTTTTTCCTCCAGCTCGGCAAGGCGCTTGTCGAAATCCTCGATGTCGGAATCCAGCCCGGCTCTGGCGCTCTCGATCTCTTCCCTCTGCCTCTGAATGTCAGATTCGGATGCTGTCAACCCATCCCTTGCGTCCTCAAGCTCCTTCTTGAGGGCAGCCAGCTCCTTCTCCTTGGCCTTGACATCGGCCTTCATCTTCTCCATCGTCTTATGATTCTCTGCCGCCTCTCTCTCAAGCTTCTCGGAACTCTTTTTCAGCTCATCCTTTTCCGAGCCCAGTGTGGATTCCAGCTCCGCGAGGGCCTTCTCCTTGGCCTCGAGCTCCTTCTGGGCCTTCCTGATGGACTGGTTGGCCTTCTCCACCTCGGATTTCTTCTCTTTCAATTCCGCAGATAATGATTCCATGGCAGAGCTTTTCTCGTCAATCTCCTTCCGCTGTGACTCAAGCCTGGATTCCAGTTCGGAGAGGGACTTGCCCTTTCCGTCAATCTCCTCCTTTTCCTTGTCGAGGGATTTCTTTGCTTTGGCAAGCTCCTTCTTGGTCTCGGCAAGTTCGGATTTCAGCTCCTCAATCTTATCGTTCAGCCTTCCGGCCCGCTTGGATTCGGCATCGAGACCGGATGCGATCTCATCCTTTTCGGCGCTCAGCCTGGCAATCTCGGATTCGGATTTCTTCAGCCGCGACTTCAGGTCGGCGGCCTCGGCCTCCAGGGCAGTTGTGCGCTCGCTGGCATCCTTCCCGGATTTCTCGAAGTCCTTCTGCTTTCCGTGAAGGTCCCTGAGTTCCTTCTCCTTGGCCTTGTTATCCTTTTCAAGCGAGGCCTGAGCAGACTTCAAATCAGAAAGCTCGGATTCGGCTTTTGCCAGATTCTCGCGGATTCTGGCGGTTTCCTTCTCCCCGGACGACTTCTCCTCCAAAGTTTTCTCAAGTTGGGCAAGGCGAGATTCCAATTCTGAGATCCTGGATGCGTTGGCATCCCTTTCCTTCTCGGCATTGGCCAGTTTGGCTTTCAATTCCTTCTCGGCCTTGCCAAGCTCCTTCATCTTGTCGATGGATTTCTGAAAATCATCGGCTTCGGATTTCGGCGGCTCGCTCTTCGGTGGCGACTCGACCTTGATGCTGGCAGATATGTCTATTTCCGGGGCTGGCTCTTCAACTGTTTCCAGAGATTCCGTTTCCTCAGGTGCGGGTTCCGCAGGTGGAGCATCATCGCTGACAAGAACGTCCGCGACCTCTTCTTCCAGAGCCTTCTTTGCCTTGTCCCTCAGTCCCATGATTCACGCCTCACAATCCCAATTCCTGCATCAGTTCATCGTATTCCTTGTAATCCTTAGATTTTGCAAATTTCTCAACCACTTCGTCTGGGAGATTCTCCAGTAAATCGTCCAACGCCTTTAATACTTTCTTGAGCCTCTTGATGTCCAGGGATGCGGATTTCTCATCTTTCTTCAGGTCCTTCTCCTCTGAAACCGTTTCAGTAAGCTTTTTCTCCAGCTCATCGATTCTTGCCTGAAGCTCATTCTCCCTGGCTTCCAGGCGGCCTTCGGATTCGATGATTGCTTCCGTGGGATTTTCCCCGCTTGAGACGCTTTCCTGAATCTTCTTCTGCTCATCGAACCAGTCATCGCGAAGCTTCTTGGATTTCTTCAGAATGTTGGATAGCTCTTCCTGATCGATGACCCATTTACCGGCGGCGATTGCCATTCCAGCGACCGGTTCCTTCAGCTCCGATACGCCGGTCTTCTCCGCTTTGAGGTCGGCAATCTCCTTCCTCAGGCTATCCTCCGTCTCTTTGAGGCTTTTCTCCCTTTCCTTGAAGAAATTTATCCTGGCTTCCAGCTCCTTCTCCTTCTTCTCGAGGAAATCTTCCCTTACTTTCAGCCGCTCCTTCTCCTTCTCCCTGCGCTCCATCTCCTTCTTGAACGCGGCAAGGCGGGTGTTAAGGGTATCCTCCTTCTCCTTCATCTCGGCAGAGTGCTGCCTCAGAAGTTGCCTGTAAGTCGTATCGATGTTGCTGATGTTCTCCTCAAGAGACTGGATGGTGTTCCTCTCCTCAATGATCTCATTCATCTGGGCTTCGATATGCGCCCTCTTCTTCTCGGAATCCAGGTCCTCCGGGCTGAGGTCCTTCAATTCGGCCTGAAGTGTTTTGATCCTCGCCTCGAGGCCGTTCAATGTTGCTTTCCTGAGGTCCAGAGCCTTCTTCAGCGGCTCTGCAATCTTGAGAATGCTCTCCTCCCTCTTGTCGAATTCTGCCCTCTCTTCAGCGGATTTCTTTATCTCTTTGAGGGTCTCTTCCTGCATGGGCGTGGGCGCCATTGCCCCAACAAGGTCCTTGAAGACATTTGTGGCCTTTTCGGTTTCCATCTTGTCTTCCTGCACCCGCTTCGCTTCCAGGTTTTTGCCCCAATCCAGGAGCCTCGATAGGAATTCTTCATCTTCCTTGCTGCGCTTCTCTTTCTCGGATGTGGTTTTGAGCCCGCAATTAGCGCATGTGCCGGAATCCGCCGGGACAATGGCCGTGCAGTATGGGCATACCATCGCTTGAAAATCGTCCGTAGATCGGAAGAGCGTCGTGTAGGGAAAGAGTGTAGATCTCGGTGGTCG
>CALKWP010000030.1 GCA_938004075.1 uncultured Methanomassiliicoccales archaeon
GGATTCGCCCTGAGCTTCTATCCACTTTTCAACATATTCATCGTGGCAATCAATTTTCCACAGTAAACTATTAACTTCACTCTGGCTGTATAAATCGTTTCCAGCGTCACAGGAAATCATACGTTTCAGGTGTGTAGCATTCATGCCCCCCGAGATCCAACTGTGTCCACCATTGCACCCACTCGCTTCTTCACATCTCCACCCACACTGTGTATATACATATTTAGCATAACCGGTTATACCAGTAGATAAGGCAGAAAGGTCATATGTTGCAATTTGAGCGGAATCCCCAGAGTGTCTCATCATTCTCTTGAGAACATTCGGCCCAGACGCCCCAACTTCAAAATGCATATTCACAGAAGGAATATTGGGTTCATATTTTAACCCGGTGCCATTTAAAAAAAATTGACTAGACATCATTGTGGTGTGTGGGAATCCAAAAACAACAGCATTTGTCCATGAAGAAACTGTTGTGTAATCGTATATCCCAGACGGGTCGTTGGAAGGCCCATAGTCCGGCGTATCAAGGCATATCTGGTTATCATACCAATCAATGATCTTGAATGGGCCCTGCATACTCATCGGTTTCATAGAGACCATATACCCAGACGGGGTGTAGTATAGCCCTTCAAACGAGTCATATGTAGGCGTTGATGATTCCTTACATGCTACAATATATGGATAATAATTTATTGACTCTATGGTTTTGCCAATATATGTATACGGCAATTCCAATTCCTTCGCGACGGATTCGGTTACCTTTAATGGAAAACTCTTCTCGCCTACTGGTTGCTCAGCCACAACCCCATCGATACAAATAGAAGCCAGTGCGCCATCGTTCGTGTAATGCCCGAACTGATTGATGGCATGCTTATACTCCATTTGAGAGGTTGCTAATTCAAAGGCTTCCTTTGATTTTACAACATCGACCATCTTATTTAGGGTAGCGTCGATATCCATATTGTCGCCACCGTCAGCCCTGACCCACATGCCTTTGATGTTCTGCCTTATCATCTGGAGTGCCTCAGTATTGTGGTTGTGGCTGAAACCAAATCATCCTCTAAGTCGAAGTATTCTCCCGCCACTCCACCACGCATCATCCCAATAACGGGCAGATAGGCCGCTATAGAATAGTTGTACCCGCCTGCCGATGCATCTATAGATAGGACCGGGAGAATCTCCGATAGCGAGAATTGTAGCGCAGGTGTGCCATGAGAAGATAGTGTAATGACTGGCAGGGTCTCATCAATCCACAGCAACCCGTCAGTCGATGCATTGGCCGATACCCTTATGGCTGGAAGGGGCTTTGATAGGTCGAGAAACCCAACCTCTCCATCAACCCCAATGGCACCCCTAACCATTAATCCGGATATACCAATAATTGGTATTGTCTTGTCTAAGCTGAGAGTTCTGTCGTCGATATTCGCAGACAGTGATGGTGTTGGTAAATTCTGTTGTCCCGCGCCCCTTAACCCAAACACGCCACTCGCTATCTCAACAGATGGTAACGACAAGGACAGTGACATTGTCTCTTCGTATGAAAGTTCCCCTAACAGAGACAGCGTTGGCAAGGTTGTGTCTGATAATGACCAACCAAAATATCCGGACGAAGACATGACGGGAAGGGTTCCGCCACCGTCGGCATTTTCGCCAAAAGCCATCTCTCCGGCAAGAACCGGAAGCTTAGAACCGACGTACCCGAAGTTCGCGTTGAACCATAAGCCACTATACGTCTCAATCTCGATGGCGGGCAGCTTCGAGTCTAGAAGTAGTGGAACGTCACTCCTGGCATCGAACGACTGGTTATCCACATCTGACCCGATTAAAAGGTCTTCTACATCAAGGTCGATTAAAAATGTGGACCCATCAACAGTAGTATCTATCGTGACATCAGAAACTATAAGTTGTGGGAGGCTTGCCTGTTCATATAATACAAGAAGCCCATATGTTTCCAGTGAAGACATATCAGCTCACCTTCAGAAGATTCCAGAATATCTGCCTTCCAGTACCATCTGTCTGTTCTGCCGTACAAACAATTTCTGTGTCTATTGCGATAGGCGGAGAATACTTGTTCGGCTCTCCCTGTACATTAGTGAATACCTCTTCAAATGCGAGCCTACTGGTTCCACCTGTGTAATACTTTGTCTTGATTCTCAATATCAACGTGTCACCGGTCGCAAGGTTGGATAAGTCTGTGACTAATTGGTAGACACCTGCCGTTGTCTGGGTCGTGAGCGTTGTCTCCGTATCCAATACAAGGGTAGGACTTCCCTGTGCTGCGCTTGCTATTGACATAAAACCCCCATTATCTAATTAGATATGCAGCGAATCTTGCTGGGCTGCCAGATTCACCAGACCCATTTCGATAAAGCCATATTGCCTCACCTGCTGGGATATATATTGGAATTGGGCCAAACGCTTGGTCACCGCATGGGTAATCAACGATTGGCGTATTAGATGAGTATGATGAACCAATACCTATACTTATCTTTGATGATAACGCAGTCTCGTAGTATGGCGACCCACATTGGTAAGAAATCACAATCATTTTGGCCCCGCCGTGTGAACCGTCACTCAATTGTATCCACGCAGATGTATCAGACACAACAGGCACTCCATATATGTTGTCTCCAGAAGCAGATACGCCAATCGTCTCGACAGAATCGACAACTATTACTGGGCAAAGTGATTCTGGGTATGCAATTAACCCGTTCTGTTTGGTTCCAGTAGACCATGCGGATGACCTCATCGAAACACGCTCTCCGCCTTTAACCCTGAATCCTATTGGGAATGGATACCTATGGTTATCTTGACCAA
>CALKWP010000031.1 GCA_938004075.1 uncultured Methanomassiliicoccales archaeon
TTGTACACTCAAGCTTGTTACTTTTTTTTTTTCAAGCAGAAGACGGCATACGATGTGGTGATTAGTGACTGGAGTTCAGACGTGTGCTCTTCCGATCTGCCGAAACGCTAATGGAATTACCGCCACCCGGAATGACAATGGAGGATATCCAGTACTCGGGGTCGTTCTTGCCGTCCATGAATAAGCCGAGCTGGGTCGTCAGGTCCTCCTCGCCATTGTTGCGGATGACTGCGTCAACCCTCACCTGCTGATTGAAGAATACGAATGTGGGATCCACTGTCTGCTCTGAGACCGCCAGGTCCTTGCCGTGCCTGAGTGTGATGTTCCCCAGCCATTTCAATACACGATAAGCCACCTGGGTCTGGTCGCTCGTATCGCTTATGCGGGAGAACTCCCACGGGAAGAATACAATCCTTGAATCCTTGGTGGTGTTCTCGTAGTTGATTGCGTCCCCGTAGACCGGGGGCTCTGCGAGTTCCCTGAACGTTATCTCTGCACCCTCACCATCATCCGGTATTACCATGTAACTGAGACCTTTCCCCGGAACGCGGTTCATCATGGGAATGTAGGTGGAATTCCATTCATCGCTTATGGGATTCCCTACTAAGCCCATCAGAGGGTTCGCGGGGCCGGTGGCAGAAGCTATGAAGCCGGACGCTTTTAACACATTCGTGAAAAATGCCCCGGGAACTCCCGGATCGCTGTAAAGGTATTGGCCAATCATCCACAGGTTTCCACCTCTTCCACGGCCCAGGTCATCATTAAGGAAGGATGTCAGATTCTGCTGGTCGAACAACGTAAGCGTCTTGGTTGTTTCATATCCCGTCATCCATATTACAACATCGTAGTCCACAAGTTTCATCTGACCCAGAATATAGCCCGGACCGTCCTTGTGCGGCCCTACAGTGTAAAGGTCATAGCTGAAGTCGGATGATTCAAGGGCGCCCCTCATGTAACTGACCGTGTCCATATCGCTCAGGTCGTTGGGATGGTTGTCATCGTCCACAAGCAATATCTTGGGCAAAACGGTCACGTTGGTGTAATTGTTGTTGTCCCCCATGACTGGGTCAACAGCATCCAAAGGAATTGCCTCCGCCATTATCCTGTGCTCTCCCCCTGGCATGGCAACCCATGATATGGACCTGGTTAGCTGCGTTGGCCCCTGGGAGATGGTGAAGTTAACTATGCCCATGTCGTTGATGCTGGAACCGACGATATCATAGAACCTGAGGACACCGTTGCACCACCCGCCGTAATTCTTTACCGTGACTGCGATTGTGATTGTCTGTCCGTTTACCGGGCTGGATGTGCTGGGGATTATGTCCTTCTCCGTGATTACCAGCTGCGGCTGGCCGCCCGGGTCTATGCCCACGGCAACTCTAGCCGAGCCAGAGCTCTGCATGCCTTTCATGTCGCTTGCCCTGACTATGGCAATGTGGTACCCGACAGGCACAATACCGGAGTTTGGGCCCATTATAGGGCCAGCTGTGAACGTTCCGTCACCATCGGGGTCGGACATCGGAATTGTTGAGAATGAAGCGCCAAGGATGCTTGAGAGATCGGCATGAATGCTGGTTGTGTCCAGGTCTCCCTCCGGGTCGTATATGTCTGCGTACAGGTAGAACTCCCTTCCGAACGCTATGGGGTCCATCCTCAGGGTGCGGTTGTCCGAGTCGATGCGTATTTTGGAGATAATGGGGCCGAATGTGTTCTTCTTGCCCTGTATCTGCGCGTTCCATACCAATGCGCCCTTGCCCATATCCATTATAATCACGCTTATGTCAGAGTTCCGGCTTATCTGCGTCTGGTTCCTGTAGAAGGTCCATCGTTCTCCCGTGTCCCAGCTGTCATCTCCATTATCATTGCTGTGACCGGGCATGAGAGGTATCCCGAGGCCGTAGCTTGTGTTGTCGTATATCCCCTTAGTGCCAAGCGAATATGTGTTGGTGTCTATGGTGATGGCAATCAACCCCCACATCCCTTCCAACCTCTGTCCGCCGGTGTTGGTGATGTGAATGCGGGCACCGTTGTTCCAATTGTCCCTGGGCTCGATTGTGGCGGTGAAGTCAGTGAAGACATTATCACCCGGTGCAGGAAATTGATTCACCATGGCGATTATGCTGGAAAACAGCACCACAGTTATGCTCAGTGTAAGGATTGTGCCTATCACCTCGGAAACGCCGCCACGGTCCCACATAACTCTTCTTTTCACATTTTTCAAGACGATCACCCCAGTATGGTCTCGCCCATCACCATGACGTCATCGACATAGAAGCCTCCGAAGCCCGGGTTTGCCTGATTGGCATTGTTGCTGTGAGCATACGTCGGGTCCGCATTCGTCACGACTCTGAACCGAATATGTATTGCATTGCCGGAGAAGCTGGATAGATCGATGTTCACCCTGGTGAGGGAGCCCACGCTTACCCAGTAATTTCCTTCATTTATGCCGGTGTAGGATTTCCCGTCGGTGGGATAGCCATCATCAGCATCGCTTCCAGTGCCGGATACGTTCCATGATGAACGCACGCCGAGGTTCACGGCCTCCCAAGTCACGCCGTTGTTCCTGGATATTTCCACCCTGAAGCCGTCCGGCGGCGAGCCTGCCGCGTAGTTGAAGTTGAACTTCACGTAGGCGCTGAGGTAGGCATTCCTGGCATTGGTCAGGTCAATGGGTGATGTCATCAGATAATTGTCTATGCCGGACTTCATCAGGCCAGTGACTGGGTCCACATTGCCCCAGCTGTAATTGCCACTGTGCTTTTGAGCGTTGGTCAGGTGCCATAAGTCCTGGTCCGTGGGTGTCGGCGCCACATTCGCCCTTGAAACCATCACCTGGACATCATCCAAGTACCATCCATAACCCGTGCCGCCTCCGTACTGGTAGTACTGGAACTTCACCCGCACCTCATCAAGATATGCTGGCGGGATGTTTTTGAGGTAGGGCAGTATGTTGAGGCTGACCTTCTCCCATGAGAAAGTGCCGCGCCCGCTTATCCCGTTCCAGCCCCACTGCATGAAAGTGCCGAAGTCATCTTCCCTGGTTGTGACGTTGAGCCTCAGGTTTCCGGTATAGGCGCTGCTGGGCACCACATATCTGTACTGCCAGGCTGGCGGAATTGCCGAGTGGTTGTAGTAGCCGACCATGAGCACGCCTCCGTTGGCTCCCGGCACCATGTTGTACTTATGCCAGAATGAAAGTGTGGCGCTGTTCAGGTTCCGAAGGTCCATGGCCTTTGTCACCGCGCTCTTGTTGGAGTTCACCCCGTCCGGAGCAAGGCCCGGCGTTCCTCCGCTGCTGCCGCCTACACCAGTCGTGAATGACCATGGATTCGGTTTGGTGCCGACAGCCAATGCGTTTCCCGCGAGGTCCTTTGCCGCGGTGGTAATGGTGATAGTGTAGGATGTCATCTGATTGAAGTCATAGTGGCGCGCTGTCAACTCGGTCTTGGCTGGATTCCAGAGGAATGTCCAACCACCTGGATTGGGGACGCTGCCAAATCCGGATTCAACTGTCGCAGTATTCATGGCCTCGCTGAATGCGACGATTATTGGCTGGCCTGTGCCAACACCGGTTGAGCCGTCTGAGGGGGTGGTGGTGACTATGGTTGGCGGGGTGTTGTCGAGAGATCTGAAGCTCCATGGGTTCGGAACAGGCCCATCATCAAGCCCATTGCCGGCGGTATCTTGAACAGTGGTAAGAACCTCACATGTGTAAAGTGTTGCCTGCGCGAACGCGGTGTGGGTTATGGTAGCTACAGTGTTGCCTGCGCTCCAGACAACAGCCAGCCCGCCGGGGTTGGGAGATATTGTGAACGAGGTTCCGAGGATGAATGTCGCAGTGTTCATGGCTTCGCTGAATGTGATTACAATATTTTCTGCAACTGGTACCTGCACCGCGCCGTTGGTGGGGCTTGTCGTGATTATTGTCGGCGGACTGTCGAAGATAGTGGTGAACGACCATGGGTTTGGCATGCCTCCCGCTACAATGTTGCTGCCGCCAAGGTCCCTTGCCTGGGTTACCGTGAACGTGTATGAGGTGAGACTGGCGAAAGGCGTATGAGTCAATGTCACGCGGGTGTTGCCGTTGCTCCATACTGCCGCCCAACCGCCTGGGTTCGGCGCGCAGGTGTACGTCAAGGTTGCCGTGTTCATGACCTTGCTGAAGTCTATGACGACGGCCTGGTTCAACGCGATGTCAACAGCTCCGTTGAATGGCGTGGTGGAAGTGATTATCGGGGGTCCCGTTGTCGTGAATGTCCAGGGGTTTGCCGCGCCTCCGCCCCACAAATTAATGTCATCTATCCAGTAGTATTCTGTGTCACCATTGCAATCAATCTCGAATGAGATGTCAATGTCAGAAGCAAAATCATACGGTGATAGGTTCACGCTATAATAATGCCAGTTGGAAGCAGCATTCTCGATCACCGTGTCGCCGTCTATGCTGAAAACGACATCGTATGAAGCCCAATTATTCCTGGAGATGAAAATTTGGAGGTTATCCTCTCCGTTCTCGGTGTTTATGGACTGGGTGTAGAATGTGAGGCGCGTGTTAACACTGGAGCTAAGATCGAGATTGTCCCTGTAGAGGTAGGTGTAACCGCTCCTGCCGCCCTTGGCCGAGTATGTGCCGATGGCCCTGTCGGTCACAATGTTAAAGGACCATGTGCCAGTGCCGCCGGTGCTCCACCCTTCGAAAGTTCCGGATTCGAATCCTGTTGATATTGTCATTACGTAGGATGCTAGGGGGGTTCCGCCCATGTTCTGGCCGGAAAGCACCGTCACGGTGTACAGTGTGCTCTGGGTGAACGCTACAGGATGGCTCAATGTCACTATCGTGTTGCCGGCGCTCCAAACGGCTGTCCAGAGGCCGGGGCTGGGATCAGGAGTGATGCTCCATGCGAATGTGGTCGGGTTCATGGTCTCGCTGAATGTTATGACTATGGTGTCTGTAAGACCGACGTTTCCAGCACCATTTATAGGGGTGGTGCTGACGATATAGGGGGGCTGGGACCAGGTTACAACACATTCTGCGAAGTCGCACCTAGATACCTGGAAGCTGTTGGAGCCATAGAAAATTACGGTCAGTATTCCGCCGCCGATGTAGTGCGCCGGGTTGACAGAGATTGTGCGCGTCATTGTGTAATCCGTGTCCGCGTTTGTGAAGG
>CALKWP010000032.1 GCA_938004075.1 uncultured Methanomassiliicoccales archaeon
ATACGCTTCCTATATTCCAGAATTTCATTTCCGATACAAATCCAGGCATCCAGAAATATGTATTCGCGGATATCCCCCAAGGACAATATTTCATATGGCTTGATGCTCGCGTGAAGCCGGGCGCTGTTGACGGCGATATGCTTTTGACAACCATCACGCTTGATTATCTCGGGCCGCTCGAGAACCGTGTCGAATCTTTGCTGGATTCCGCGCCATTGAGAGTGAATGGACCGGCCATGTCAGCAGACCTCATGATTTACAATTCTTCAGCCGACGTTGGCGACATCGTTGAATATGGATACTGGCTCAATAATTCTGGCAGGGGTTCCGCATCAAAGGCATGGGTGAACGCCACGGTCGATGATAGGCTGGACATTGAAAACGTTTCATGGACATTTGATTCTGTTCAGCAGAATTCGAGCCATTTGGTACGATTCAATGCAACGATGAAAAACTCGATTTCGCAGGGCTCCAGCATACCCGTGACACTATCTCTGGCTTATTCTGATAACACAGGCCACATCGTGAAAAGAGAAACAGGCCAGGTTCAGGTAATCGCTCGATTGAGGTCCAATATCGAAATTATGATTATGTCTCCCATCAAGAATGTCAATTCCAGCGATATGGTCGTATTCACAGTTCATTACAACAATCTGGGCTATGGAAGCGCGGACAGCGTAAAATTCAGATTTGAGATTCCTGAAGGACTTGAGTTCATTTCCAGCAGTGAGGAATGCCTTGTATTCATGGACAGCTGCTACTGGGAAATTTTCGATGTAGGTCCAGGCACCCATTCATTCACTTTGACGCTGCGAGCGCTCAAAATGCCGACCTCCGATTTCATTGTCGAAAACATTCAAATCATGATGCAGGTCCAGGACCCCATTGACGGCCAGCGCCCGGAAATTGCCTCAGACAGCACATCAATAACCATCTCCAGAATCTACACATTCTGGGAAAAGATATACTGGCCATGGTCCGGCGTGGCAATCTGTTTATTCATTACAATGGCCATTCTCGGACTCTGGCATGTATTCAAACCTATCCCCCCATCCATCGACGATGTCTTCGTGCTATACAAGGATGGCCGCCTCATAACCCATCGCCAGTCAGGGACCGCAGAAAGCTCCGGCCTTGATGGCGACCTTGTCGGCGCCATGCTCACGGCGGTCCAGCAATTCATCACCGATTCACTGTCCAACGGCAAGAGCGACCGCGTGAAGAAGCTTGAGTTCGGGGAGAAGGAATTATTCTTAGAGAGGGGCGAAAATATCAACCTTGCCGTAGTCTACACCGGCTCAATGAACAAGAAACTTCAGGCCCAGATGCTTGAAATCACACACAAGATAGAGTCGATTCATCCTGAGCTGGTTTCATGGGATGGAAGGATGAAGAGCCTGAATGACGTTACACCTCTGATAGATGGACTAATAAGCCAATGGCAGACCCAGAAATGATGCTCATTGCTTCTGAACATGGTTCGCCATGTAAAGCCTCTTGGAACGGTTCAAACTTATCTGCTCGGGCGTCCTGAAGCTTGCTTCCGCTGCAGCCAATCCATTTATGAATTCAATGACTGCCTTGAATTTGGGATTTTCCAGCTCAAGCCCGGCTTTCTCCATCTGATGTTTGATTATCGGCGTCGCATTCTGAAGCCCGCCGAATTGATTGCTGAAATCTGCAACTATGTGGTCCACCACGTCTACGAGTGTGTGTATTTCACTTTTGTCGACAAAATGCTGGGGAATATCGCTTTTTGCTTTGATGTTTATGTACCTCATCGTTTCCGCAAGCTTGTAAAACGTCTCATCAACGGATTCTCCGGTCCTGGCGCTTGTCAGGTAGCAGCATTCAGAAAGCCCCGGTCCATTTACAGTCCTGGACAGCGCCTTCAGTTCATCCAGGCCGAATTTCCTATCTTCTTTCAGATCGGCTTTGTTGCCCAGAAAAATCATGGGAACCGCGCCGGCAACGCTCAACAATGAAGGTATCCAGTATTCGCGGAGACTTTCAAGTGTCTCCGGCCTTGTAAGGTCCGCCACGAGAATCGCGCCCTCGATACCGCCGAATGAAAGCGCCTGGGTGTAACGGTAACCTTTCTGCCCGAGAATGTCCCATATCAGAAGGGTCATTTCCGCGCCGTCCCGTTCATTGCCCACCAAAAGTTCTTTCTTGCTGACTTTCGTGCCTATTGTGGTGATGTATTTGTCATCGAATTGGTCAAGCACGAATCTCCGGATAAGGCTAGTTTTTCCAACGGCGCCATCACCCAAAAGGATGAGGTTCTTTTTTATTTTCTCAACGGGCATTGGATTTTCACCTGTTTGTGGTCCGTGAGATTTTGATTATTCAAATACTTTTGCAGTGATAAAATACACCATCATCTTTATTAACAAAGTTCCAATCACATGCCATACTGGAGTCATTCGAATGGGCCTGTTGTTCTGGTACCTGCTGGCGCTTGCCATAATTATCATCTGGACCGTCGTGGTCTCTCTCATATGGGGCAAATGGAAGGAGCCATTGGAGACTCGCAACATCTTCTGCATGGGTCCTTTCGTCATGTGGAAGACCCAGCGCGGGAAGGAATTCATTGAAAGGATTGCCACAACCAGGGAAAAAATAGTCCTGTTCTACGGCCGCCTCTCAGTGGCCATAACCGGGGCATCCATGGTCACGATGACATCGCTGCTCGCCTTATCTGCCTATCTGGTCGTGGAAAGGGCCAAGGATATCGAGATCGAGCCGCATATGCTGCTTGGGCTTCCTGGCCTCAATCCCATGATTCCGCTTTGGTACGGAATACTCGGCCTTGTTGTCGCGATGGTCGTTCATGAATTCTCGCATGGGCTTCTCACAATACTGGCGAAGGTCAAGCTTGTCTCCCTCGGGATTATGTTCTTCATATTGCCCATGGGGGCGTTCGTGGAACCGGACGAGGAGGCCATAAAGAAGGTTGAGAAGAAGAAACGGGTTCGCATGTATTCATCCGGGCCGGCCTCCAATATCATCGTGGCCGCCGTGTTCTCTCTTGTGTTTTCCATGATACTCATGTCCAGCGTCCAACCGCTGGCTCTTGGGGCCGGTGTGAGAAGCGTCGGCGATGGAACTGCCGCGGACTTGGCCGGCCTTGAGCCTGGCATGATAATCGTCAGTTTCAATGGGACTGTAATCGTGAATCAAACCACATTCAATCAAGCTATCGCGCTGGCATCCGCGAATCAGACTGTTGAGATACTTGTTCACGACAGCGAAACCGGGGGAAACATCCGCCTCATGGCCAACCTGACCGATAAATACAATGCCACCGGAAGAGAGTCAGACATTGGAAAAGGATATCTGGGCATAAATTCCATGACCGTTTCCACTGGATACTTCAAGCCCATAGGCGAGTCAAGGACGCTGCGAGAAGCGGCTGCTTCAATATCCCTTTATATGACTTTACCGCTCCAGCGCCTGAGCCCGGTGGATGGCGTGCTGACTGACTTCTACGCGATAGAAGGGTTTTGGTCCTTCCTTCCGAACGGCGTGTTCTGGGTGCTGGCGAATGCCTGCTACTGGATATTCTGGCTCAACTTGATGGTAGGCCTGAGCAATGCGCTGCCGGCGGTTCCGCTTGACGGCGGTTACATATTCAAGGACTGGCTGGACTCCTTCCTCGGTCGGATGAAAATTTTCTCCGATGTTGAGAAGCGCACAAAAACCGTGGACTGGATTGGGCTCGTAGTTGCATTCTCGATACTGTTCATGATACTCTGGCAGGTAATTGGGCCGAGGATATTCTGAAATCAATCATTTATCAGCGTGTTTATGAGCAATTCCGAAATGTCAGTCGCATACTCGCCGGTTCTCCTGATACTCTCCGAGATGTAACTCAGAGAGACGGCCGGCTCGCCGCTCAGGTTGGCCGCAATCTCGTTGATCTTTTTGCATGCGCGTAGCAGGTTGGGCAGCGATTCTATGGTGCTGTTTGCCAGAACGATGTCCCGCTTCTGCCATGCCTCCATGCTGGTGGACAGCAATTTCAATGCCTGGGCGCTGGAATTCGCGAGCGTATCTCTGGTCTTGCTGTCCATATCTGACTCGATTATGTTCGGCATGTTGCTGGCAATGATGATGGCGTGGTCGCCGACCCTTTCAAGGATTCGGCTCATGGTCAGGTAAAACACAACATCGGACTGCTTAATCTCCATCTTGCTGGACAGGCTGATATCCTCCAGCACCATGTGAGCCTGCCTTGCAACAAGCCACTGGAGGCGGTCAACATCCGTGTCGCGATTTATCACGTCTCTGGCTATGTCCTTGTCGGCCTCTGAAAGGGCTTTCATGGTCGTCTCATGCATGCTTCTGACCAGCAAAAACATTCTTTTTAGCGTCTTGTCGAATGGCATCTCCGTGGGCTTCAGAAGGTCCTTGATGATTATTGAATTCGCTTCCTCCTCGACAATCTCGGGGCCGATGAGCGTCTGGGTGAAGTTTATCGCGCTGTCTCTGAGATATGGCGGAATTCCCTTTCTGGACCTCAGGACGATGCTCGAGTACCCGCTGATGTAAGCGCCGATGAGAAGCCTGAATAGGTATGTTCCATCTGTTATGTTATCAAGCCAAAACTCCTTCTCCGGCATTCCCTGGTCCATGTTGATATCCGGGGTTATGAGCAGGCTTCCATCGGGTTGAATCAGAACGCCCACAGGGTCATTCTTCTTTATCTTGGCTGAAAGAACCCACTCCTTGGGCAGAGTGATGATGTAGGATGAGCCGCCAGTAACCTGGACTTTTCTGGTTTCCATGGTATATCTCCAATTCTATTAAGATATATATGCATATTAATCTATCTATAGTTTTGATGAAAATATATAGTCAGGCGCAAATAAATTATTGCGCCTGTGTTGTCTGAATGTGCCAGATTATCTATTTGCAGTCATGATTATATGCATCAGGTCGACCGCATCCTTGCAGTTGTCTGCCGCGTTCTCCAGTCCATGGATGATATCCCTCATGACGAACATCACTCTGGGATCCAGGCTCATGGACATCATGAGGTCCTTCTTCACGGCGAAATAGAGGTCGTCTATCTCATGCTCTATTCTCTGGACGTTCTTCTGGTGCTCCAGGAATTTCTCATTGTCATTGCCCAGGAAGTCCATGCACAATTTCACTTCCATGGCAGTTTCCGAGACCCTGTGCCCGAGATGCTGGATGTCCTTCCAGACATTATCCGGAACCTGGATTTTCGCGTCAATTATTATCTCTATGTTCCTTGCGGCGCTCTTAGTCCAGTCAGCGATGTGGTCAATCCTCTTGACCATATGCATCAGATCCTCCCTCTCCTTGGCAGGAAGGTCGCCGATAGAGAGGTCCTCATTCAGACGGTTCTCGATGTTGTCCGCTGCCTTCTCATCCGCATAAAGCCTTTCGATGGCCTGCCTAGCGCTGGGCAGGTCCTTGGTGAGAATCGCGTTGATGGCATTCTCCATCTCCTCGCAGGTGTCCTGCACTTTCAGTATGTGTTCCTTCACGCCATCCATGACGTTCGATTCCCTTCGCCTCGCGAACCATGTCGAATATTTGTCTTCACTCAAGGCTCAACACCTCTTTCAATCCCTGCCTGGGCCGTGGATAGACCAGGAGCTTCTTCGGTCTGAATATGACATTAACCGATTCGTCTATATTAAATATCTTGTCATCGGCTTCCGGGACCTCGACCTGGACCGTATCCTGCGTCGCCAGTTTCACCCGGTATCTCATATAGGAACCCATGAATATCTTGTCGATAATTCTACCCTTGATTGCATTCTCCTTCTCATTCACGGATATCGATAGATTCTCTGGTCTGGCCATAATGACCACTCCGTCTCCCATCTTGAAGATGCCGCCCGGGTTCTTTAAAACGAGACGGTGCTTGTGCCTTATCTCGGCAATGCACTCATCAGCACCGCATTCTGACAGTGGCCCGGTCCTGCATTCCGCAACCTCCCCTGTTCCGCACTCTGTGATGCTCCCTTCTATGAAATTTGCCTCTCCGATGAAATTGGCCGTGAAGAGGTTCTTTGGTTTATTGTAGAGGTTCTGGGGGGTGTCAACTTCGACTATGCGACCCTTCCTCATCAGCACGATGCGGTCAGATGTTGACATAGCTTCCTCCTGGTCATGGGTGACATGAATGGCAGTGAGGCCACGCTCCTTGACCAGACGCTTTATTTCGTATCGGAGCTCGAGCCGAACTCTTGCATCCAATGCGGACAGTGGTTCATCCAGTATGAGCAATTTCGAGCCGGAGCACAGGGCTCTGGCAATGCCCACCTTCTGTTTTTCACCTCCGCTCAGTTCGAATGGTTTGAAGCCCTTCCTCCGAAGCATGTTAACCAGTTCAAGGGATTCCCTGGTTACCTTCTCGCCTTTCTCATGGTCCCAGTCCTTGACAATAGGCGCGTAATTCGCGTTCTGCCATACGGTCATGTGAGGGAAAAGCGCGATGTTCTGGAATATGTATCCCAAGTCTCTCTCATATGTCGGTATGCCGGTGACCTTCTTCCCGTCAATGAAGCAATCTCCTTTTGTGGGTTCCCAGATGCCTGAAAGAATCTTCACCAGCGTTGTCTTGCCGCAACCGGAAGGGCCCAGGACTGTAACATATTCCCCCTCCTTGATATGTAGATTGATCTGGTCGGCAGCCACGACCTTTCCGAAACGCTTTGAGATGTTTCTGAGCTCGATCTCTGGCATCACATCATCTCCAGTTCCGCTTTCAGGCCTTTCTCTGGCACCGGGAATACCAGCAATCTTTCCGGGTCAAAATGCACATTTATCTTGTCTCCCTCGTCGAACTTGTGCGCAATCGAGCTGGGCAACCTGGCATGCACAACATGGCCGTTGTCCAGGGCTATCTCAAAATCAGTGAAGCGGCCAAGGAACAATTTTCTCTCCACTGTTCCAGGAAAATCGTTGACGCCATCCTTCGCCTCCTTCTCCATGATTGTGAATTCCGTTTTTATGCCAGCAACGGCTTTCGCGCCGACCTCAAGATTGGTTGCGGCTATATCGTAGGTCCTGCCTGATTCGCCGGTCAGACGGGAACCGGTTCCCGTTTTGCCTGTCAGAGTCCCCTCCATGAAATTCGCTTCGCCTATGAAATGATGGATGAACGGACTCGCAGGCTTATTGAACATTTCCTGGGGGGTACCGGACTGTATTATTTTCCCGTCCCTGAGCATGATGATCCTGTCTGAGATTGTGAGCGCTTCTTCCTGGTCATGGGTGACGTGAATGGCTGTCATGCCCATGTCCTTGACAAGTTTCTTGAGCTCATGCCTCAGGTCCAACCTCAGTCTCGCATCCAGCGCGCGGAGCGGTTCATCCAGCAACAGGATTCTCGCATCCGCGCATAATGCTCTAGCCAGCGCATTTCGCTGCTGCATGCCGCCGCTGAGCTCATGGGGTAACGCGTCCTTCCGGTCATATAGATGGACCATCTCAAGCATCTCGCGGCCGATTATGTCCACTTTCTCGGAATCCCACCCCCTTGCAATCGGCCCGAAAATTGTGTTCTGCCAGGCGTTCATGTGAGGGAACAACGAATATGTCTGGGAAAGGAAGGTCACCATCCTATCTTCGGGAGGAAGCTCATCCACGCATTTCCCATCGATATGGATGCTTCCGGATGTCTGCTTCTCAAGTCCGGCAATCAACCTGAGAAGTGTGGTCTTTCCCGCGCCGGTCGGGCCCAGGATAGTCAGGTACTCGCCATCCTTCACAGTGAGGTCCAGGGAATCAATGGCAACAAGATCGCCAAAGACCTTTTTCAGATTCCTGATGATTATTTCTGGCATGCTCACCTCTCCGCTTTCCTGGTTATGTATCTCATTACCATCATCGTGATGAAGGTGATCGCTATCAATACAATGCATGCCAGCGCTGCCGGGTAGTAGCTTCCTACCTTGACAAGCCCGACAATGTAAACCGGCACGGTGTTCGCATCCTTGACGACCGCCAACGTGGCGCCAGTCTCCCCAAGACTTCTGGTGAATGCCATTATCGCTCCGGCCAGTATCGAGAATTTTATGGACGGGTACATTATTTTCTTGAACACGAACATGGGTTTCGCGCCCAGGGTTCTGGCCGTCTCCTCATAAGTCGGGTCAAGCTCCTCCAGTGCGCCGGCAACGTTCCTGACTACCAGGGGGAAGGTAAAGGCCAGATGCGCGGATATGACAAGGAACAGAGCCATTTCGATGCTCATAGAGTTCCAGAACATTCCCAGTGAGACGCCCAGCGCGGCAGTTGGAACGATTAGCGGCATGTTCACAAGCACGTCCAGGATGTTGGAGAGCATCTTGTTCTTCCCCCTGACGATCAATATGGCCAGCGGGACGCCGAAGAGAATGTTCAACAGGGTTATCACACCCGCCACAAGGAAAGAGAACCCCATGGATAGCCAGAACGTTCCCCAGTCCACCGGGGCCGGTTCGCCGGTGAAGACAAAGCTGAAGATGAAGAATGATGGAATGAGAAGAACCAGCACCATGAAGATCATGGCCAGGGCATCCTTCAATTTGGGAACCGCGCCTTTGCTGAGGAGCCGCTCGGGCCCAGGCATGACCTTTCTCAAAGGCAGCTTGAATTTCATGATGACTATCTTGACCACGACCAGAAGGGCCAGGGAGATTAGCACCAGCAGCATTGCAGTGAAAGCCAACTGCGGCTCGAAGCCGCCGGCATGCTTCCACGCGCCGATGAGCGTCGGCCCGGTCTGCATCGGATACGCCATGTCGGAGAGCCAGGGAGTCAGCATGGCCAGGGCGGCAACGGTTCCGCCGGTCTCGCTCAGACTCCTTGAGAAGCAGAGGATGATTCCAGTCACAAGGCCGGCTCTGAAAAGCGGAAGCGTGATGGTTCTGGCAACAGTCAGCGGCGGAGCGCCGAGCGTCTGGGCGGCTACCTCGTAGTTGATGTCTATCTCATGTAGAATGGCTGCCAGCGAGCGCACCATGTAAGGGTAAGAGAACACGATATGCAGCAGGATGATGAGGATGAACGGGGATGAAGTCAGACCAAGGCCGGCGCCGGGAATCTTCGGGGTCACTGCCCAGAACAGGGCGGTCGAGAATCCCAGCGCGGCGGTGGGAATGGCCAGCGGCATGTCGATCAGAGTATCGAGATACTTCTTTCCCCGGAAATTCTTCCTGACCATGAGCCAGGCCATGGGAAGCCCCGCGATGAAATCTATGATTGTGACTATGGTTGCGATGACGAACGAGACCTTCATGGCATCCCAGATTAGGTCCATGGGCCTTGCGCTGCCCGCGCGGAGGTACAGGGGCCCCTCCCAGGAATCCAAGTAGTTTCCACTGGCATCTCGCATCGTGACGTTCTGCGTTACGGTGCCTACATGGTTTATCTCGTTGTGGGTGCTGTTTGCCAGTATTGGGATATTGTAATTCCCGGACGGAAGCTCGTCTCCTTTCGAGAAATATGTTTTGACGCTGTCATCGGTATTCTCGAAAACTGTGTAATTGAGGCGAACTGTCCCGGGTGAGTCTATCACCACCCCCAGCTGATTGTAAATCGTTATGTCGATTATGTCATAGGTGTGGAAGGCAAGTTTCGTATTTCCCGATTCCAGGATAATAAGCTGAGGGGTTGGTTCCGGCGGTGTCGTGAAAATATCGCTCTGGATATTGTTCCAGTCCGTTATCGCATAGCTCAGCACGAAAAGGGTCGGGATTATGACCATGACCAGGAAGAACAGTATCACGATGCCGTACCAGGCCTTCACAGTGCCTTTTCTGGATAATACGGATTCAATTCTCTTCGCCAGGCTCATTGATTTACTCCTTTTTCTGTATTCCCATAATGCTTGAATGTACCTATACCTATTCTCTATAGGATATATAGATTATATAATTTTCAAGGATATTCAAGTCTGCTGCAATGGGGCAATATATTTTTTCGATTGGCGATTATTGATTGCTGGCAGGTGTTATATCCCTGCTACCAATTAAATACTAATATAGTCTATAATGTTCTCTATATATATCTATATTTTATGTCGAATTACAATATATTCATGTCCCACTTTGGCTACCACGGTGATATCCGATGAGATATGACGACAGAGGAATATCGACAACGATAATGGCTGGGATAATTGCGGCAGTGATAGTAATGGCAGGGATAACCTATCTGGCCATGAGGCCGGATGATGAGAATGCTAAAATAAAATTAACTCAGACCGGCTCTAGCACGGTGCTTCCGTTGGCTGTTGCATGGGCTGAGGAATTCGAAGGCGCCGAGATATCTGTTTCCGGTGGTGGCTCAAGTCATGGGCTCAATGCCTTGCTTCTGGGCGAGGCGGACCTGGGAGACGCAAGCCGGCTGATGAAGGCTTCTGATTATAAAGCGGTAGGCGGCAATGAAACGCTTGTCAGCTCAGACGGCACAGCTACCGGACCCGCGCCATCCGGTGTGTGGCCCCAGAAGTGGGTAATTGCTTATGATGTGCTTGCGACCGTGGTCAACAACCAGAACACATGGGCCAAACAGCTCACCTACGACCAGCTAGATCGGAAGAGCACACGTCTGAACTCCAGTCACGAATCACCATCT
>CALKWP010000033.1 GCA_938004075.1 uncultured Methanomassiliicoccales archaeon
ACCACCGAGATCTACACTCTTTCCCTACACGACGCTCTTCCGATCTGCAAAGAGCATGCCCAGGGGCTCGCCGCCCATTGCCGCGATGTCGCTCAGGTTGACCGCAGCCGCGTACCAGCCAATGTCCTGCGGGGAGGAACCTTCCGGCATGTGGGATTTTTTCGTAATCATGTCGGTTGTGATAAGAATGTAATGCTCGCCCATGTCCAGTATTGCGCAATCATCTCCCAGCATCAGCTCGCCGCTGGCATCGTACCTTCTGAGTAAGTCCGCCACAATGGCCCTTTCCCCGATCCTCGAAAGCTCAGGCATCGGAGGATGATGCGGGTTGCAGCTATTATATTTTTGCTGGGGATGTAAATATTAAATATCATGACATTGATTGTCAATTGAGGGAATCCATGGGAAAAATGAAGATGAAGAAACGAAAGGCCACAACGGTAGCTTACATAGAACATGTCGGATGCTATGGGACGGTTCCGTTCGAATCGATAATCGGTAAATTGTACAAATGGGCCAAAGTCAATAAGCTCAGGCCAGGCTTTGTGCCCCTTACGATATATCCGGACAACCCCAACACCACGCCTACCGAGGAACTGAGAAGCTGGGTAGGGATTCCGGTTCATGGCGATGCAAAGCCGAGCGATGGCGTCAGCCTGATAGAACTGACCGAGAGCCAGGTTGCCTGCTACAAGTTCGAGGCGCCTTCATCCGAGTATGGCAATAGCTACAAGGAACTTGTGGAATGGATAGAGAGCGAGGGTTGCGAGATAACTGGCCCACCAGTTGAGTCATATCCGAAAAAGCCGAAGGTCAAAGACGGCCAGACGATAATCTATGCAGAGATCCAATTCCCAGTTAGGAAGAGATAGGGCATCGGCAAAGGTTATAATCCAAAACGGCTTTCAAGGTCCAATTACAGAGGTTGAGTGATTAATATGGCAGAAGAAAGGGTTCAGACATTCATCAAAGGTCTAGATGAGAACATGGAAGGCGGGATACCCAAGGGCTTCGTGGTGCTGCTTACTGGCATGCCCGGAAGCATGAAGTCATCCGTCGGATTCAACATTCTCTATCAGAACGCCAAGCAGAAGAACACAAAGGGGATTTACATCACGCTGGAGCAGGATCGCGACAGCCTGATGCAGCAGATGGAGCGTCTCCACATGCCAGTTAAAGAGATGGAGAGCATGATCAGCGTCGTTGACATCGGGTACCTGCGCCTCAATGCCGAGTCCATGGAGTACGGCGACAGCTGGAACAGCGTTTTCCGCATGTACGCCGAGAACATGAAGGAATCCCAGGGCTACGACATCCTGGTCATTGACTCGCTCGCAGCGGTAGAAGTTCTCGCGGACGTCAAGAACAAGCGCGCGGAGCTGTTCCACATGTTCGGCTGGCTCAGGGCCCTCGGAGTCACCACATTCATAATCACCGAAGCCACCAGCAACCAGGACATCGTCAGGGATGAGGATTTTCTCGCGGACGGCGTGGTTCACCTGGACCTCAGAAGGGAAGGCAGCAGCGTCAACCTGTATCTGGGCGTCGCCAAGATGAGGAAGACCAACCACAAGCGGCAGTACCATCCCCTAATCTTCGACCAGAACGGGTTCGAGATTATCACGGATTAGGGCATTTCAGCAGCTGCATGCCCTGCCTCTGAGGGCGGTTTGGCTATCCCCACATTCACCCACAAAAGAGTGAGAGAATAGTCATCTGTACCAGAGTTTGGTGTTTGGGGGCCACTGTTAGCGTTTGGTAAGGCCCCAGTCCATGCCCTCACAGGCACGGTTCCTATTGAGATCTGCAATTGGGGATATCACATCATCGAATTCACGGAGATTCGATGCACTACCCCGCCCTATTGGTTGCAGAATGCGGGGAGCAGGCGGGGCATGATGAGTTGAGCGGGTGTTCAAGCCTCTTCTCCACTAACCTCTCTACCTTACGTAACAATAAGCCTCTGGTTCAATTCCCAGAGTGCGTTCCTGTTGCTGTCCCACTTGAGCAACCTTGAAACAGTCAGGCAATCGCCCCATTTATGTTCTATATGCTCAGCGGACAAGGAAAAATTCCTACTGCTGACTTCCACCGCGAAACAGTGCTCTGGAATCACATATACATCTTTTCCCCAGGACTCATGCCCCTTGAAGGCATTTGCGGGGACCATTGCCATCGAATCCAGTTTGAAAAAATTGGATTCCAGCGGTATGCTAGCTTCCTCGTAGGCTTCCCTGGCAGCTGCGATTATGGGCGTCTCGCCACACTCTCCCCCTCCAGAAAGGAATTGCCAGTACCCTGCATCGCTCCTTTTGAACACGGCATACTCAATCATACCTTCTGACGTTGTCAGATATGGGAGTATCAAAACCTGGAATGGGGCTCTGGCCATACTTCATCTCCTTAATTTGGAACAAGAAACGAGATTGTCTTTTAAGTAACAATCTCATCCAGTTTTCCCATGGATACCGCCCTTTTAATCTCCAGAGCGATTCTTCTCCCGGTGCTCATGTTTGTCCGCCATAGCGCGTTACCGTAGGGATGCCCCACTGCCATGTGCACGTTGGTCCCGCCGCCTACTCTGGGCGCAACATCGTAAATGTAATATTTCAGATCCTTGTCCACGCAGGTCTGGAGGCAAAACGGGCCTATGATTCCCGGAGAATAATGCTCCGCGCAGGCCTCGATATACTTCTCACCAAGCTCGAATGCGCGCTCCAGCAGGGACTCGCGAAGCGTGGCTGAGTTATGCCCGCACACCGTATATTCCGGCGTGCGCTGCTGACCCACCAGCGCCATCTGCTGGGGTGCGGGAAGCCGGCAATGCCCATCAAGGGATGTCTCAAAGCGCCAATCGATGCCGATAAGCTCAAGTTTGCTCATCTTTGGCTCTATCGGGGAATAGAAGAAGTCCAGGTTGAAGACCGGGCCTATCACATATTTTTCTATCCTGGCTCCAGCCAAATCTTCTTCATTTATCACGCCGTGCTTCACCAGGTCTTTCGATTTTTCCTGATATTCCGCGGGTGTCGATGCAGTGAAGAACCCGCGCTCCAGCTTCTTCACTTTGTGATGCAGCTTCACGATGCAGAGGCAGTCAATTTCCTCAGGGGATGCGATTTTCTCAGGAAACGGTAATCCGGCCTTCTCCAACATCCAGTAATAATCATGTTCTTCGCCCCGCTCCTCGCTGCGGAGCAGGTTGCGGCTGCCGAACATCGGAACTTTGAATGCATCTTCGACATCGGCAATCTTGGAATATGAAGTGAAGGAGCGGTTGGGCACCCATATTACATTTCTTTCGCGCAGGGATTTCAGGTTCCCCGGCTTCATGACATCATTGTACTTGTCAAGGACCAGGGCTTGGTCCACCATGCCCCTGGTCGGGAATCCGTCGGCGCCCCTCTCGGCCTTGAAGTAATGTGAATACGTTTTCTCGCGCCCCTTCTGGCATACCGCCAGCGTGGGCAGCCCCTCTTCAGCCGCGCCGTCGCAAATATCCAGCGCGGAATGGCTGGCTGTCATGCCGATGTGAATATTCTGCGGGTCGTAGCCCCTGACAATTTCCTGGATCTCCTTCCGGTCTATCATGTTATCAAGAGGTAGAAGCGCTTTTCGTATATTGATATAACGTTTGAAAATCGCGTGTCATAGGCTCATGGCCAGTTCAACGTACACTTCGGCGGCCCTGAGAACATCCTTTATGTCCGCCCACTCGTCCACCTGATGCGCCATTGTCTCCTTCCCCGGCCCAAGCACCATGATGTTTGGATTAAGCTTCCCGAACACGGCCATCTCGGTGCCGTAGGGGACTGAGTAAGCCTTTCCGCCGACAAGATTCTCCACCCTGACCAAAAATTCAGGGGAAATGCCGGACCTGGCCGGCGGCAGGTCATGGATGAGCTCCACCTCAACGGTATCATCGTCCGCCCGGACCAGCTTCTTCAGGATGCCGAACATCTCATCGCATGTGTAGTCAGCCGGGAAGCGCACATCCACCACCGCGCTGGCGCTTTCCGGAACAACATTCATGCCGGTGCCGCCGGATATCATGTTTATGCCGATGGTCACCGGGTCATGCCTGCTGTGGCCGAACAGTTCTGATTCAGTTAGTTCATTCAACCTGTCCATGAGGTCCAGAATGGCATTCTTCCCGAGCTCCGGCATGCTCGAATGAGCATTTTTCCCGTATGTGGTTATTCTGAACTGGACGATGCCTTTCTCATCGATTACGGGAGTCATGTCAGTCGGCTCGCAGATTATGAATAGCGGAATCCTGGCCAGCTCCGGGTGGTTGGCAGCCACTTCCTTGGCGCCTGCCATTCCAACTTCCTCATCGGTGCTGAACATTATGGCGAAGTCAATATCCTTCCTTGCCAGTTCCCGGCCTGCCAGCAGCAGCGCGGCGCAGCCGCCCTTCATGTCAAGGCTCCCGCGGCCGTAGACCTGGTCCCCGTCAATCTGGCCGAAGCCGAACTTCCAGCCAGGGCCTTTGGGAACCGTGTCCAGGTGGCCGTTGAAAAGAATCATCGGTTTGCCCCTGGTAGCCAGTATGGCAGGGTTTCCGTTGCCTTCGTGCCGGGTTATGGTCATGCCCATGCCTTCCAGCAATGGCATTACAACCTGAAGCACCGGCTCTTTTGACATCTGCGGCTCGGACTCTGCCTTTACGAGTTGAACAAGCAAGTCGATAGCGCGTTGCCTGTCGAACATGTCCGGATTACGCTCCGATCTTGGCGGCTTTCAACTCCTCTATCAGTGCGGGTATGACCTCGAAAAGGTCTCCCACCAGGCCGATGTCAGCAACAGTGAATATCTGGGCGTTGGGGTCCTTGTTTATTGCGACTATGCAACCGGAGTTCTGCATTCCGGCGCGGTGCTGTATCGAGCCGGAGATTCCGCAGGCGATGTACAGGTTCGGGCGTACGGATTTTCCGGTCTGGCCGACCTGATGGTCCTTGGAGATCCAGCCCTTCTCGACCGCTACTCTGGAGCCGCCGACTTCCGCATTCAGCGCGTCAGCCAGTTTCTGTATGACCTTGAAACCCTCTGCGCTGCCGACGCCCCTTCCGCCGGATACGATGATTTTCGCATCCTCGAGGTTCGCCACCTGCTTGCGCTCCTTGATTATTTCGATAATCCTGGTCATCACATCCGCATTGGAAAGCTCGACCTTGAATTTCACGACTTCGCCCTTGCGCTTTGCGTCCGGCTCAAGCAATTTCATTATCCCCGGCCTCACGGTTGACATCTGCGGCCTGTTATCCGGGCACATGATGGTTGCCATGATGTTCCCGCCGAATGCCGGCCTTGTCTGGAGCAGCATCTTTGTCTCGGCTTCTATGGAGAGTTCCGTGCAATCTGCCGTAAGACCGGTGTCCAGGCGCTTAGCGATCCTGGGCGCCAGGTCCCTTCCGATGTGAGTGGCGCCGTAGAGCACGATCTCCGGTTTCTCGGCGTTGATGAGGTCGCACATGGCTTTCGCATAGCAGCTGGTGTTGTATTTCTCAAGATGGGCATCGTCTATGAGGTATACCTTATCCGCGCCACCGGCAATGAGCGCCTTGGCCAGTCCTTCAACTTTGTGGCCGAGCAATGCGGCAAACAGCGGCACGCCCAGGTCATCCGCAAGCCCGCGGCCCCGGCCCAGCAATTCGAGGGAGACCTTCTTCAGCTCTCCGCCCCTCTGCTCGGCAAAAACCAAGACGCCATGGTAGTCGCAAACGGATGGCTTCGCCTCGCAGACCATCACCTTTGTCTTCGGCGCCAGCGGCTCGGGTGTACCTTCCACTGTTATCGCAGCGACCGGGCAGGCTTCGGATGCTTCCTTCACGCCCGGCGCGTTTGGGTTCTTCACAATGGCCTTCATCTCCTCGTTGAGCTCGTATCCGGCCGGGCATTGTTTCACACAGATTCCGCAGCCGATGCAATCGTCTTTGTTTATTGTAACTTTCATCATCTTAATCACCTCAGAACATTCTTGTCTTTCAGCTTCTGGACGAGCTGTTTGCTCATGTCCTTGGCGTTGCCTTTCAGGACCTCGCCCTTGCCCTTCGGCTCAGGCGCGAAAGACCTCTTCACATTGGTCGGGGAGCCCTCAAGCCCGATGCAAGTCCCATCGGCGCACAGGTCCTTTGCGTTCCACACGGTAACTTTCTTCTCGCGGTACGCCTCAACAATGCCGCGGACGCTCGGATACCTCGGCTTGTTGATGTCAGCGATGACAGTGAGCAATGCTGGCAGGTCTGCTTCCAATCTCTCGTAACCGTCCTCGAGAGCGCGCTCGCAGACTACTTTCCCATCACCCATCTCGACTTTCCGGACGTAGGTTATCTGAGGTATCTTGAGATGCTCCGCCATCTGCGGTCCGATCTGCGCAGTGTCGCCGTCAATGGCTTCCCTGCCGCAGATTATCAGGTCATAGCCAATCTTCTTTGCGGCCTCTCCCAGAGTATAGGAAGTGGCCCAGGTGTCAGCGCCGGCGAATGCCCGGTCGCAAAGAAGGACCATGTCATCGGCGCCCATAGCCGAGCACTCCCTGAGAGCGTCCTCGGCCTGCGGCGGGCCCATTGAAAGGACTGTGACCTTCCCTCCGAACTTCCCCTTCAGGCGAAGAGCCTCCTCCAACGCATGCTTGTCATCGGGGTTCACTATGCTTGGCACGCCTTCCCTTATCAGGGTTCCGGTCTTCGGGTCTATCTTGACGTCGGTCGTATCTGGCACCTGTTTCACGCAAACGATTATGTTCATTTTTTCTCCTCCATAATATATAATTTTAATTATTTAAGTAGGTCACCCGCGATGACCATCTTCTGGACTTCGGTCGTGCCCTCGTATATCTCGGTTATTTTCGCGTCGCGGTAGAATCTCTCCACCGGGTATTCCTTGGTGAAGCCGTATCCGCCATGCACCTGGATGGCGTTCCTAGTGGCTTTCATGGCTACATCGGATGCCATGAACTTTGCCATCGCCGCGGAAACGGTGTAGGGGCGGCCCTTCCACTTGTCGAATGCGGCTTTGTAGACCAGCAGCCTCGCGGCGTCAATCTCCGTTGCCATGTCCGCAATGAACCATTGGATCGCCTGGAAGCTGGATATCGGCTTGCCGAACTGCTCCCTCTGCTTGGCGTATTTCACGCTCTCATCGTAAGCGGCTTGGGCGATACCAAGGGCCTGGGCGGCGATGCCTATGCGGCCGCCGTCAAGTGTCGCCATGGCTATCTTGAAG
>CALKWP010000034.1 GCA_938004075.1 uncultured Methanomassiliicoccales archaeon
GACCACCGAGATCTACACTCTTTCCCTACACGACGCTCTTCCGATCTAGCCATCGACTACCTCCGGCTTCTCACGCATGTACTTCGAGTAACTGGTAAGCTTGAAGAGTGTATTTACATTGTCCAGGTCTGAATAGGTAAGCACCTCTACTTTCTCGAAACCATGTTCCTTAGCGAGATTGTGGATTTTCTCCTTGTCCCGCGCATTCGGAGCAACAAAAAATACCTTATCAGCCCATTTCAGGTTCTTCTCAATATTCTTGATGATTTGCTCTTCGTTGAACGCCTTGCAGGTTTCAACTTCAATGGCGAGCTTTGTGCCAGTGCGGTTGTCGGCCTTGACATCGCAGCCGTCGCTTTCTATCACGACAACCCAGCCGTTCCTGCAAAGCACATCTGCGATTCGCTCAATCATGTGCTGGTGTTCGTCCCCTCCGTAATGTGCAGGCGTTCCCTCGTGCTCAATGCCCAGGAGAGCATACGCGTCATCTGTAAGTTTGAGAATCTTCTTTGGCCTGCCCCGACCTGTCCGCACAGACTCTTCGAGCACTAATCCCTCTTCGACAAGCCGGTTTTTGAGATTGTATCCTTCGCTTCGCATTATTCTCATGTGGCTGACAATATCGCTAGTCGTGCTGTATTGGTTATCATGAACGAGCTGGAGGAATTCCTTTTCAAGATTTCCCATGCCAGGCTCGACAGCTACGCTTTCAGCAGTTGGCGCGATGAGAATATGGTTGTGCTTTTCCTTTACCACCTCATCAGGTATGGATTGACTCTGCTCAAATGGCGGGGTCTTGATTCTGAATGGCTGAGGAATTCCTTGCAGTGATATGATAGCTTCTCCGATTTCCAATCGTGTGAGATAATCCCTCCACTTCATATCATGCAATCCAATGCTTCCCAGGATTATTTCTATGTCCTGCCTGAGCATTTGCCGAAACACAACCTTGGTAACAGTGTTCCGTACGAGGTCGCCGAGCAGTGCTTTGTCTGTTATCTGGAATGGTCCCTGATGCGAACAAATTACACCCTGCTTGTACTTCCTTCCCTCTGAAAGTATCTTTCTGGTTATGGGCAGGTTGTCGTAGTGGTGGAACTCATCGAGGACCAGGACATGCGGTTTTGCATTTTGCGGATTCTGTGCCAGTCTTCGCGTCCACCATCTGTTCAATAGAACGATGGAGAAAAATGAGCGGAGCTCAATTGGCCATTTGCCAAGCTCGATTATGGTTGTGCAGGACTCCATCTGTTCCAGTGGAAGATTTGTGTGTGGCTGATTGAAAGTCTCGCCATAAGGGCCAGTAGAGAATTTTGATAGTTTCAACGGAAGGTTGTCCTCGTCCTGCTTTATCTTTGTGAGTTTGTCCTTTTCCAAAAGCTTGATGAGCTGGCCGATGGTCGGGCAGTTGGAATTCTCAAAGAGTTCGTAAAGGTGCTTCCTGCATCTCTGGTCCTGCACTTCGCCAATCACCCAATCAAGCTGGTTCTTAAGAATGTGGATGAATGCCTCGACAGTTTCAGATATGGCGATGCTCCTTTCGCGATCAGAAAGTCCTTCGGGAATTTCAAGCGGGTTGAGCGTGATCTGGTTCAGGTATGGATTCAGTACAAGAACATCTTTACCTAATTCGCTATTCAATGCAGGGACAACCTTGCGATATTCATTATGAAAATCAAGTACCAGTATTCCCATTTTCTTCTGAGTATGCAACTTAGTAATCAGGTTGTAAATGAAAGTGCTCTTGCCATAGCCGATGGTGCCCCAGATGGCTGTGTTTTGGAAGATTGTGCTTGGGTCAAAGTACGCAGGATAAATTTCTTCGTCGAATTGACCGATGGTCATGCCGAGCTCAATTCCCTCTTCGACCTGGAAGGAGGTTGGCGGTGGCACATAGATTTCAGGTTTCACAGATTCGTCAATGCCGTACATGACAGGCAGTTGCATGTAAGCAACGAGTTCCTTTGTTGTAAGAACTGTAGGCGAATAAGAGAGGTCGCCCCAGATGAGCCGTCCAAGTGTTCTCACTGCTTTTGAATCGCTCTCTACTACCACGCTTAGCCTTGCGTGATCTGATTCGTAAACACTTCCGAGCATGGCGAGAATGGTCTTTGCCTTGTTGCTCAACAGGTCAGGGTCATTGTCAGTTATGAATATTGAGTAGGTCGAGAGGAACGTGCAGTCGAGGGTTTGGGTTTTGTCCGGGGGGGATTCAGGTTGAAATGGGGGTATCTCTACTGTAGCCAAGGGTTTGATGTTGAGCAGTATTGTGGCGTCAATTCCAACAGAGGTCAGGCCATTGAACAGTTCATTTGTCTGGCCTTTGAATCCGATGTGCGGTTTCCCAACTATATTAATAATGGCAGAGTGCTTCTTTATCTCAAGCTCCAAATCACCATCAGTAAATTTGCATCCAGGAATCAGACTTCTTATGACCTCAAGACTTGAAGTAGAATAAAACTCAGACTTCTCCCTGCTGATTCCATTGCCGAATGTGGAAAGAAAGAGCTGGGCGACTTTACCCACTTTCACAATAAGCGAGGTAAGGGTTTTGCTGCTGTGGATACCCCGGAGTATGTGCTCTGAATTCACGTTCGAAGTTGTTGCGAGCTGTATGGTTGTTCTTGTGATGTATCCATTGAGCCAGGAACCCTCGGTTGTAATGTTCGCCATCTAATGCCCACCGATGACTCCCTTGTGGGCCATGTACATAGCGAAGAATAGGCAGGTGCAGGCAAGCGGGATAAGGGAGGATAGCATGTTCGTCAGTGCGTAACCCACTGCAATGAAAGCAAAGGTGGCAGTCAGTATGATTAACAATATGTCAACGATGGGGCTGGACTCTCTCGGTGGCATTACAATCTCTACCATTCAATCGCCTCCATTTTCCAATCAATCGAGCACAACGGGCATTCAGAATTGCGTTCGAGTTCCATCCTGTTGAATTTTCCAGTTCTCAAATCCACAGAGTAGTATGGTGTAATAGGCCAGCCATGGATTACCTTGAATACTTCGGCTATCTGTAATCCAGCAGCAACCTGGGCAGTGTTGAATAATGAGGGAATCTTCTTCTTGGAGCAGGATGCGAGCAAGTCGGTTTTCGGTATCATGTCTGGCCAGCATTCCAGGCAAGGCGTTTCCCCTGGAATAATTATCCGAATTGTGATGCTGAATGCATCAATTCCCGCATCTATCATTGGCTTGTTGCGCAATACATACTGGCCGTTCATCGAGAACCGCGTCCCGAAGTTGTCGAAGCCGCTCAGATAAACGTCAGCTTTCAGCTCTTCATCAGTTGCATCCTGAAATGGCTTCTGGATGGAAATTACCTGAATGGTGGGGTCAATCTTTTTTATCAGCTTGGCAATCGCTTCAACCTTCGGAAGTCCGATGTCCTCAGTTGTGTACATCTGGTTCTCAAGATTGTGCTCCTCAAGTACATCCATGTCCACAACCTTAATTACTCGGAATCCTGCATGGGCAGCTGACACTGCTAAGTTGGAGCCGATTGCACCGCATCCTCCGATGAGAATAACTGTTTTGGCAATGTCCTCTTGTTTCATATCTTTGATAGACTCAGCGTATTTGTGTTTCATAGTTATCACACCAGAAATCTGTAATCCATCTTGTAGGCCTTCTTGCTCCTTATGCGGAAGAAACCGAATCCCAGATTTCCCTCGTGGAACGGATCGACAACGAGAGCAACGCTGTCTGGGAAAATTGCCTGGTAATCTGTCTGTGTGGCTATATCTGTTCCTGACATGAACACGCCGTAGCCCAGGTGGCCGTGAGCCCAGCCGACAGTGTAATTGCCCTTGGAGAAACTTGACTGGGCGTCAATCATGTCTTCGGGGTTTATCTCGACATTGACCCTGGTGCCAGTGGACCTTTTGCAGAGATACATCTCACAGATAAGCAGACTGTCACCTTCAACTCTTCCGCCGAGTATCGCTACAACCTCTCTGTCATTGTTTGTAATCACGTAATCGAAGAAAGGAAGGAGAACCCCTGGCTTCACAAGAATCTCCTTTGCTTTGACCTTCTGCCTGAATTCCAGAAAGCTCATGCATTTCACCTTAGCGCCTGGAGTTAAGAATTCCATTGAGCACACCTCCTGGTCTGTTGAGAATGTAGGAAACGACTGGTGAAGAATAATTCGGATTTGCGAGCAGGTTCTGGAGCGCCCAGTAAACAGTAACCATGCTGTATGTCGGCTGCCAGCCCCATGGCCTGAGCAAGCTGAGGCAGATTGAGCCGTCAGTTTCAATGTTGGGGTGCGCCTCTGGAACAGTGAGGAACCTGACGCGCGGAGGTGCGTAAGGATAGCCGTTGAGCAATTCAATCATGACATAGTATGTCTTTCCGCTCCACTTGCCTACTCCCTGAATTAGATCGGAAGAGCGTCGTGTAGGGAAAGAGTGTAGATCTCGGTGGTC
>CALKWP010000035.1 GCA_938004075.1 uncultured Methanomassiliicoccales archaeon
GAGAACTCACTTAAGAAAACCAAATTTCTGTCCAACTGCGCGGGGCCACCTCTCTACTATGCCGAGCCCACGGAGGCAGGTGTTCCGTACGATGGTGGTTGGGTAGTTGAGCCCGTCTATACGGTTGATGCGCTGATGGGCGTACCGTTTAACGCGGACGATGAGCTATTCGAGGATGTCGTGAATTCGTTCTCGAATACTGCGTGGGTGTCGGCAGCTGAAGGGCATTGGATGTCCTCGCACCGTCATGAAGAATGGTCTTGGGCGTGGGAGGCATTCGCTGAAAAGGTCAAGCATCATAGCCGTTACTTCTTCATGGCCAGTGTCGACCGTTCTGACGACTGGCGTCAGCACCGACCTCTCGATGTCTTGGAACTCGTTGGCGAGATGGCTGTTCAACTCGGCCTCCTGACCTCCTTGCCTGAAAATACCAATCTGTTCAGAGTTCGGGAACGAGTCGGTGACGCGGACTGGGAAATTTCTGATGAACAGTTGGGTGCACCGCCCAATCACTTGGCAAACGCAGGGCGGATGAACCCGGCGGGTATCTCCTATCTTTATTTGGCGAAGACGAAAAAAGGGGCGCTGGCGGAAGTGCTCCGCGGACCTCCGTGCCACGCTGTGGTTGCTCGTTTCAAGACGGTCCGGCAGCTGGCTGTGCTCGATTTGACCCTATTGCCACCTGTGCCTTCAGTTTTCGACGACACACAACGACGGGTTCGGGAAGTTGTTCTCTTCCTCAATGGTTTCGTCGCAGATATTTGCCAGCCAGTGCAGAAGGATGGTCGGGAGCACATCCACTACGTTCCTTCTCAGGTCGTCTCGGAATATTTTGCCCAGGTCTTCAAAACACCGGATGGCCAGCAACTGGACGGCATCATGTACCCAAGCGCAATTTCTCCTGGCAACGTCAATTTGGCGCTGTTCCCTCGGGATGGCCGTGACGCTTTCGGGGACGCCGTAAAGTTCGTAAACGGCACTGAGATGTCGCTGGAAACCTGGTCCGAGTTTTCAAATGCAATTTCTTGATTAGCCATGACAGATACTCTCTTTAAAGAAGTCCATTACACGCTGGGTGGTCTAATTCACGACATTGGCCTGGGGCGTATTGGCCTGCCTGACATCCAGCGCCCTTTCGTCTGGCCAAATGCCAAGGTCCGCGACCTATTCGACTCCATGTACAAGGGCTACCCGGTTGGGTACTTCCTGTTTTGGCAGACGGGTGCGGAAGATGTAACGACCAAGGTCATCGGCCAGGACGCAAAGCAAAAAGCACCGTCGTTGCTTATTGTGGACGGTCAGCAGCGCCTGACTTCGCTGTACGCAGTCGTTCGCAAGGAAGCGGTTCTGCGTGACAATTTTGAGCACGAATTCATCCGGATTGCCTTCAATCCGCTCAAGGGCGAGTTCGCCGTTCCAGACGCGACTACGGAGAAAAAGCCAGAGTTCATCGCTGACATCTCGGAAGTTTTCAATCGACCGACCCACAAGACCATCAACGAGTACATCAAACGCGTTGGGGAGGCTCGTGCGGCCGATGGCGGCTCATTGACCGATGATGAAGAGGAGAAAATTGCCGAAGCGATTGGTCGTCTAGCCGGGCTGACCAATTACCCCTTTGTCGCACTGGAGCTGACGCAAACCGCAAACGAGGAGCAGGTCGCCGACGTCTTCGTTCGCATCAACAGTGAAGGGAAGAAGCTGAACCAGTCGGATTTCATTCTGACGCTGATGTCGGTTTTCTGGGACCAGGGGCGAACCGACTTGGAACACTTCAGTATCGGTACTCGCAAACCATTGCAAGGTGGCGGCGCAAGCCCGTTCAACCCCATTTTCCAACCAGAACCGGACCAATTGCTTCGCGTGAATGTCGGCGTCGCTTTCCGGCGTGGCAGGTTGGAGCACGTTTACTCCATTCTTCGTGGCAAGGACTTGCGCACTGGCGATTTCAGTCCTGCTCGACGGGACGCCCAGTTCGGGGAACTGAAAGAGGCTCAAGCCAAGGTTTTGAACTTGACCCACTGGGCCGACTTCCTGAATGTGGTGCGGGCAGCGGGGTATCGGCACCTCCGCTACGTCAGTTCGGAAGGAGCCCTGATTTTTGCCTATCAGCTGTTCTTGATAGGCCGGACAGAATTCAAGGTCGAGCCCTATACGCTGAAACAGACGATTGCCCGATGGCTCTACATGTCCCTGCTGACAGGGCGATACACCAGTTCACCGGAATCGCGCTACGAAACCGACTTGAAACTGTTACCTGATGGGAACGACCCGGCGGCTTTCGTAAAGGCACTCCAGGATGTAGAGCATGCCACGCTGACCGACGACTACTGGGCTAAAACGCTACCGATGGAGCTTTCAACCTCGGCTAGCCGTGGCCCCAGCTTGTTTGCTTACTACGCTGCCTTGGTGTTGTGTGATGCCAAGGCCCTGTTCTCCAAAGGCAAAGTCGCCGATTTGCTCGACCCGCCCGCCATCGGCAACAAGAAGCCTCTGGAGCGTCACCACCTGTTTCCGAAGCGCTACCTCCACAAAATTGGCACCACAGAGTTGCGTGATACCAACCAGATTGCCAACTACGCGCTGGTCGAGTGGGACGACAACATCGCAATTTCTGACATTCCGCCGAGGGAATACTGGCCGAAGTACGCTAACCGTTTCTCGGATGCAGACTTGAAAGAGATGATGCACTGGCACGCGTTGCCAGAAGGCTGGCAAGAAATGAGCTACCAGGACTTCCTGGTGGCTAGGCGTCCGCTGATTGCAAAAATTATTAGGCAGGGCTACGAAAAACTGACCGGGAGCAGCGGTGCATGAGTATTGCAGCAAAGCTTCCGAGCGAGAGAGCCCTCGAAATCATCACGACTGAGCTGTCAGAGGAATTGTCGATTCATCCTTGCGACCAGGCTGAACGTAGCAAGGCCCACCTGTTTGAAATTGGCGGGCCAGGCGGACGCCAGTTTGCATTGATAGTTGGCGACATGTACGCGGCCAAGGGGCCAAACCCGTCCCAACAGACAAGAATCCTGCTGGGAAAGTGCAAGGTACCCGATATAGCCGGGGTTTCACCTTGTGAAGGCGATTACAGTGGCTCTCGCATCAAGCAGGCCGATTCACGTATTGCTCCGCCGAATCAATCCTCCTGCCTGGTTGCCGATGAATCGGCACTTCGCGGTTTGCTGCGCTGGTATGCCCAATATCGTGGGGCATCGGACGATTACGATGCTGCACCGCTAGGCTCCCTTGAGCGAACTCGACTGGAAAAAGCTGCGCAAGATGCGGGCTTTGACCTTTCTCCAACCGTGGAGCGAGATTGGCTTGTTTTTCGGTCGACGGCTTTCCCGTGCACCGTAGGCGTTGCCTCCGAGATTAGCGGTTACCGTGTCGCGGTCAGTGACGCCGGCCTGGCTCGCCGGGTTGCCACCGAGTTCACAGCGGTAGCAACCGATGCTACCCCACCGTGGGCGGTGTGCCTGAATAACATTCAGGATTATCCAACGCTGCATCGTTTGTTCGGTCGTATTGCTGCGGTGAGCCGTGTGCTGGCGGGCGAAGGGTTACGAGCCTTCGAGGAAAGCCGCCGCTACCCACCGGATACAACGGAAGCCACGCGACTCGTTGTACAGCGGGTAGGGCAGGGTATTTTCCGTGCTTCGTTGCTGGCTTACTGGGGACAGCGGTGTGCAGTCAGTGGTCTGGCGGTACCCGGGCTTCTCCGCGCCTCCCATATCAAACCTTGGGCAGACTGCGCCTCAGACGCCGAGCGGCTGGACGTATTCAACGGATTGCTGTTGGCTCCTCACCTTGATGCCTTGTTTGATGGAGGCTGGGTGACCTTTGTGGATTCCGGACAAATGAAAATTTCCGATACGCTCGACGCAGGTAGTCGCACCCGCCTGGGACTAACGGGGGCTGAAGCTATCATTGGCCTGACTGAACGCCATCAAGCGTATTTGGCATGGCATAGGGAACATTGCTTTGGCCGGAAAGGCTAGCGTTCGCTCAAGTCTCTGAAATTTTCGATATGCATCCAGCTAAAGGCTCACAGTTAGGATGAGTTCGGCCTTGCGCTCAGGGCTGCGGCGCCTTCTGCACCGGTAACGAAAGAAGTCACTCCTGCAAACAGCAGGCTGTGACAAAAATTGTCACTTCATTACTGGTTACTAGAATTTTTAACCGGTTACTGAAATTTGTTTGGCCTGACAGCTGCCGAGCATGGTGGCTTTTTTAGGTCTCGAAAACACGCATAATTTGTATTAT
>CALKWP010000036.1 GCA_938004075.1 uncultured Methanomassiliicoccales archaeon
CCGACCGGCTTGTTGAATTCCAGGCTCAGGTCGGTAAGCTTCCGGCTTGCCTGGCTCATTATGACCGTGTCATGGCCTGTCTCGCCCTCGATGACCGCGCCCAGCGCGACGACGCCATCAATGTTCTTCTTGGCCAGCATGTTCTTCACGGCCAGGGGCATGTCGTAGACCCCTGGAACATGGATGATTTGCTCCACCTTGGCGCCGAGGAATTCGGCATGGCTCTTCGCCCGTTCCAGCATTGATTGCGTTATGTCGTAGTTGAATTCGCTCACCACTATTCCTATTTTCATGTTTTTACCTCCCTATTTTCATTGTATCCTTCCTGCATCGTCAAATCCCTGGCGCTGGCCCGTGCCCGCCATCTTCGCCAATCTCTCCGGCCTGAAAAGCAGGTCATACGCGTTCACCGCATGCTCCCTGGCCCTCTTCTGCGCCAGCTTCTTCAGCTCCTTCTCATTCTTTGCCTCGTCCTCATGGACGAAGACCTCGATTATGTGCTTGCCTGTGAGTATCTGAACCTGAATGAGACCTGTTGAAGCCTCATGCGCGCAAACCTTGTCTATCGATTGGCCGCCGGGCATGCCCAGCGCGATGACCAGGTCGCATTTTCTCTCATCGAACAATTTCTTGCAGGCTACCGGTAAATCCTTCACCCCGGGAACCGTGTATCTCTCTATCCTGAAGCCAGTGCCTGTGGATTTTAACTCGTCAATGGCTTCAGCGCCCATGTCCACCCTGGCGAATGTCGTGTCGGCGATGCCAATGAGCTTCATCTGCCCTCCACCCTCTTCAGCTTTTCCTCGGCCAGGTACCATTCGATGACTTTCTGCATTATCTTCCTGGAACCGGTCAAATCATGATCCAGCTGCGGTAATCGAACTATCCTGGCAGCAAGGCCGCGCTTCTCCAGCTCGGCCTTTATCTCCTGCTCCCCGTGATGCTGGTCGAAGCCAAGCGCGATTATGTCCGGCTTGAGTTCTTCCACAATCTTGAACATGTCTCCATCATGGCCCAGCACTGCCCGGTCAACCGGTCTAAGGGCCGCAATCATCTTCAGCCTCATGTCCTGCGGGGTTATCGGCTCATGCTTTCTGGCTCGCACCGTGTTATCCGTCGCCACAACGACTATCAGTTCATCCCCGAGTTTCTTTGCCTCTTCCAGGAAATGCAGATGCCCCGGGTGCAGGATGTCGAACACCCCGGAAGCCATCACTTTGACCATGATTTCCATACCTCCTGAACCTCATATCCCTCCAGGAATATGAATCCATTGGATTCCGCGAATTTTCTCGCATCAGGCCTCGAGAGCGCTTTTCCATCATCGCCCATCATCTCGCAGATGGTGGCGGTCGGCGGCAGCCCGGCCATTATGCACATGGCCGTTGACAGTTCAGTGTGGCCTATACGGTCCTTCAGCAGCTCCTTGGATGTCCTGAGCAAGAACACATGGCCAGGCACCCTGAAGCCCTTGGTGAATGACTTCAGCGGGTTCTCCGATTTGCCGAGTTGGACTTCCCCAATCAGTTTCCCGAATTCCGCGATCGTGAGCGCCCGGTCGATGTCCGTTATCCCGGTATAGCATTTTCTATGATTGATGGTGATGGAGAACGCTGATTTCGTGTCGTATGGCAGCGTGTCCGGCAGGGAATTCCTGAGTACTGGATGAACAGCCTGCGCGGTCTTGAAGACATCCACCAGGAAAGGCAATCCGATCTTCTCAGCAATCTCGTCGGAAACCGTGGTGCAGATGAGCCCGCCGCCATTCTTCCTCATGAACCTCACGTTCTCATGAGTGACCGTTCCCGAAGCGAACAGTATGTCCGTTTCCTCCTCCCTTCCATCCGCGTCGTAAACGAAGACGGGCTTGCTGTTTTTAAGGTCGTCCAGTGCCTTTTTCATTTTGTCCATGCATTTCCCGGTGAAGATGGATGTATATTAATGAATTTGTATGTACCAAATAATTTGTAGAATTGGCGCAGATGGAAACCATTTAAATAGCTATTGAGCAATTTGGTGCCGAGTGGTTATGGCAATTTCCGACGGGGCTAAGGTTACAATCGAGACATGCTTGAATGTCAGGAAGGGCGAGCACGTTCTTGTTCTCACGGACGATTCGAAGGAAGCGATAGCTCAGCATCTGTACCAAGCATCCCTCAACGTCGGCGCTGAAACGGTTCTGGTCAAGATTCCAGACCTGAAGAATGACGGCCAGGAGCCGCCCGTTTCCATCGCCAGGCTCATGAAAGAGATGGACGTCGTCGTGATCACCACCGAGAAAACAATGTCCCATAGCGCGGCACGGCGCAGGGCCACAAGGAACGGCGCCAGGATCGCCACCATGCCAGGGATAACCGTCCAGATGATGGACGAAGGCGGCATGACCGCCGATTTCAAGGAGATAAGGCGCAGCATCTTCAGGGTGGCCAGGAAATTGCGAAAGTCCCGGATCCTCAGAATTGTCACCGAGCTGGGCACCGACATTCGCATGGACATAACCGGCAGAACCTGGATAACCGACGATAGCGGCATATGCCACAGGAAGGGGGATTTTACGAATCTCCCGGCAGGCGAACTATTCATTTCCCCGGTCGAAGGCTCAGCCAACGGCATAATCATGGTGGATGGCACATTCATGGACACATTGCAGGAGCCAGTCAAGGTTTCAGTGAAGGACGGCATTGCAGACCGGATAACCGGCGCTCACGATGTTGTCAAGGAACTCAACAAGGGCGGGAGAGATGCCCGCAACATTGCCAAGTTCGGAATGGGGCTCAACCCGAACGCCAAGCTGGTGGGCAGCATTCTGGAGGATTCCAAGGTCCTGGGCACTGTCAACATCGGTTTCGGAGACAACTCAATGTTTGGTGGGCACGTGAAGAGCTCGGTCCACGTGCTAGGCGTGATAAAAACCCCCACTATAACAGTCGATAACGTCCTGATAATGAAGGAAGGCGTCCTCAAAGCGTAATGCTTATCTGGTGGTCACGATGCATTCCTTGTGCGTTATTATGACCGTGTGCTCGAATTGAGATACCATCCCGCCCTTGACCTCGCTCAGGATCGGGTAGGTGGCAAGTATCCCGTGGCGCAGCAGCTTCTTGAGTGCCTTCTCCGGCCTTTCGCACCTCTTCGCAACCCAGCGTTCCGGGAACGGCATGAATTTGAATTCGGCATGAATCTGCCTGGTCAATTCATCAATATCTTCGTCACCAGTATCTTTCAGCCTCAGCAGCTTGAAGATATTCCCGCTCTTCCTGCCCGCGACCCTTCCAGCGCCGTTGGTGGCGAACGGCTCTATTGCGACAGCCATGCCGGGCTTGAGGTCGGCGTTTGTGCGGTCATCAACATTCGGGATGCTCACTCCGGCATGCAGATTGAACCTCTCCAGGCTGTGGCCGGTTAGATTGCACACTGGCTCGTATCCCCTGGACCGGATGACATTCTCAATGTTCGCTCCAATCTTTCGGACCAGAATTCCGGGCACCAGGCTTTCCAGGGTCATTTCAAGCGAGTCCCTTGCAGCCTCAATCAGCGGCGTCCACTTGCTGGTGGTGACCTCGACAGTAAGGGCAGTATCAGCAATGTAGCCATCAACATGCACCCCCAGGTCAAGCTTGACAATCTCCCCGGACTTGAACCTCAGCGTGTCGTCGGAGCGCGGCGTGTAATGCGCGGCAACGCTGTCAATAGCCAGATTCACCGGGAATGCGGGCTTGCCTCCCAATCGGATGGTCTCACTCTCGATGAATTCGGCAACGTCAAGAAGCAGATTCCCCTCTTTTATCATCTCAACTGCCTGGGCTCTCACTTTTGCGGCAATGGCCCCGGCCTTGAGGTACTTCTCTTTGACATCATCTTCCATGTGCCTTCCCTGCCTCCGCCGCTGACATTGCGCCTTCCCTAATTATTCTTTGCCCTGCACCAGTGTAATCTATCAATGTCGTGGGCGCTCCATTCAATGGCCCGGCGTCAATGTAAATCGGGACTCGATCACCGAACTGGCCAATCACCCCGGCAATGCTGGAAGGCGTCAGAGTCCCATGAATATTCGCGGAGGTCGCAGTGATCGGGCCAACGCATTCAACCAGTGAAGCGGTCAATTCGCTGCATGGTAGCCTCACTGCGATAGTGCCATTGTGGAGAAGCGATGCTGGCGCTCCATCGCGAGCCATAAATATCGCGGTGATGCGCCAGTCCCCCGACGCCATGAAATATCCCGCATTGTCAGTGACATGGCACAATTTATGTATCTGCGCTGCGGTTGCCATTATCGAGAGCGGCATACCCGGAGGCCGGTTCTTCAGTTCGTTGAGGCGCTGAATGCCCGGCTCGGAGTAAATGCTGGCTCCAAGGCCGTAAAGCGTGTTCGTTGGGAAAACGATGACGCTGCCATCATCCAATATTTGCTTGATTTTTTTCAGGAATTCGGCAGGAAGGCCCCGCTCCGCGGCCCATTTAAATATTTCCGGCATGGCTATCCGAATCTCCCCATCAATCCAAGGCTTCGGAGGCTCATGGCGACATGCTCCCTGGCAGTGCCGATGACCGCGGGCCCGTGGCCCGGATACATGCTCTCGAATTGCATCCCATCAAGCTTCGCAATGGATGCAAGAAGCTGGTCATAACTTCCAGTTTGGAAATCCCACCTGCCCACGCCGCCATCAGCGAAGACAGTGTCACCTGAAAAGAGCTTTTCTCCGGAAATAAGGCAGATGCTGCCTATGGTATGGCCGGGCGTGTGCACCACAGTAAGACTCTCCCCGCCGCCAAGGTCGATGATGTCCCCGTCCCGAAGTTCCGAGACTGGCATGGGCTCAATCTCACTCCCGAACATCCTGGCCCCTGTGGAGTCCTGGTCCCCGGCCCTGAGCGCATCGGCATCATCCTGATGCACCATTATGTCGCCACCGAACTCCCTCTGGAAAGCCAGCGCCCCGCCGACATGGTCTATGTGCCTGTGAGTGAGTATGATATGGCTTAACTTTCTCCCGTCTAGTATCTCAGCCATCCTGGCCGCCTCGTGGAGGATGCTCTGCTCCATGCCAGCATCCACAAGGCAGGGCTCTTTTGCGTCTATCAGGAAAATGTTTCCGCTGAAGCCACGACCCCCTATCGAATGGACATCCATGGCATCCGAAATCATTCCCGGGATACTTATGCCTTTCCCAATTGAAAGGATTAAATCTGGAAACGCATTCCCCAATTCATGGATTCCGGACTGTATCTCAGAATGTTCTCCCAACCGGATGATGCGAGGGCATGCATGCTGGACATCGGAGTATGCCCCGACGCGCTGGACATAATGCTCCCGAAGATGAGGCATCTGGCATTCATGATCAGAGGCCTTGACCCGCGGGCAGCCAACATTCTCAAGCAGGAGATGCTGGCCGTAGGCGGCGAGGCCGCGACATCCTACCACGTGATATGCGACCTCTCCAAGCCGACCGATTGCCTTCTCGCCGGAACAGAAAGGCAGCTTTCCATCGTCATTCCGAAACTGGCATGTCAGCCGTTCGGCCTTGCGAAACTGGCATCCGCAATTGATTGCGCTATTCGGGCGCTTTCATCTTCGAATTGCCGCAATTTCGGGCAGCTGGAGCTCGGTAACCGCACTATCCTGATGGGAATCCTGAATGTAACTCCCGACTCTTTCTCCGGCGACGGAACCACCGATGTCCAGACAGCCATCGACAGGGGTTTGGCAATGTCCTCTCAAGGAGCCAGCATAATCGATGTCGGGGGCGAATCCACAAGGCCAGGTGCGGACCAGCCGATGACCGAAGAAGAGTTGGCCCGGGTCATTCCAGTGATTGAAGGATTGGCATCCAGATTGAACATCCCAATCTCCATTGACAGCCGCAACCCGGAAGTGGTGCGCCGGTCGTTAGCAGCCGGAGCCAGCATCGTCAACCTTGTCGGCGGGCTGCGAAGCAGGGAGATGGCCCGTGTCATTGCTGAGGCGGGTGCCCCTGTCATCCTGATGCATATGCAGGGCGAGCCAGGCGATATGCAACAAAATCCAATTTACAGCGATGTGGTTGATGACATCGTTTCGGAATTGAGACGCCAGATATCATCGGCAATTGAAGCCGGAATCACCTCTGAGAACATTGCCATTGACCCAGGCATCGGCTTCGGGAAAGCAGCGGAGCACAACCTTGAAATATTGCGAAGGTTGGGCGAATTCAGGATACTGGGCGTTCCAATTGTGATTGGCACTTCAAGAAAATCATTCATCGGGAAGGTTCTCGGCACAGAGGTTGATGACCGCCTGGAAGGCAGCCTCGCAACCGCAGTACTGGCATCGGCTCAAGGCGCTGACATCGTGAGGGCGCATGACGTCAAGGAAACAGCGAGAGCCATCAGAATGGCCGATGCGGTCTCAGGCGATAAGCAAAGAAATTCATAATATCATATATTGATAAATCGCAATAAGTATTAAATAAGCCCATTCTCATTGTTTTATCTGATGAAAACCAGGGCAGTAATTGTTCTCACACTCATTATATTCATTTCGAGCATGGGTCCAGGAACCGCTTCATCCGGAGACACAGCACCAGAAGAACCACTGGCTCCTCCAGCCCCCATCACCGGCTTGGTCATCATTGACTATGATTGGTCAGTGACGAACATACAAAGGTTCCTGAACGCAACAATATACCTCACTGGCAACCTGACCGTGGCAAGCACAGGCAACCTGGAATTTGTGAACACCACTCTGGCATTGAACATCAGCAGGAACGGCCAGTATAAAATTAAGGTTGACGGAAAATTCACCATGGCCGACCTGGACATGGATCCATCGACGCAGGCCGATGCCAGCTTGATCAAGTCGAACAACACGGCATTCAAATATTTCTTCCAGGCTGTTGCGGGTTCAAGCGTGTTTCTCTATAACAGCATATTGAGAAACTGCGGGTACGATGGCCAGAGCCAGGGCATGACATTATCCGGAACCGCGATATTGGATGGCATGCTGTTCCAGAACAATTATTTCGGGCTGGTTGCGAAATCCAGCAATGTAATGGTTCTCAACAGCACCTTTTCGGGTGGCTATTATGGAATTTACAGCTATTTCTGCAATCCAACCCTGAGAAATCTTACGATAATCGGCAGCTCTGTCCGGGGAATGTATCTCTATTATTCGACGCCAGTGCTGGAGGATTGCGTTCTCCTGAATAACAGGGTCGGCTTATATTTACAGAATTCCGAGCCGCGGGCGCTGAGGTGCAACATCACGGGTTCGCAGACCGCCGGCATCTCTGCCTGGTATTCTTCTCCGCTTCTGGAAGATTCATGGCTTTCAAACATCATTGACATGGAAGTGAGGATTGGCTCATTCCCGAGATTGCTCAATACACAATTCAATGAATCGCGGGTTTCAGTTGACCTCGGGTACTACGCATCTGTAGGCCAGCATCTGAAAGTGGCCGTGGTAAATTCCACCGGAGCGCCTCAGCCGGATATCACGGTCGCGGTCCTTGATGAGATCGGAAGAGCGTCGTGTAGGGAAAGAGTGTAGATCTCGGTGGT
>CALKWP010000037.1 GCA_938004075.1 uncultured Methanomassiliicoccales archaeon
CCACCGAGATCTACACTCTTTCCCTACACGACGCTCTTCCGATCTTGTTTTTTCTCATATCTAATGCTGAGCATTGAGCCATTAAGAATCAGTGGGGGTAAAACACCCCCAGTAGCATTAATAAATTATCGATGTTCATTAAATATTATTGACAACAGAAGCATGAGAGATCACAATGGCTCTGGCTAATGAAGTTTACAGAAACGAAACATGTGCAAAAAGGACAAAGAATCAACATAGAATCATCAGTGCTCTAGAATTGAAGGCGCCACAATCTCTTACCCAGTTATCAAAAAAACTAGGCATCAGATACCGGACTCTTCAAAAGGAAGTAGAAGGCTTGTTGCATTGCCAGATTATAATTAAGGACGAACACAAGCTGTATTCGATAAATCCTGCCTACGGGCAATTCCTCATTGACGAGGGCATTCTCATTTTAGGATTACAAACAGCGCCAGATAAGGTAAAATTTATTACACTTCTGCAAAGGCTCAGAATCACGGTGAATGAGCTGATGATTTGTTTGAAAAAGGTTTGTACCGTTATTATCTGTATCGGCAGTTGTTTATTGCATGCTATTGGAAGCTATGCCTCATTTTTCTTCCTTACATTTTTAACCCGAATAAGGTAGTTACTGGCATCACTTTGACCTTCGGGTTGTGCTGTACGCTATTCAGCTGAAGATTAATCTTTCCTATTACAGAATGACGCGTTGCCAGCACATATGTCTCATATCCTTTTTCAATGCACTTCTCGACATTTGCTAATGGATTAGATTTCCCAGTTTCAATCTCCATAACAACTGTTCGATCACCCTTTCGAGCCATGATATCCACTGTTTTTCCATCATTAATAGGTTCTTCTTCAGTAGCCAGATACCCGCTACTTCTAAGGAATTCCGCAACTTTATTTCGCCAGTAACGATGCTCAATCCCTCCTTGACGTTGCGCTTGCGTAACACTAATTCCGTTAGCACCTAAAAATGATTTGCCAGCTTCTTGAATATCGAATAATCTAAGCCTGCTGTTTCGAGTGATAATATCCACTGGTCTAACATATCCATTTTCTATTAACTGGCGCACAATCTGATTACCTTTTCTATTGTTTAAATTCAAGCGTTGATACCGTTCTACCACTGAAGAAAATGGATTGTGTATGATATCTGACAATATCAAGAGCTCCTCATCGCTTACTTTATCTGTTTCTGGAATAGGTGAAATAACCTCTGGATTCTGCTCTGAATTGATAATTCCGATGTAATCAGTGAAATAACTACTCATCCTTTTACTGATATCCTCATCGGTGATAATTCCCTTCTGAATTGTAAATAATGGGATTTTCACCAGGAACGGTTCGAAATATCTTCCTTGTAGCTTGACAATGCCATAGCCAATAGGCAGTCGGTTGATTGTCTCCTTGTTTGTCAGAAGTAGCGCGTCATCCATTAGGTTGATGTCATTTCTATGCTTCAGGTTCATGGTAATTGAACAAAATGAGTTTCCAAGAGCTGGAAGAGAAATCAGACTTGGATGTTGGTCTATAATAATCATGGACTCGCCAAGCTCACGGATTTCTCTCAGAATGATGTCAGTAATGGTTTCTGCGCCTTTTGCCTCTTGTTTCTGCCTCAGTAGTATGTGATGTGCTTCCTCTATGACGATTGCATGTTTAAACTGCTCTCGTTGCCCCTCGGCCATACGATAATGGTAAATCCATAAAAGGAGAGATTCGATGAAAAATATCTTATCCGTGTTAGTAAGCGCATCCAGTTCAAAGATAACATTCTTTTTCAACACATCTTCAAGATGGTTCTGTTCCTGTGTGTTGAACACCTTTCCAATCTCACCAAAACATAGGGAATAAATGGCTCTGATTGTAGATGTCAGCCAGAGCGTTTCCCTGCCCTTTGTTTTTAGTTTTAATAACTTATCCAGTACATCGTTCATCGTAGGAAAACGATTATTGCCCTCATATACGCCATATTCTCTATACAACCCATCGATTATTTTGTGAAGGAGGTATATGACTCCTTCACCGAGAAAATAAGCATGAGATATGACTTCTACCAGCTTCTTCAGCCATGTCTCAGGATGGGCTCCAGCCGGAGGAATTAAGGGATTGAATCTGAATGGAGACGCTTCCCTGGCAATCGTGAATATAAGCATTTCCTCATCGATTTTCATCATATCCCGATAATTTCTTTTCCAATCAAACACCAAGAACGGCTTTTTGGCGATCATGAAATTCCAAAGAATCTGATATGCCAAGTTGGTTTTTCCAGCGCCTGAACGCCCGAAAATGCTCATGTGTTGAATCCATTCATTCTCTCTTAAGCCAAATGGGTAAATCTCTTTCTTTCCATACTCGACTTCCCCGATGTAATACTCCCCTTCTGCTTGCTCCTTTAATGGAGGAATCAGAATAATCTCATCTGTCGAAAATCCAATCTTTAATGCCTTTTCAACTAGCATAGGCATCATGTTCTCAATGTCCCTCTTTCCTTTCTCATCAGCAGCGAGGTAACTCATCCACAACTTATCGACAGCTCTGCCTAACACTGGCCTTATCTTTTGGAATTGTTCTTCGATTGTCATTCTCCCAACAGCTTGTTTTGCCTATCCAGTTCAGACAGCTTTTCCTCCAACTCAATAATCTCCTTGCGCAGTGCGCTAATGTCCCGCCAAAGCTCCACTTGTTGGATAATCTTGACTTGTTCCAGCCTCAGAGCTTCACGCTCGAATTTCCCGTCTGTAATGTGTTCCTCCAATGTAGTAGGGCATCCCCTCATTGCCAGCGTCATTGCTTTGGCTATCTCATCCCCCAGTTCGTTAATGACCTTCTGGTTAATCTGGTGACGCTCGTCAATCATCTTTTGTAATTTGGCAATGCGGTCGCGTATTGACTGGGTTTTTCCATATAGTATTTCTTCTATTACATCTCCAGTATTGTTTACCTTATACGGTTCCAACAAGAATTATCCTCACCTCTTTCTTATCAGTACTTTCTTCATTCTCTTGAACTCTGGCAATACCAAACTTTTCAAATATACAGGTTTGCCAATCCTTTTTCTTGCATCTGCGATGAATTGCTCTTGTGTATCATAACCGCAGTATTTCCTTCCCAGAGCTTTGGCAACTGCTGCCGTAGTCCCTGAGCCCAGGAAGGGATCCATCACCAAATCCCCTCTGAATGAAAAAAGTAAAATCAGCCTGTAAGGTATCTCTTCTGGAAATGGTGCCGGGTGGTCCACATCAAAGGGTTTCACTGGCATGATATGCCAGACATTGTTTGCAGTTTCCTTTCTGAATAATTTATCAACAGCCACGACACTTTTATTAATTTCAGATTTTCGTCTGCGTTCATATGCTGGCGCTCCAGGCTTCTTGAAAACCAGAATGTATTCGAACATTCTATTAGGGCTGTATTGGCCAGGCATAATAAATCGCCTATCCATTTTTCTGCTCTTGAAGCTGTACAGCGCCTTGTTCCAGATTATTTCATGCTCCAATGTGAATCCAATCTTCCTGACAACATTGTAAATGTCAAATGGTAACGGATAATGAATTCCATTGCTCAGTATCGAACCAATGTTTATGGCGCAATATTTTCCATTTTTCAAAACCCGAAAGCATTCACTGAAACATTTTTCCATTGTTGCCAGATAATTCCCATAACTTCCAGATTGCTTAGCTCTGAAATTTCTGCTTCGGTCCTTCAGATAAAGCTCGTAATTTCTGACATTCCAGTATGGCGGGCTAGTAATTATGAGATCCACCGATTTGTCTTTTAGCTCATCCATATGCTCGCAGGACTTACAAAAGAGATTGTTTTCTACCATTACATAGATTGCTCGGCCAGATAATATAATCCTGAAACATATTCTCGCGCAACTGCATAAACATACGTCTCCGCTATTTAGCCACTCATTAGCCATAGTTGTACTATGTCAAAGCAAACGATATACAGAAAATTACACAACGACAGGGATTATGCACTGGTCCTTTTCACGCTCGGCCAGACTCCTTCATACATAGATGAATTGTCTGATGAATTGCAGATAGCCATACCAAAGCTGCAAACAATAATCGCTTCTCTATCAAAATATGGTTTGATTATAGAGCTTGGACATAACCGAATCCCGCTTGAAATATTTCCACTCGTTTATGAGAAATGCAGTGAGGTATCTCCCAATGATCCTCTGAGCATTTTAGATTCTTATGATTTTTATATTCTCACACAGAAAGGCCAGCGTTATCTTGAGCTGGCTGAGAAGATAGTATTCAATGGGGGTGTTAGACATGGAAAAAAACGAAGATTTCAAGGCAAGAAGGCCAGATTATAGAGGCGAAGGCGTTGCTGTCTGGCTCAATAAGAAAGAGGGCAGAGAATGGCTCAGCATCAAAGTTGATGGGCTTGACTCGACAGTTGTGGCCTTCAAGAACGAAGAGTAGAGGGATTAAAAATGAATCCCTACAAAATACCTGGCTTGTATGAAACTGAAGATGTTCCACTTGAGGAGAAAGTTATACATCAATTGTGGAAAATCGACGGAATAAATTTCTACTGGCTATTGGCAGAGCTTGATGTGAAAAAAAGATTGGCTTTTGGCTATGCCAATCTCAATGATTCGGACATGGCAGAATGGGGATACTTCTGCCTCAAGGAATTGGAAGACAACGGCGCAAGCCAGGATAAAACATGGAAGCCAACAAAATTCAAGGAAATAAATCTGGAGGCGATTTGTGCGCCTCATGACAAGGAGGGAATAATATGAAAAGAAATGTAAAATTAACTCTGGTCCCAGAAAGCGAGCTGTCCATCGAAGACCTTGCTTTGAAAACAGACCGGACTTCAGACTATGTAAAGAAAGTGGTTTTTCAGGTTGCTGGTGTGGGCGACATTAGCTGGAGAGCAACCAAACAAAGTGGATATACAGAAAAAGGCGGGTTCAAAATTGCTGGCGCAGGAAGGGACTATCCAACGATCGACGAACTGCCTCAGATAGTCTACGATGTTAGGGATGCGCTTAAGGAAGGCCCTGTAGCTGTCAAGGCCGCATACAGGCAATGGCAATATGACAACGACAGAAATGGCTACACATTTACAGCAGACCAGATAAATGCAATGGAAATTGTGCGACCTGCTGAAAAACCTAAGAAGAAGCGCGGGAAGTCAGAATAATTGCTGGGGGAGTGAGAACCATGAGCACAAACAAATTGGATTACATGCTCACTCTCGCGGATTTTTCTTCATTGAGCGCGAGAGAGAAGCAATTTTTAAGAAACTTCCTAGGCACATCTGACTCTCAATCATTCGAAGTGAACAAGGCGAATTTCCTGCAAGACTTGGCATTGTATCGTTATCCTAATTCAGATGTGCTCCAGACATTCTTTGACGACTATAATTTCAAAGAATACAAAATGCCAGACACTTTGGAATCAAAATTATGCCCTGATGAAAAACACAAATGGGAAACAGAAGAAATTGATTGGGATGACATGGCCAAGACGGTTGTGTGC
>CALKWP010000038.1 GCA_938004075.1 uncultured Methanomassiliicoccales archaeon
TCCAGGGGCAATCAGGTCCGGGTATTGGGCGCGGAAGGCTCCGACACCCGGTACGTATATAACGAGGTAGGCAACCTAATCCGCGTGAGCCAGATTGGCCAATCCATTGACGATACTTCCACATGGCAGTATGACTACGACCTTCTCGGCAGAAAGACCAGCGAAACAACACCTCTGGGCTTCGTCTATTCCTGGGCCTACGATGAGGCTGGCAACATGATAGAATACACCGATGCCAACGGCCAGACAACACTTTACAGCTATGATGCCCTGAACAGGCTCACCAACTTGACGCTGCCCGGCGCACTCCTCCAAGGTGATTATCAGGTCAATATCACATACCTTGTGACAGAGAATGAGAGACAAGAATACAATTTCCCACCGATAATGGTCTTATATGGATTGCCAATCCGCATGACACCGCTGCCTCCCAGAATGCACGCCCTTGAGAAGGAATATGATGTTCTAGGCAGGCTGGTTCGCGAGATGTGGGCCGTTACCGATATAGAATCCTTCCTTGTGGAAGACACTAATTTTTACAACATAACATACCAGTATGATGAGAATGGGAATATCGTCGAGATGACGGACCAGTTCGACCTTGTCACGACATACATTTACGACGAACTGAACCGCCTTGTCGCCCTCACCGACCCGGACGGCGACATAACGACCTATCAATATGATGCCTTAGGTCAGCTCATCCTCACCACATACCCGACTGGCACAAAGATACGCCAATACTATAATGCTGCGAACCTGCTCACTGCGATAGTGAATGAAAAATCCACGGGCGAAGTGATTTCTTACTTCTCATATGAATATAATTTGAACGCCAACCGTGTAAAGATGTATGAACCAGTAGATTCTGGTATTGGATATGTTATTACACAATACGCATATGACGCAGAAAATCGCTTGACATCTGTGCTTTATCCAGATGGAACAGAAATCCAGTACCAGTACGACCGCCGCAACAACATGGTCTCCACCACAACGATAATAGACGAAGTCTTGGAAACCACCGCCATGACCTACGACATCGAGAACAGATTAGTGCAATCCGGCGACAAAACCTTCGAGTACGACAACAACGGCAACCAGATATTGGGCGACACTAGCTACCGCTATTACTCGACATTCTTGGACGGCTACAAAATCAACTGGCTCATATCAGTTGGAACAATCGGTGGCGGAGGCGGTGGCGATGAACAGCAGTCTGCGGGAGGAGAACCTGTTACAATGAGCAGTACAGTACCAGCTGAACCACAGGACGAGACCACGCCTGCCACCAGTTACGGCTATGCGCTCGACGGCAGAAGGGTGGGCAAGGCCGGCGCGGTCGAGATGAAATACCTCTACGACGGCGAGAACGTGGTTTACGAGCTGTGGGACCAGATGACCGTTAGATTCACCCATCCTATTGGCAAATCCAGCTCCTGTGGTTCTTGCGGTTCCTGCGGTAAAACCAGCGGCATATTCTTCACGGACCACCCGATTTCTATCACTATCTGGGATGAGAATGGCATTGCTACGAAATACTACTATCTCTATGACGGGCTGGGCAGTGTTACCGAGCTTATTGACGTTAACGAGAACGTGGTCAATATCTATCGGTATTCTCCGTTTGGTGATGCGTTAATCCGGGAAGAAACGGTGTACAACCCGCACCAGTTCACCGGGAGGCAGTACGATGCCGAGTCCAGGTTGTACCACTACAGGGCGAGGGCGTACTCCGCTGACATCGGGAGGTTCATGCAGCAGGACCCGGCCGGGATGGTGGACGGGGCGAATATGTATGCGTATGTTGGGAACAATCCGGTGAATGGGGTGGATCCGAGCGGAAAAATGACATATACTGATTGTAATGTACTTTACAATCGGTGTAAAGCAAAAGCAACAACAGCTGCTGCTTATTATGCTTGTGTCAAGAATGCAAAGAATCAATATAATGTTGACATGGCAATATGCAATGCTTTTGCAACAGTTGGTGGTGCTTCAACAGTTTTACTCACAGTTGTTGCAGTTGCCTCAGCAATTCCCACAGTAGGTATAGGCACCGTTCTTGCAGGTTCCGCGGCAGCTACAACCGGGGTGTTAACTTATGGAGAATACACTGTCTGTAAAACACAAGCAATAAATGACTATAATATTAATGTAAAAACATGTGGATATACTATTACTCAATGTATTCTGCTATATTATATCTGTGTAGCAATTGTATGGTTGCTTCATCCATGGTGGTAAAATGACACATTCAAATCTACAAAACACAATAAAATTCTTACTTAAAGATAAAAGTACTATATTCTTTTTTATTTTTTCTTCTTCATTATACGCCATATGTATTTTCTTACTCATTCATTTAGATTTTAACAACCCAGAATTCATCCCAATTTTCGCTCGTATAATGATAAGTATGTGGTATATCTTAATTATTATTGTGATGATTGTATATAATATGGATAATTTAAAGGAGTATAAACGAAGATAATATGAATAATAAAATGAAGGAATAATGTATTTGTAATGTATTGCATATTATAAATGGAACGGGGTCCCTGTGAAACACCTTCCCGCATTTCTCACAGACCAGCCAAATCATGCTATTACCTCCCCCTGCAAACGGCCCAGTAATGGTAACCATCATCTTCAATGCCGTAATCAACAACCTCGTTGCCTTCTTCTCGCTGCAATCTTGCAATGTCTTCTGGCCACAAGCCTCCAAGCCTTATCCTGCTTGGTTCGTTCAGAAACACTACCCCTGATTCCCTGACACCCGGGGCACAGATGTCTGTTGCCTGAGAACTCGTTTTCTCACCAGCGAAGCAAGGAGAAAATGGGTTTGGATGTCATCGAGAATAAGCTAATATATTTTCATAACAATATGGGGATATGAAAAAAGTGTATTTCATAGGCTCCGGGTTCTCTTGTGGGGCAGGGGCTCCGCTGACAAAGGACATTCTACACAACATAAAACGAAGAGCGAAGAGTCTACCTCCGGCACATGAATTGAATGAAATAGTCACAAAAATCATCAAGCCGTTTGAATCCCTTATAAATAATAACCAAATCGATGCTGAAAGCCTTCTCACAGCCCTAAACAATTTTTCAATTGCTAGACATGTTCTTCAAGAAAATAATCGAAGTAAATTAATTCGATGGAGAGATGATTTAAAATGGACGATAATCTGGGAGATTGGAAAATCTGTGGAAAACAATCCCAACAAAAATCTTTATGATTACTTCGTGAAAAACCTTGTGGATAAAAACGATGCGATATTGTCTCTCAATTACGACCTCATTGTCGAAAACGCATTTGAAAGGACCAATGTGCAGTACGACCCAGGATATCACTTTGGAAACAATCAGTATGGAGATTTTACGCAAGTAGCTAAATTTCAGTTTCAAAACAAGTCAATGCCACGTCTAATCAAGTTGCACGGTTCAATGAATTGGTTGAAATGCAACGGCCATGTACAGGGCAATGGCACAGTGATAGATTGTCCAAATAATGGAAACTTATGGGTATTTTCAAAGAAAGTAGCTGATACCCAGTATTTCGCTCAACATCATTTTACTAAAAACCTCAAACACTGTGACACCTGCGATTCAATTCTTGACCCAGTTATTATTCCGCCACAACTCGATAAAAGCGACCTTATCAAGAACCATTATCAGATTCTCTGGAATCAGGCATATCTGGAATTGATTAAGGCAGATGAAATTACGTTCATCGGGTGTTCCTTGAGGGAAGCTGATGTCGACGTATGTAATCTGCTTAGATTCGCCGTTAATGACCCCAAAGCTCGCGTTTCAAGTATCAACGTGATTGATCCCACGATGAATACCATTGATAGATTTAAACGATTCTTCAGGCCAGGAAAAATAACGGTTAAACCAATCAAAATGGATTTTATCGAATATCTGCGAACAATGCAATCTACGAACTGAGGGCAAAGCCCCAAATAGGCAGCTCTGCGTTGGCTGGCTAGCATAGATGCCATTTGCGGGTTTGGTGGAAGCGATTGGGGGCGTACCCGAAGCGAAATGCCAGTATCAACCAATAGATATTTAATTAAGGTTAATCTACAATATAGAATGGAGACAAAGAAGGCGATTACATAATGAAAAGAGGTATTGAGGGAAGTCATGAAAGCATGTTAGAATATGCTGACAGAATTTCTAACTTATACTCGCAAAAACACGATGCAAATATTCGGAAGAAAAAGGGTCAAGTTTTAACGCCGGGGAACATCGCCAATTTTATGGTGGAATTATTTCACTTAGACAAAGACAAGGTTCGCCTATTAGATCCCGGTGCGGGAACTGGAGTTCTTACAGCAGCCTTCTGTGATAAGGTCGCACAATTAAAAAGGCCAGTGAATTTAACTATTGATGCCTATGAGAACGACAAGAATATTTTACCATATTTAGAAAAGGTCCTTTGTAACTGCAAATCGGTCCTTGAAGGGAAAGGACACCATGTATCTTACAATATCTTAGCTACGGATTTCATATTAGATAACCACGGGCACATTAACAAATTGAGCAATAATTCGAAACTGACATATGATTACATAATCTCAAACCCCCCCTATTTCAAGTTGAATAAAACTTCTCCTCAATCTGAAGCAATAGCAAGCCTGATTTCTGGCCAGCCAAACATATATATTTTGTTCATGGCAAAATCCACAAGCATGCTGAGCAAAACCGGGGAAATGGTATTCATTACGCCGAGAAGTTTCTGTTCTGGTTCATATTATAAAAAATTCAGAAAATGGTTTATCGATAATGCTGTGCTTACAAACATCCATATTTTTGAATCACGCAAAGAATTATTCAATCACGATAGTGTTCTTCAGGAAAATATAATTATCAAAGCTAAACCCCCTGTTTTCAAGCTAGATAATCAACAGGTGATTATCACTATGAGCAAGAATGGTCATTTCAATGATGTTCGCCAGTTGGTGGTTTCAACCCAAGATATCATTCATCGTAGAAACGGAGATATGATAATAAGAATACCAACATCTCCGCTTGATCTGAAGATAATAAAGGAAGTTGATGGGTGGCCAATGACGCTAATGAAATTGGGATTACAGATATCTACAGGGCCAGTAGTGGATTTTCGTGCAAAGGAGTATTTGTTACCGCAACATACCAAGCACCCAGCTTCAGCTCCGCTCTTATGGATGCATAATATGGAAAATATGAAAACAATATGGCCTTTAAATAAAAAGAATAAAGCTTCAGCGATTCGCATAACTCCTCAAACTAAGAAATTGCTGTTGCCTTCTAAAAATTATGCTTTAGTGAAACGCTTTAGTTCTAAAGAGCAAATGAGGCGGTTGTATGCTGCTGTGCTCTTACAACATGAGTTTCCATATGATTACATTGGCTTGGAAAATCATGTGAATTATATCTACAGGCCGGAGGGAAATCTCTCAGTAGAGGAATCATACGGCATTGCCGGATTGCTAAATACAAGCTTTATTGATAATTACTTCAGGTCATTAAATGGCAATACTCAAGTAAATGCCTCAGATATTCGCTCACTTCCATTCCCCGATCTTGTTGAGATTAGGAAAATAGGAAACGCAATAACCCAGGCTCGAACATATGAGAATGGAATTAATTTGGATTATATAGTGGGAAATATATTGGGGTTCGACAAAACGATACTTGAAAAACTAAATGGTGCAACAAATGACCAAAATTGACGAAAGCATAGCAATATTAAAATCACTGGGTTTACCAAAATCACAACAAAATGAAAGATCTGCCTTAACCCTGCTCGCATTGCTAGATGTTGGCAAACAGACATTGTGGAAAAATGCAGCAATGCGAAATATCCGCATCCATGATATCATTTTGTTCATTGAAAGGCAATATGGTAAGACCTATGCTGAAAACAGTAGGGAAACTATAAGGCGGCAAACACTTCATCAATTTGAGCAAGCCGGGATTGTGGTTCGTAACTCTGACTGCCTAGATAGACCAACAAACAGCCCGAATACAGTATACTCAATTTCAAAAGAAGCATTGAATGTAATACAAAAATATGGCACTTCTCAGTGGGAGAAAGCTCTTTCTGCATTTCTTGATGACAAAGGTAAACTGATAGATAGATATCAGAAAAGAAAGAAAACCCATGCAATACAGATTGATTTGGACAAAGACACCCATCTTGAATTTACTCCTGGAAAACACAATATGCTTCAAGTTAAAATTATTGAAGAATTTCGGCCTCGATTTTGCCCAAATACGGTTGTAGTTTATGTTGGTGACACAGCCCGTAAAATGTTGCACGTCAAGAAAGATGCTTTAATAGAGTTAAAAATCCCTATAACCAAACATGATAAATTACCAGACGTTGTTCTTTACGATAAATCGAAAAATGTGCTTGTGCTCATTGAGGCAGTCACAGCCCACGGCCCCCTCTCCCCCAAACGCCAGATTGAACTGGAAAAAACACTTGAACATTGCACTGCAAAGAGAATATATGTCAGTGCATTTCCCGACTTCCGCGAGTTTAAGAAACACATCGATAACATCTCCTGGGAAACTGAAGTCTGGATTGAAAACAATCCGGATCACATGGTTCATTTTAACGGACCTAAATTTTTCACAATCTATAATGAATAGGAGTTCCTCGGTAATTGTAGACAGCTGGCATTCCAGCGATTTCGCACTTTTATATTTAGACGCTTAAAATCTGAGTTTGGTGGAATTAAGTCAATATGTTTCTACAAGCATTGGAAGGGGGCGTTCATCCTTTCTTTTCTTATTTTCTTCGAGTTCCACAAAATTTATCATGTAGATGATAGCAGATTTAACCAGTTGAAATAAATTGATTGTCTGGGAAAGCATTGTATTATACCCAATGTTGTTCTTATCGTTTTTCTCGTCCCAGTCAGTCAACGCAGAATCGTAAATTACTAACCTTTCATGAACAGATGCATTTCTAATATCTTGTATTTGTTTATATTGCCCAGATTTAAAATCTAAATAAATATCATAAAGAGCATATAGGCTTGGATTCTCGGATTTCAATATTCGTTCTCTGATTTTTTTTGCATTTTTTGGCCCATCTTGCCAAATAGATGTGAAATAAATATCGCTTTTCATACCTAGGTTATAATATTCATTAATGAAGTGCGCAATTTTATCCAGAATATTGTAAGCTTCTTTAAACGCACTTTTAAGAAGTCCAGTATAAATATTGAATTGGCTATAATCAAGTGTATTTGCATAGGTTGTTTGTTGATTAATATTATTGAAAGCTTGGTTTATGAATTGGGATTGTACCAACAATAGTCTAGCAACAGCATAATCTTCCTTAATTTGGTTGATATATTTTGCCAGTGTGTAAAATGTGGTGGTGTCATTTACTGACGTAATCAATCTAATGAAAATTGAATCAGATAGGGCTGGTTCGCACAAATCATCATGAATGTGGAAATTTAAAAATAATTTATATCTTGAACAAAATTCGAAATAGGTTTTTTCAAATTCAGATAGATGTTTTAAATCATATGCTGGATGTTCAATATTTTGCTCAAGTATTCTTTTGTCATTGAATTCATTCTCGATTTGCTGGACAATTCCCTGAAAAGAATGTTTCGCCTTGATGCCACCAAATTGGATTAAATCATTATTGTTCAATAATGATTTGAGTGTTTGGTATGCAGAAATGGAAATCGGTGTTCGATACGCGCCAGAAATCTTTGAAAAATGCCACATGGCAACTGCCCGATTACCCATTGCCATAGTATGTTTTGAATCATGGCGTAATGCTTCATTATATGCATATATAGCTTCAATTCCGCGACCAAGATGATCTAAACAATTCCCGTAATTTGTCCAAAGAACCGCATTAAAAGAAAAATTCAGCCCATCGTTTTCTTCTATAGCTTTTCGAAAACATGTTTTAGCCATTTGCAAATTTTCATTATCAATAATGAGTTTAATATTTCTGTTTTTTTCATGTTCCAGTAAAAATAAAGAGGAATAGCCATTTGCGATGTTGTAATAGAGATGATTTTTATACTGGTGACATGATGTTTTATCTAAATAACTCTCGCCTAAATGAATGGCGCCAGAAATAAGTTCAGAATTTTTCAACCCCAATCCAATATCAATTCTCAATGCAACACAATTCATTAGAAATTCTGTGTTGTTTGGCATCTGGGATTCCAACAATTTCAGTTTTTTCAATGCATCTTCACATTTTCCTTCATTTATGAGGTCAGAGATGTTTTCAATCTCATCATTTGGATCACTGTCTGCCATGCGCATTATATGGCAACCTATGTAATTAAGTTTTATGTTAACCCTCTGAACCACTTCAAGTAGTTCTTTCCCGCATCTCCACCTTAAACTTCTTCACCATCTCATTGAACATGTCCTGCATCTCAATCCTTTTCTTTTCGTCAACCTCTGCCAATGCCATCTCTGTCAATGGGGCATGGCAAATGTCGCAGAACTCAAGCTCAGGAGAGTTCTGCCTGTTGCATCTGGAGCAGAACAGTGGTTTGATGTCCCCATTATTCTTGTGCTTCACTCCATAGAAGCTTAGGACAGCATCATCAACAGCCTCCTCGTTCAGTTCCACATACCTGTCAATGACCTTGGAACCCTGGACTTGGCCCATGAACTTGTAGAGTAAAGGCGTCGGCATCTTGGTAGCCAGATGCGTGTATCTGGTTCTCCTGAATGTGTAGGGCGTGATTTTCTTTTCAATGCCTGCTCTCTTTCTCCATTTTCTAACAACCAATTTTAGGGACTGGTAGCCGATAGGATAGCCATGGTTCCTGGTCCCCTTGCTTACCCAGAGCCAGCTGTCAGGCCCAGCATTGCTGGGATGCTCTTCATTGACCCACGTCTTTAGATGGGGAACACAGGATATGACCCGGATAACTCGCGTGCCCACTTTCCCAGAAGTCAGTTTCACCTTTGCGCCATACTCATCAAATTCAATGTCACCGATTTTCATGTGCAGCAATTCATCTGGGCACCGGCATCCGGACTCATACATGAATGAGCACATGGCCTTTTCCCTCGTCCCCCTGGCAGCATTGAATATCCTGAGCACTTCATCATTGGTAAGAATTATTGGCCTTTTCAGCTTGCTTTTCCGCACAGTTGTGTTCAGCCAGATTACCTTATCAGCATATTGTTTGCTGTTCCATTCTTTTCCATCAAGAAAACTATAGAACTTCTTGATAGCGAGTTTGTACCTGGTCTTTGTCCACTCAGAGCAATTTCTTTTTTCTATCTGGGCGACAATTGTTTTCAGCTCATCCTTGCCCAGATCTTCCAGTTTCTTGCTCAGGTTCTTGGAAATCAGATAAAGCGGTTCAATGTAAATCAAAATCCTCGCAACAGAAAGTCCGTTTGCATATAATTCATCCTGAAATCTTCTCAATACAGCTATGTTTTCATCAGAGCTGTTTTTCTCAATTCTTTTCCAGAGCAGCTTCAGCCTTTTCTCCCTATCATGTATGTCCATTAAATTACCCTTATATCTTAGGGCGATTACGAGGTTATTAGTATTTGACCTGGCCATTCGTAAAGGGTAATTGAACTATAGGCGCCCGGACGGGGATTATAGAATTCAGTTACCCTATTAATAACTCGACAAATTCATCCCTGCGTTTATTATGTCAGAACTTATATATAAATATATAGTTGCTTGCTATATTTAATTAAGAATCCAAGAAGACGGTGTTCCATGCACTTCATCCCATTTTTTAATTGCTGATGTACAATTTTCTATTAAGTTTGAAGTAGTATATATGAATGGAAGCTCAAATTCTTTGTTAATTGTAGGCGTGCCAAAAAATTCTCTTTCTATTTCATTTGCACTCTTTGGTTTTTCTTGGCCACGCATTTTTATTTTAATTTCATTTTTGGCTTGAGGAGTAAATGGTTTAAAGGAACGTCGGTTTACCATTAAATCATTACTTGATATTGTTTTTGATAATTCTGTTTCAAATTTTTCAATGTTAATACCCTTTGTCCACGTAATAAGATTTTGTCGTGTTGGTTCATCAATCATCATATGATATTCATAAATATTTTTCCAACAGGAACTGAAAAATTTTCGATGAGTAATCATCGAATAATATTTTTTAATTTTTCCTTCCGTTGATGCATATTCTCTTATTTTATTTATCAATGTGTAATCATCAACCAAATTAGCAATCGCATCATCTGAAAACAAATCATGTTGATTAAGGGGGTTGGATTCATGCGTGGTCATTTCGCGTATGATTCTTTGCATTAGCATCTCTGTAAAATTAACTTTATGGTGAAGATATACCCACACATATAACCAATCTCTAACCTTAATAAGGTTGAAAATAACACTTAACGCCTTACCATCTAACATAAGTGAATTTTGATAAACAATGTATGAAAGTAATAATCTCTCTCTATCTACTGGTGGATCAATTGCTCCTGTAACAAAACTATCACGAAAGATATAATCTAATTTATCTGCATCTAGAGGGGAGTTGATGATTTTAGTCATTATATGTTCTTCTTGTGGCGCTTCTGGATTAGGATTGTCCTGACCAATAATCATGCATGCCACAGAAACCGGATCGATGCCATGGCTTTCGAGTTTTTTGCGATACTCAAAGGCATTTGAGATTACCAAATAGCTACTCATTAATTCATGTTTAGCGATATTTTCAAGGGTATTTCGAACCTGATCCTCTGGGTAATGTTTTAATAGATTCAAGTCGGTAATAAGTTTATCAATAATTTTCTTTTCGTCAATGAATGACTCACATGCATGAGATAAGGGCATATGACCTATATCGTGGAGAATGCCTGCACATCTTAACGTTTGTTTCATGTTGTCGCGCGAATTTTGTTTTATCTCCTTCCAGAAATCGGGTGAGTTTTTGAGAACCGAATCAAACATTTCACCAGCTAAAAACATTACTCCAAGACTGTGTTCAAATCTGGTGTGTGTTGCTCCAGGATAAGTAAGGTATCCCATACCCTGTTGTCGTATGTTTCTTAATCTCTGAAAAATGGGGGTATCAATTAAATCTTTTTCAAAATTATTGAATTTAATATATCCATAGATTGGATCCTTCACAAGTTTCCAATTGAGTTCATCGGGCAAATATTACCCCCTATTTGGGAAATAATTTTTGAAGTTCTTGATCGATTGGTTTTAAATGATGTTCAATCTCTTCCATTTTTTTCTTACCCTTTTCTGTTAAAACATACACAGTGCAACATGATTCTTCTGTGAGATATCCCTCTGCTTTACTTTCTGATATTGCATTATCTAAGATATAACTGTGTGTTGGGTTTTCAAATGACCTGAAATCGTAGCCAGCACCAATGCCCCTCTCATTTAAAGCGGAACATAAATCTTTCAGCTTATGAATTAAGTCGTTAGAATCAATTTTATTATCGTGGTAAATCGCTCTCAGAAGGATTACTTCGGGAGGGTAATTTTGTGTCTCTACCATACCATTAGTAATACGTTTGTCAGTATTTATATCTTTCGCAAGATATATATTCATAGCTTATGCTAAACTGTGAATAACAGTTTTATGTCAATTTTATTTTAAGCAAAGAGGGATTGATGTTTTTCTATATAAAATCTTTTATTTGTTCTGAATCAAATTATACTCAAAGGAACTGCTCAATGATTTGATGATATTCTTTATAATAAGTATTCGCAACTTCACTACGAAATTCGATTCTTAGCGATAAAGCCAGAAGAAGACAATTCAACCATTCCGCATGTCATCAATACATCTAGCATCTCATTCGTCTCATGTTTTGTGAACCCGAACGACCTCCCACAGAATTTTCTGAACTCGCCATACGGGATTTTCTTCGTATGACACATCTGATTTCCGAATTGGGCAGTGAACTTTCTTCTGAACACCTTGATAAATGCCCGGGCTAGCAGAAGGTCAAATTCATCTCGCTTCACGTTCTTCCTCCTCCAACTGCCGAATGGCCTCCTGCCTTGCCAGCGCGATTATCTCGGACATTGATAGTTTATCGAGTCGATATTTCCTCATTGCAACCACCTTTAAAATATTCCAGCTTCATTTGTTCTGGCTTCTCGTATTTTGGCACCGAATATTCCATTGCTTCACATTCGACAATCCTGGGAGCAATTGGCTTCAGTTCGTCCCAGCAGGAATTCCACCGGTTTGCATACTGCCAGTTGTACCTTCCCTCCGGTTTGCTAATGTCTGTCTCATGCATCAACGAGTCTGCGTGGAGAAAGTACGCAGATATGCTGTGGATCGCGCAGTTCGTAAACGCGACCCTCAACGCTCGTTGGTCAATGTCCACTCCGAACAGGTTGGCGTTCGGCGCATATTCATGAGCACCCATCAGGAACCTTCCAGTGCCAGTGCACGGATCCAGGATGTTTATTTCTTCCTCGGTCTTTTCGATAGTCATGGCGCACATCATCTTGACAACATGCTCCGGTGTCAGGAACTGACCCTTGTAACTCTGGCTTAGCCTGCCCTGGTTCTCGACGTATAAATCACCAAGATGGTCCCTCTTATCTGACTTGATTAATTCCAGGTCATAAACCTCAATAATTTCTTTCATAAATTTCTCGTCCTCGTAAAGCCATTCGAACCTGTGGTCCATCTGCAACAGCATCGGAGGGCAGTTGTCCACAGCAATGAATTCAATCATCCTGTCCCATGCTTCATTATAGCTATGGAACTTCCTGTTGAATGTTTCATATAGATTTTCATAGACCTTTCTCGCGCCTGGGCAATCGCATCACCTTTCAATATCCCTGAACTTCGCAGGTTTCCATTCCTCTATTGGCTTGGCTCCATTCTCCTCCAGCTCGTCGATGCTGATGTATCCCCATTCGGCATTGATGTCGTCGTTTAGGTTAGCATAGCCAAATGCTAAGCGTTCGTTGGGGTCATACTCTGCAATCAGCCAGTAAAAGCCTACATGCGGAAGCTCCCATTTCTGGTATATCATTTTATCTTCTGCGTCAACGTCCTCTGTTTCGTATAATTTTGGAATCTTCATAATCTCAGCCTCTTGTCAGTAAAATAGCAGATGCCAGTCACTTCCCTTATCCCGTCAAGGATTTCCTCAACTTTGCCTGTGTTAACCATGAGTGAGATGTACTCGCGTCCATCTTTGGTTTCATACCGCTCTGCGTCGACAAGGGCTTCCACGTCCAGACCCATCTTCAATGTCAGGCCACTTTCGCTCTTCCTCAAATATCCCACTAACTTACTCTCCATCCTTCACCACCTCGTTCAAATAGTACACCTTTCGCTTCCTATGCGAGCCCTCCACATGCGCCAGTCTCTCGCTCACTATGTCCTCGTCTATCAGGTCTCGCAACCTCAGGGCAACGTGCGGCCTGGTGACGCCTATGCCCTCGGCAATGCCTTCTTGACAGACTTCCCAAGGTAGCGTGGAATAGGCGTATGCTTCAAACACCTTCTCCGAATACCTGGCGAGGTAATTGACAATTCTCTGCTTCACTGTCTTGTCTGCCTCCCCGCTCAAATAAAACGATTCACCTATGTTAACCACCCATGTACCTCAGACGCTCGAAGTTCCCGCAATTCATGTCTGGGCAATATCTCCCGCTGCATTTTTTGTCATAGTAATGCTGGCAAAAGTAGCAATCGCTACTCATCAGGTCCGTTCCTCTCGCGCAACATGTTAAGAACCTTGCGAAGCGATATTTCAATGCCAGCCAATGATTTCTCAATCTCTCTAACATTTTCATTCACCTTTTTCATTATTTCGTTGATTCTGCAAATTCAATTCACCATTCAATTCTGGTCAGTTTGTCTAGGTAATTTGATAAAAATTCCTTTCTTCCATGAATCTGCCATATCTCTTTCAGCACCCGTCTCATGCTTTCCCTCAGCTTGCTGATGTCCCGCCAATAATTCAATTCCTCGAATCGAGTCTCTTTCCTCAAATCGTTTATTTCGCGTTCCAAGGCCATTATGCGGCTTTCAAAGATAGTCCCATAGTTCCAACCGCCGAACCCCTTTATCTGCATTTCTCGGCCCTCTAAGCCCTGTTTTAGCTCGTTTAGGATGGAGGTATGCATCAGTGTCCGGGTTTCAATCTCTGATTTGATGTCGGTAACTTCCTTTTCCAAAACCGCCAATTTCCTCATCAGCGATGCATCCATGAATTCCTTTGAATTGTCAGCTTCCTGAAGCTTTGTGCCTTGCACATCACTCAACCTCGGGACCTTTCGGTCCGTTTCTATGTTTATCATTCTGTTTATATTGCTGGCCAGAGGCAGTGAAATCAAGGTCCAACGGCTCATCTGAGCCATAAAACTGCTTCAGCAGGCAGAATCGGACTTTTTCTGATTTATTCTCCCCCTTATGTGAGTTCCACGCTTTTTCAACAAGAGTTTTTGTTTGTGGATTCCGGCAAGCTATAATAATCTGATCAAACCCGAGCCTCACGTCTTTCTTTATGTTCTCAAGTTCGTAATAAGGGCTCATGGCAATTTCAATAGCAATTGTTTTCTTGTTAGGACAGAACACAGCCACATCTACGCTCTTCTTTCCAATAAACAGCTCAATGTCTGCCTTGCATCCCCATTCTTCGAAATACTCCTTGACTTTCTGCTGCCAGTATCTATGTTTCAGGCTACCCTTTCCATTCTTTCCAATTGGTTCCTCTCCATTCAACAGTAGATGGCTCGTGCCCTTCTCTGTAGGTTCCAGAAGCTTTGGCCTGCCCCCCTTGCCTCCTGCTTTTACTTCTTCCTCTTTCACATATCCTTTGTTCTTGAGTTCATTCTTGGCTTTGTTGCCTCTGCATGCTGATAATCCAAGCCGCTCATATCGCTCACTCAAGGGTGACACTTGATTTTTATTGATGTCCACAAGCAGCTGCCAGGCATCCTTTGACATCTCTTGCTCTTGCTTCTCTGATAAGATGCCCACTCTTTGCTCAATCATTGGCAGGGGCGTTCTTGGGTTTATCTTGAATCTTTCTGTTTTTCTTTTTAGGTCTTCAATTATCTTGCAATCTGGCACAGTCTTATCAATCTTGGAATACGGGATTATGATTTTCAATGGATCTGCGCCAGCCATCTTCACTACGCCCTGACCCACTCCAAGGGCATATGAACAATTCATCTGGTCTTTATTCAGGCCCATGCACCTGGACATTTCAGATATATCTTTTCCGCTTCCGAGCGAGAGCATTATTTTTGTATAGGTATTGGCTTTGATAGAATCAGTTAACTTGCCAGGTTCCTGGTCAGCCACTATCAGGGCTTCGCCAAATTCTCTGGCCCTGTCTGTGATTATATCGATTATTGGAATGCCAGCAGCGGGGTTAAGCTCCTTGTTCCTGTCAAACACCCTCTTTGCTTCGTCAAATATAATGCAATGTCTCAGTTCGCCTCTCTGACCACTGGCAAGCCTATAATTGTATATCCACACCAGTATTGTCTCAATAAGAAAATTTTGTATATCCTCTGCCAATCCCTCCATCTCTATCACTACGTTCTTTTCAAGCAATGCAGAAAGAGGGAAGCCGTCACCGCAATCAAGCACTTTGTCCAATGCCAGAATCAGGACATCAATCCTGTTTCTGACAGTTTCCATGTATCTCGCGTCTTTTGAAGCAAGAGAATATTTTGAATCCCCAAGCAATTCTTGAAACTCAAACAATGATGGATAATTGGTCTTTCCCTCGAAAATTTCATATGTCTCATAAAGTTTGTGTAGCTGGATCATGAAATAGTTTTTAGAGCCAGATAGCAATGCATTTGAGTGGCTGAACACCTCTGCCAAATCCTGTAACCACCTGATTGGCGAAACACCTTCTGGTGGCTTGAGAGGGTTGAACCTCAGATATTCCCAGGGGATGACAATGATATCCGGATGTGCCTGGATAAGGTGTCTGTAGTCTTTTTTGAAGTCAATTGCCAGCACCGGCACTTTATTGGTTATGAATTGTCTGAACAGGCCATACAGCAATGTTGTTTTTCCCGCTCCCGATCTGCCTACAATGAGCATGCCTTGGGTCAGCTGTTCTCTGCTTATGCTAGCCACTCCGACAGATGATTTTCCGAGCATGAATTCTGCATTCAGTTTGATTTCTGGATGAAATGGATTAATCATTCTTCTTGGAAGAACTCTGTATACCAACATTTGTTCCAAATCTTCTGCAATATCATCATCCCAGCAAGCGCTTAATGCATTCAATGTCCTCTTGATAGTTGCATTTTCATGCATTCTGCATTCTTTTGCCAGCTCGAAAAGCACTCCTGCTCTTTTTGACATCATAAAAAGTCACTTGCTATCATTTACCAGAGTCGGTATATGTATTTTAGACACATAGAATAGCCTAAAATTCGGTTGCTGGATTATGCCTTTTATAAGCATTACTACCAAATAGTAATGATATGGTAAACAGTGGTCTCAGTGACAAGACGAAGAGATTCAGTTATTCAGAGAGCCATAGTAAGAACCTTGGGTGACAAGGGCCCGATGACAGCAGGAACCCTGGCAAGGGAAGTTGAGGCGACGCCAAGGACTATTAATAGACACCTCTATATTCTGGAACGGTTTAGGAGGAAAGTGGAAGTTATCGGCTACTATCCGAACATAAGGTTGTATGGACTGAGAAGGAAAAAGGTAGTGGCCAGATGTCATAAGTGCGGGGCCAGGAGTATAGTTACGGGGTAAACCCAATCGAGGTTGGAGAATGATTTGAGCAGTGATTATTATAATAGAATCAATTGGTCAGTTAGCACCTTTTTTAAAAGTTTTAATTATTTCTTCTAACTTTTTATTATCCTCATATGATGGATTCATTATTGTTCCCGTCATAAGGATATCCGCCCCTGCAATTGAGAGCTCTTTTGCATCATTAATGTTACGAATACCCCCACCCACTGCAATTGGAATATCTACCTTTTTATTAACCGCCTTAATCATATCTTCTGGAACATGTTTTGGCGCACCCGGCCCGACATCGAAATAAATCATGGTCATACCTAATAATTCCGCAGATATAGCATATTCAACTGCTTTTTGAATTTCGTTTCGACCTAAAATATTTGCTCCTTCAGTCATAAATGGGGACATTCCCGGCTCTACAACAATGTAGCCCATAGGTATGGACTCAATACCGCTGAATTTAATTAAGGAAGACAGTCCAATCTGTTTACCAAGTAAAAATTGGGGGTTTTTGGCATTTAAAAAACTGAAATAGAAAAAAGCGTTTGCTTTGAGACAGATATCTTTTGGTGAGAGGGGAAATAAAATTATTGGAAGATTTGTCTCTTTATTAAGACGTGTAACCGTATCATCTATTTTTTGATAAGAATTTCCTATCGAACCCCCCAGCACAATAGCATCTGTTCCAAGAGATTCAACTAATTTTCCTGTAATGCCGGACTCTTCAGGATTTTGATTATTCACATCCATTAATGTCATATGAATTTTTTCTCCGGAGGATAATTTATTACAAATGAAATTAAAAAAAGAACCACTGCCCCTTATTTTTGAACATGAGTGTTTTGTTTCTAATTGATTCGTGAATGAATGATTAATTCGTTGATCTTCTAATTGTCGTTTTTGAAGAATATCACTGAAGGATGAAAAGTGACTTCTATCATAATCTCTAATCAATTTTTTAACTTCGGACTTATTTTTATTGGAACAAAACATTATTTCTTCACGAACATTGCTTATTGCTTGAAAAATTATTAATTGAAAGTGAACCTGCTTGCTTATTAAATCTTCTTTTGTAAAATTACCCCCCGCTCTTTGGTGAAGCCAATTGTTCAATGTTTTAATTTTTTTATCAATTCTAAGATTATCGAAATATAGCCCTATTTTTCGAGGAACGTCATCTGAAAATATTTCATTTTTTATTTTTTCTTTTATTGCGTTCGAGGTAAACCCAATGCCTGGATGTTCAATAGTTAGATCCGCCATCATATCAATTAATCTTTTAAAGGTCAAGGTTGTGGATAGATTATTATTTATGGGTTTTTTTAATAAATTTTGAAATGATTGCCAATGTCTTGTCGATTCGATATATACTTTCGGTCCTGCTATTAGCACATTATTTGTTTTTTTCGTCATATCCACTAATCAATTTAAATGCTTTTCCCCCTATAATTAATTATGGATGTGAATACCAATCTATTGTTCACGAGAAATAGAATAAATCAAACAATAGATTTAATTAAAAAACTTTCAGAAGAATTTGATTTTATCAACAAAGATGATATTTACGTAGAAGAGGAAGATTATTGTAGCACTCTTGGCATTGTATTATATCTTTCAATTGATGGTGAAATGAATAAGAAACTAAATCAAAAGCATGGACTAGATGATTATCAATCACTATGTTGTGATTGGGAACAGGTAGAACAGAATAAACGGTATTGGAAATTTAGTCGTGGTGGCAGAATCTTATGCGATGAAATTCTTTATAATTATGCCTTATCATCACAGGACTATAATCATTGTCCTTGCCCAACCGAGTTTAAAAAATTATGCCAAGGTTTACACTCAATTTTAAGCAAGCATCAATTAAAAAAAAATATTGAGTTGTTTAATTAAGAAGGTTTTCATGCAATAATCAACCATGAATGTCTGATTTATGGACATAGAAATGAATTATTTGTCCCACGAAATGACTCAATTTAACAATATCTATATAAAAATAAATTGACATTTAATTTTAATTATGAATGGACAAATGAAAATAAATAATGAAATCCACAATCAAATGGAAGAAATTCAGATATATTGGGTGGATGAGGAGCTCTTCGATGGATTTTGAAAAAGACACCCGACCAAAAATTCTCCGTTCGGAGCTCAAGGCGAGCTGGAAAAAACTTTATTTTTCATCAAAGCAAAGACAACACCTTGAATATGGCTGGAAAATCGAATCGGTCATAAACGCCCTAGCGATTCTAGACCGCCCGGGAAAATTCATCCAACCCAGAGAAATCAAGGCTGAAATTATCAGAAACAACTGGTTTATCGGTGCAGATCCGGCCAGTGAAATAAAGACGATTCTAAGATTCTTCGCAAACAAACAGGAACTCACCCACCTAGGCAAACACAGGGGATATCAGTTAAAGTACCGCGTTCTGCCCCGCCCAGATGTTAGTGAAAAATCCAAATTGAATGAAAGCAGAAACAACGCATATTACATAACCAGAATCAAGCAATTGAATGGAATGCTGATGACAATCGTAGAACCCCAGGCAGCTTTGTTATTGATGGGTGTGCTGGCAGACCTGTTGATTTTCTTGGATGATGTCAAGCATGCCGCGAACAAAAAAGAAAAGCAAAGAATCAAGAACACCGTGGATTGCATCAACGCTTATCAGAAAATCATGGCCAAATATGTACATGGCCAGAGAGATAGAAACGAGAACCTTGTTTACAGGCAGATGATTGAACACCTGGAACAACTGCCTGACCTCAGTGTAATCAAGTACAATATGACGCTGACTGAAGATATAGTACAACACTTCGAAAACAAACACGTGCTGGAGGCGGTAAATGGTTGACAAAACCACCGTAGCCCTCTACATCAGGGTGTCCACAACAGAGCAAGCTGAGAACGGCCACAGCATGGATGCCCAATGCGACATATTGAGGAAATACGCAAAACAAGCTGGATATAATTATTACAGAATTTACAGGGACGCAGGTTTCAGCGGCAAGGATCTAGACAGACCCGCTCTACAGCAGATGCTCTGGGATGCTTATAATCGCAAGTTTGCAGAAGTATTTGTCTGGCGCATTGACCGCCTGACTCGCAACACCAGAGACCTGCTTGAACTTGTTGATTACTTTAAGGCATGCGAAATTTTGATAAGGAGTGCGTCAGAACCGTTCTTTGACACAGCTACACCTTCTGGCGAATGCATGCTCACTGTCATGGGCAGTTTCTCTCAGATGGAAAGAAAGGTGCTTGTGGAGAGGATAAGAATGGGTATGCAGAAGCGCAGAGAAGAGGGCAAATGGTCAGGAACTCCTCCTTACGGCTACACTTATGACCTGGAGACAGAAACCCTTAAAATTGCCACGGAAGAGACTGAAATCGTGAAACTGATGTTCCGGCTATATCAGGAAAAGGGAACGATACCCAAAGTTCGGATATCTTTGAATCAGATGGGAATAAAGCCCAGGAAGTCGGAGCAGTGGGCCAATACCTCGATCGGCAAGGTTCTGGCCAATTCCATTTATACAGGCAAGGTGAGGCAGGGTGTGTATGAATGGGCTGATGAGAATCTACGCATAATTCCAGACAATGTGTTCAATGCCTGCCAGAAGCAAAGGTCGGCAAGGAAGAAGCTGAGTCCAAAGCTTAGGGAATGCCACAAGGATTATGCAGGGGGATCGTTCTGCTCCCACTGCGGGAGGCACTGCTTGGAGGACATGGTATATTGCCCGGGGTGCGGAGTGAAATGCCTGTCAATTACGATATAAGATATGAGTTATTACTTCTTATTTCCAACATAGCTTCTTTGGTTCCTTGTTTAATAGCTTAATACATCCAACCATATCCATGTTCAGTTGTTTTGAGCGATTTGAGTGAAATAGCACAGGACACTGCATTTTTACATGCTTAAAAAATTAAAAATATCAATGGCAATATAGGGGGTCTGTTATGGTAAAACAAGTCATAAGACGGAATAAGTATCACGGTAAATTCGGGACAACGCTTCTATCAATGTATTGTTTTATTGTTATACACATACAGTTTATTGCCAATTCATATTACTGGGAACATATTGCTCCATTCTTGGAACGATATAATGCATCGAATTTCCAGCCTCCTCCCAATTTTACAATAATTGGTTTGGCAATATTTACTTCGATATTAATTTGGGTCTTGACTAATGATGCCAAGAATAAAAAACACATTATTCGTTGGGTAACAACAATTATCCACAATGAACCTCGGAAACCAGATCGGAAGAG
>CALKWP010000039.1 GCA_938004075.1 uncultured Methanomassiliicoccales archaeon
CTCGAAATCCCGCGTGTCAATCAGCCTTCGTGCTTCCTTGTCAGCGCTCTCTGTTATTTTCAGGGCCTTGATGGATTTGCCGAGCACTCCGAGGTGTCCGATTCTCACGACCACGGCCTCAAGCCCCAAATTTTTCAGGGTGGAAAGCGCCAATGCGATGATCTCGGCATCCGATTCGATGGATGGAGCGCCAATCAGCTCCGAGCCGAACTGGAAGAATTCCCTGTACCGGCCGGCCTGGGGCCGCTCGTACCTGAAGCAGTTCCCGAAATAGAATATCTTGACTGGCTTTGGAAGGTTCTGCATGTCATTCACATAGAATCTCATGACCGAGGCAGTGAGCTCTGGCCTGAGCGAAATCTTGCGGTTGCCCTTGTCCTCGAACGCATAAAGCTCGTCAATGATGCCCTCGCCCGACCTGGCAACGAATAAATCCGTTGACTCGAATGTGGGGGTCATCACTTCACCGAAGCCGAAGAGCCTGGCTGTCTCTCGCATCTTTGATTCGACGAACCGGCGCCTTGCCATCTCCTGCGGGCCGAAGTCTCGGGTGCCGCGAGGGCGTTGGAACTCTGCCATGATGGGGCAAATATGGTTTTGCGATAAAAGGGTTTGCGTGATATGCCGTTCTCAAAGGTATGCACGGGGATATGACTGACAAGTACTTTCGACGACCTCCTGCTTCCATATTAATACAAGACCCACTCTATTATTTTTGTTAATCAGCGAGAGGGGAGAGCATGACGAAAAAGAAAGGAGACGATAATGCAATGGAATTGGCATATCTGACGAACATCCAGGACCGGATATTAACCATGCGGGGCGCCCAGGTGATGTTGGACAGGGACCTTGCCGTCTTGTACAATGTAGAGACCAGGGCGCTGAACCAGGCCGTGAAGCGGAATCGAAAAAGATTTCCTGAAGAATTCTGTTTCCAACTTACTGGGCATGAATTCGAGAAATGGAAATCACAGATTGTGATGTCCGATTCTGACAATATAGGGCTTAGAAGACCGCCTTACGCCTTTACCGAACAGGGCGTTGCGATGCTGTCAGCGATTCTCAAAAGCGATGTGGCCATTGACGTCAGCGTCAAAATAATCAAGGCTTTTGTGGGGATGCGAAAATTCATTCATTCCAACGCTCTCCTATTCCAGAGACTTGACAACCTGGAAATCAGGCAGCTAGAAACCGACAGGAACATGGAATGCGTCCTCAAAGCGATAGAATCCAGAGACATCCGCCCGAATCATGGAATTTTCTTTGACGGCCAATTCTTCGACGCACACACATTTGTGTCCAACCTTTTTAGGTGCGCCGAGAAATCGATAATCATCATAGACAATTACCTGGATGACACGGTTCTGACGCATCTCACAAAGAGAAATGAGGGGGTCAAAGTGCTGCTGCTCACAAGGAACATCCCCGATGCATTGGCCCAGGATGTGGAGAAGTTCAACAGGCAGTATCCGCCGATAGAGTTGCGGAAGTTCGACGGCGCCCATGACAGGTTCATTATAATCGATAATGCCGACATATACCACTTCGGCGCATCACTGAAGGATCTCGGGAAGAGGTGGTTCGCGTTCTCCAGGATGGAAGCGGGGGCCGCGGAGATGCTGGCGAGGTTGAGCGAGTTAGTGAATTAGCAGATGGATTTAAGCATTCGGGTTCCCGACTTTGCCCATGAACAGTATCTGGCCAGTAGCTTCGTGCCGTATAAGGAAGATGAATGGATGGTTGGCATAAAAATAAGGCAGATGCGGTGCTCCGGTAGGATTCATTATCACTGCTGTGGCTGCCGCCGCTTCAGTGCCATTCTCATTCACAGCCACGAAGGACTGATGGACCACATTGCTGATCTTTAGGGAGGCGGTGTCTGTCATCCCAGAGAAGTCGGCTCGGTTCGAAAAAGCTTCTGACATCCCCATGTCACATAACATCTTTTTAAGCTCATACTTCTGCTCGAATTTGAATCTGGGCATAAAAATGTTGACATTCTGCGATGTCATATTTTCCATCAGCGATTTCAGGTAAGAATAATCCAGCCTAGACTCCAGTGACGAGATATCATTTTCGTATGGTAATATTACATACATTGAGAGTTCCCTATTCTTGTATGGCAGTTGCAACAGCTGATCATCGTCGTTGGAAGTGTAATTAAATTCGATGGACCAGTTATTCAGATTCATTAATCCTGTTTCAATTTCCTCGCCGTCGGGCAAATAGAATTGGCGGAGATGTGTTGCAAGGGGGTTGAACCTGTGCTCCCAATCAGATTTGAAGTAAATAGCATTGGTCAGGACAAGGTAAGTTTCAGGTGTTATCAGGTTCGGATCTATCAGATTTGGAATTTTCCCGTTGGTCTGCCCCTCCACCCAGATATTGATGGTCTCTGCGGAGCCGGTCGGGTCTCCTACGAAGTCAAGCTCTTCACCGTGGGCCAGATAATAGGATTCGATGGCAATTTTGTAAGTTTCTAAGAGATTCTGGTTCTCTTTGAGCCAGTATGCATTGGCAGTTGACAAATTATAGGAATCACTTATTGAATTGAAATATTCCTGGAAGGATTTCATCATGCTCCATCGGGTTTCATTTTCAGCCGGGAAATTCAGCACATGGGCCATCTCCCTTGCGGTGTCTCCCCTAGCACCCTCATAGGCCATACCTAAAGCTGTTGTGATGCTGTATGGCGAAAAGAAAATATTTTCCTGGCTTTTATCCTTGGCCAGCTGCTTGTACATTTCGAATGAGAATTCATTGCTGCAATTCACCAATTCATGAACCGTGGTCGGCTCCGGACCGGATGAAAAATCACCGGTCTTGTATATCCAGTTGATTGAAAAGATGGATACGATAATCAGTATTGCGACTACGATTATGCTGAGAATGGCCTTCTTCATTTCTTCACCGGGAACAAATAAGGGGGACAGATTATAAAAGGAGATTGATACAAACGTTGAAATTCGGCGAAGCGAGCAAATTAAGAAGGCAGCATTTTACCAACATATTTTGCGAGCGCGCCGAATTTGCGAATATTTACAAGTGGCAACTCAGAAAATTCGGCTGCGGGAACGAAATTGCCAGCATTTATTTATTGTGCAATTTCGTGCCGACACCCTTTTTTTTCTAATTGCCTGGTTCGCACTAACCAGGCAAATAAAAAAAAGGGGGGAGGTAATCGTGATTTGTGATAGCTCGGGAATCCGGGGGGTCCCATCCCACTTAGGTGCGCGTGCATCCATGTGCCGTTTCCGGCATCCCGTTTTCCCTTACCTCTTGATGATGTCCCTTTCAAGGGCTTCTGCATTTGCGATAGCGATCTCCGCGTCCTGGATTTTCCTCAGCTTGTCAGGCACGAGTTCTATGCGGGCATAGACCATGTCCCTGATTGCCGCGCGGATGGCTTCCGACCGAGACGGGAAGTCATCGGCCTTCACCAGAAAGTCGATGGCCTTGAGGTACCGCTTGGGTATCCGGATGGTGACTTTCTCGCTGTCGGTATCTATCATCTCAACATCTTGTGTATGTCTTTTAGGCATGTTTTGTCCTCTTTTGTCCGACATAGGTGTATCACGGTTAGGGTATATAAAGCTTTAGGTTTTAATATATAATAAAATAATTTAAATACTGGCTGATGCCAAAATACCCCCAAAATAAATTGTGGAATCAAAAAGAGCAAAAGAGAAAAAAACAAAATATCATGTCAGAAGGGCGACAAATCTTGCTGCCGCCCTTCTGAACATGTGGAAGGAGGTTTTTCTTTTCATCGTAATGATTTTGCTGTCCTTTTCGAGGATGCGCAGTTCGGCCTTCAGCCATGAAGGCGTGCGATCCTGATTTGTTTGAACAGGTCTGTACATGTCCGCGAGAGATTCGAAACCCATCAACCGCACCACCCCCTTTTGAAGTGGCAGACGGCTGAAGGAGGGCCCCAGAAATCCTCCGGAGAGCTTACCCTGACTGTTCCGCGGCTCATGTCTATGACCAGCCGTAGCAGGTTCGTTCTTATGTCCAGCACCAATTTCAAATCCGAGTTTTTGTCTCCAATACCCATATTTTCACCACCCAAACGGGCATTTGGTATATGCACGTTGTAGTTAATAAAACTTTCGTTTGCATAACCGAAATCTTTATATGCATACTAAAACATATACTATCTGGTGATAAAAATGCAGACCGTGAAAATGATTACCGACCCGGATGCGTTTCAGCTGCTTGCTGACGAGACGCGCAGAAAGATGATATACCTGCTGAGAGTAAAGGATATGACGGTGAGCCAGATAGCGGAGCAGATGGGGCTTACCACACAGGCGATATATCACCATATCAAGAAATTGAAGGATGCGGACATGATAGAGGTGGCGCGGGAGGAGCGCACAGGCCACTTCATCGAGACCTATTACCGCACCACCGCTGAGATTTTCCACATATCGCATGGCGAGGAAACCTCACAGAAGGACCACGAGGCGATGATGAAATCTGCATTCGAAGGGCTTACAAAGCTCGGATTGAAGGTGGACTGCAAGCCCGCCAATCTGAAGAAGATAATCAGCATCAGGAAGCAGATGGACGAGACCTGCACCATGGCCGAATGGACGGAGAAGGCTGCCAACCTTGGCCTGGACTTCCTCACCCAGCAGATGGTGATAGAGTACGCTTACCTTGCATCCATGACCGAGGAAGAATACGACAGGAACCAGGAACAGAACAAGCAGATATGGAAGCTGCTGAAGGAATGTGTTGAAGTCCCATCGCCGCCAAAGAAAAATGTGAAAAAGAAGTAACTGGGCAAACCAGTTACTTCGATTTTGATTTATTGTTCAGGATTGTCTGGCGTAGGCGCCTGCTCGGGCAGGGGTTCCCCGGGAGGCGCTGGCTGTTCAGCCGCTGATTCGGGCTTCGGACCCTTTTGCCTGAACCACAATACGGCGGCAATCACGCCCGCTATAACGAGGATGATTATTATCATCATAATCATGGAGTTGAATTTCGGCTCGTCATCTTCTGGTTCCACGGGCTCTGTTGTTTTCATCATTGACTGTGGCTGGCTGGAAGGCGTTCCATCGGCGCTTAAGGCGGTCGTGTAGGAGATCGGTGTGTAGCCATCTTTGGTAATGGCCACAGTGATATTCTCGCCCAGGACAGATTCCGGCACGTTGATTGTGGCAAAGCCAGAGGCGTTGGTGGTTCCGTTGTAGGTCTTGCCGTTGAATGTCACTGTGACAGCAGCCCCGGATATGGGCGCGCCATCTTCGTCCAGTACTGGCCCTATTACAATCGGGATGTTTTCCTCAACGTCATCATCATCGCCGTCATCCACCGGGTCCGCCGGCGATACCGTAACGGTGAAGTATCTCCAAGCCAGGCCGCCATTCCCGTCCGACACAGTCACATTCACCCAGAACGTGCCAGCGGCTGTCGGTGTGCCGGAAAGAACGCCGGTTGCGGCATTTATGCTGAGCCATGTGGCGTTGGTCTGCCTTGCCCATGTCAGAGTGTCCCCGTCGGCGTCTGTTGCATTGTAATCAACTGAATAGAGAACATTGACTTTTCCGGTTGGTACATTGTTAGTGATTATTACTGGCGCCTGGTTGTTGTTGATAACTGTCAGCGTGAACACCGTGAAGTCGGTGCCGCCCCTTCCGTCGGATACAGAGACGTTCACCGAAAAGGTGCCGACATTGGCCAGTAGCGGAGTGCCGGAAAGCATCCCCGTGGCGGCATTGATGCCGAGCCAGGCGGCGTCGGTTGTGAGAGACCAGGTGAGTGTGTCCCCATCGGCATCGGTTGCGGCATAATCGACCGAGTAGGCGGTGCCAACATAGGCGGAAAGCACGTTCGATGTTGTGATGATGGGCGAATTGTTGGGGTCCGTTACGGTGAGAGTGAAATTGCTCCAGTCCGATGCTGGGAAGGTGTCATGAACTGAGATGTTGACCCAGAATGTTCCGGTTGCGGTTGGTGTCCCGTAAAGTACACCGGTTGTGACATTGATGCCCAGCCAGGCGGCATTGGTGGTCAGGGCCCAGGCCAGAGTGTCGTCCTCGGGGTCGGAGGCACTGTAATCAACCGAGTAGAGTGTGTTGACCACTGTTGTGGTGATGTCAGCGGTTGTGATTGCCGGCGCGTCGTTCACGCCGGTGACTGTTATGGTCACCATGGCGGTGTCCCAGCCGGATGCACCGTCTGAAATCGTGTAGTTGAAGAAATCATCCAGGGAATCGCCGTTGCCGAGAGCGACCATGGCAGCTAAATTCATCGGATTGTATGTGAAGGAGCCGTCCGGGTTCACGGCGACGGGAGCGCCCCATGTGCTTGTGGCGTCATAGCCAATCACTGACAGGGTGTTGCCATCAGGGTCGCTGTCATTTGCGAGAACTCCCGGTGCAATGACCGCGAGCGTCTCGTCCGCCTTCACAGTCCTTGCGTCATTGTTCGCCACGGGGTGCCGGTTGACATTGATGATGGCGGAATCCTGGTTCGGATATTCGCCCGGGTCGCCGGTGGAGCTTGACACAGATGCATGTGAGGTCAGTGTCGGGGCATAAGCACCGATGTTGACTATCAGATACGGGTTCAGTGTCTGGCCGCTGGCAATTGTTCCGAGGGAATAGTTCACATATCCGGCCTCGAAGGAGTCCCAGAGCGGTGTTCCGGTGCCCGGGGACATCTGGGGCGGCAGCAGCAGGGAGAGTTGGAGGTCGAATGCCGGGTCGGGGCCATAATTGGTCACATACATCGTGTAGGTCAGGGCATTGGGTTCAACATTGGCGAATGGATTGTTGGGAACCAGATCGACACGGAGGTCGGCCTGGCAGAGTGCCCTCAGAACCGGGTAGTCGACGTTTTCGACTACGCCCCAGATACTGGTGAAGTCCCAACTGGTGAAGGTGGATTGCTGCATCATCTCGGCGGTGGTCTTGCCCGTGCCGGCGTCGCTCATGGACCTGCCGGATGTTTCGACGTCCCAGAAGCAGTCCGTGGCTGTCGCAGCCATGTCAAAGTACCCGACGAAACCTCCATAATACATGACGCCGGCGGAAACCGCACCGGTCGAATAGCAATTGACGACGGTTCCGCGGCAATCGCCGACGAACCCGCCGTTCCCTGCGGCTCCGATGACATTTCCTCTCGCATAGCAGTTCGTGATTGTGCCGCTGGCCTGGTATCCTACCATCCCGCCCGCACAGGTTCCCGATGCATTGATTTCCACGATTGCGTAGCTCTCTGCCCAGGTCCCACCGATTGTGTAACCGCAGAACCCGCCTACATGATTGGCGCCTATTGCACTCCCGGTCGCGCTGCAGCGCGTCACGGTGCCGAGATTCTGGTGCCCGATCAATCCTCCAACATCATCTCCGGTTCCGATAATATCGGCATCTGCATGACAATCCGATAACGTTCCGGAGTTCATTTGTCCGCACAACCCGCCGACAGAGTCATCGCCGGCCACGTTTCCGGTAAAGAAGCAATGGGTGACATCGCCGCCATTGTTGAATCCGAGTAGCCCGCCTATATAATCGCTCGGGCCGCTGACATTCCCCGTCATCGAGCAATCGCTTATTTTGGCTGTGCCCCAATTATATCCCACAAGCCCTCCGACCTCTTCGTCGGTGGAGGATATCTCGCCCGTAACATGGACATTTACGATTGTCGAGTCCAGATTGTTACCTGCCAGGCCTGCCACCGGGTAGTAGCCCATGACATCGACATCATGCAGCTGCAGATTCCTGATTATCGCGCCTCCAGAGATGTACCCGAACAGGCCGACATCGTCCTGCGAGGGCCTGTTGATGTACAGGTTTGATATTGTGTAGTTGTTGCCCTCAAAGCGGCCATAGAACCTTGGAGCCTCCTCGCCGATCGGCCAGAACCCGGCTCCGCTGGAAGCGTTGGTCCCCCACATCTGGGACGCCTCGGTCACATCGGAGAGATTGATATCGCATTCCAGTGAGTAATCTGCAGATTTGTCCATCTGCATCATCTGCAGCTGATGGCTGTTCGTTATCTCCTCGCTCCACTCCATCCTCAGGAACGGGCGGGTGTTGCCGTCAACCATCCACCAGGTCGTGGTGAAGTTCCACGACGATACGTACGTCGACTGGGTCATCAACGCGGCGGTCGTCTGCGGGTCGCCATAGAAATTGCCTGTCGAGTAGCCAGAGGTTTGCGAGTCGTAATAACAGTTGGCGGTCGTACCCGTGTCCATGTAGCCGATGAATCCATCGGTCAGCGTCGTCCCGGTGACATGGCCGCTGCTGTAACACATGTATATGTCGTAGTCATTCCAGCCGATAAATCCCCCTGCCTTGTCGTTGCCCGACACGTCTCCTGTCGCGTAACAGTTGCGTATCTCGCAGTAGTTGAATCCGGAGAAGCCCCCAGCGCACTCGCCGCTGCTGGTTACGTCTGCCGTGCTGTAGGACTTGACCACAATCGCTCCGTTATTATCGGTGATGCCTGCAAGGCCTCCCACATAATTATTTCCTATGACATATCCACGGCTGTAGCTGAACGCCAATATGCAGTTGAGACCCGAGAAATCGCCGACGAGGCCCCCGACGTAATCGCTACCTTCGACGCGGCAGTAGCTCCAGGAGTACCCAATCCTGCCGGGGTTGCTGTTCCATCCCACTAAGCCTCCGACGTAGTTCTGGGTGCCCCAAATCCACCCGGTGGTGGAGCAGTTGCTGATGTCGCCCACGTTGTAACCGGCGATGCTTCCGGTATTGTTGTGGCCGGTGATGTTCACTCGCCTCATGCCCGTGTCGTTCACAATCGCCCCGTTCCCAACAGCGCCGAACAAACCGACGCCGTCCTGGGCGGGCCTGACTATGTGGAAATTGTATATTATGTGGCCGTCGCCCTCCAACTGCCCAGTGAACGGTGTGCCGATGCTCCCGATGGGCGCGAAGCCTAGCCCGCCGTTCCATCCTGCGGTCGCGGAGGCGTCTATGTCGTTCATCAGCTCGAAGTTGCCAGTTAGGTTGAACTTGATGTCCTGTAAATCTTGGAGCGTGTAAATCTTGTTGTGGACGGTGGTCAGGTAGACCTGGAACACCATGTCCGTACTGACAAGAACCGCCCAGTCGAAATCGCTTGTGGCGCCCCATGCAGAGCCGCCGGGATATGACGCCGACCAATCACGGCTCCATCCCCAATCAAACTCGTCCGCCTCGGCCACAATATAGTATGTCACACCTGCCGTCAATATAACTGAGTCATGGAACTCGACATCAACCTACTGGGGAGCCGCGCCAACTTCATCCCCGGATATCGAGACAATGTCCGAAATTACAGTATTATTGTCAGAAAGGTAAAATCGAATGTCGGATACAAAAGATTTAGGATTTGAAATCATGACGCGGACCCTGTCAACCTGGCCGGAGGTTGCCGGCCTGAATTCCTGGGCGAGCTGGTGGTCCAGAACGATGAGGCCGTCGGCACCGCAAACGCCGCAATCCACCATGCCATCGCCGTCGCAGCTCAGACACATCACGTCTCCGTCACCGCCGCATTCAGTGCATGTCCAGGTTCCGATGCCGCCGCAGGTCATGCAGGACCAACCGCCCATACCACTGCAGGTCCAGCATGATTCGGTTCCAGTACCGAAGCAGTTGGTGCAATCCACATAACCATCCCCGCCGCACTCGTAACAGTCGCCTGGATTAACTAATTGGCCATCTCCGCCACACAAACCACATTCCCATCCAAGACTTCCGCCGCAAACAGAGCACGCTTTCTCACCGTCTCCGCTACAGTCCCAACATTCTTCCCAACCAGTGCCACCGCAGGAAGCACATTGTTCTTGTCCATCCCCGTCGCATGTCGGACATGACACATCGCCGGCTCCGCCGCAATCCCCGCATGTGTTCCACCCATTACCAGTGCAATAAGCACACATGGTGTTAGGCTCGAACCCGCACGGTTCCTCTCCGTCCGTGTTCTCGTTATGGGCGTCCAGCCAGACCGGGAAGGCGCTTGTCTTCGTTGGATATGGCGCGCTCAGGATTTCATCCCCGGGATATGCCAGGACAGTGAGAGTTTCCGACTCATGGTCATGCTCCGCACCACCATGGTGATGCCCGCAAGAGCATGCGGCATGGTCGTGATGGCACGCACATGTTTCATGCGAATGGTCATGCCCGCACTCGCAACAGTCATGTGCGTGCTCGCATTCATGGCAATCCTTATTGCCGCAATCGGCCGGCTGCCCGGCCAACGCCGCAGGCAGAACGGATGCGGCCATCATGACGGCCAGCGCGATCGCAAAAAATTTCAGGCTCATTTTCCCTTCGAATGATTTCGGCATTTCCCTACGCTCCTCTTCCAGGCGCAGGCATCCCGGAGGATGAATGCGTCTTTGCTGATGCCTAAATGAATTATAATGGATAAAAAGGTTGGCTTTCTATCAATGTATCTAGCCGGTTCTAACATTGACTCAATGCGAATTATCCGGTACTGGTTGCCAATTTTATTCAGGCTGATTGGGAGCGGGCTCTGGCGGGATTTCCTCCGGAGCCGCCGGTTCGGAAACTGCTGGCTTGCCACCCTTGCCTTTCAGCAACAGAACAACAGCGATGATTGCGACTACCACCAGTATGATTATTATGAAAAGCCAGGTGTTGCTTCCGCCCATTGCATCATCGGTTTCTTCATCATCGTCAGGGACGAGCGGATTGTCGTCCAGCTCCTGATCGTTGGTGGAATCAGTTTCATTGTAACCGGGCTCCCAGACGTCCGGTATTTCGTCGCCATCATCGTCGGTATCGGCGTTGTCGCCGATGCCATCATCGTCCGAGTCTGACGATTCATCGGGGTCATTTGGAAATATGTCAATGATGTCAGGAACGCCATCATTGTCATCATCAATGTCCGCGTTGTCTCCGATCCCATCGCGGTCCGAGTCCCTGGACTCGTTAGGGTCAAGAGGGAATAAATCCAGGGAATCCGGGATCAAATCGCCATCTGAGTCAAATAACGAATAATGGAAATCTGGTTCACTGATTATGAACTCAACCATGAATCTGAACTCTGCGTGCGGGCACATGAGCGGGCGATTGTCGCTGGCAAAATCGAAAACGTATGGCCTGTCACCGATCTGGTCGCCATCCAAATCACGACCAAAGTAATCATTCCAATAGTTGCCCACAAGGCCGTTGCTCCAAAGGTTTCCCGCTTCCCCATCATATGCCTGCACATCATTTGAGATGAAGTCATTGAAGTAAATCCTGTTCCTGGCATCATTTTCAGGGGAGGTTTCAACGAATATGCCAAAGTCATTGTAGGAGACCGAGTTCTCAAGAATGGCATTGTCCTCTGATCCCTCCAGGATGAGCAAACCAACCCCCGTGGAATTGATCGTGAGATCGGAAGAGCGTCGTGTAGGGAAAGAGTGTAGATCTCGGTGGTC
>CALKWP010000040.1 GCA_938004075.1 uncultured Methanomassiliicoccales archaeon
GGGAGCATTCAGCATCCAACCTGCCGAGCGATATCCGCTCGAACAATCCTTCGCGACTCATCTCCTGCATTTCGGTTTCAAGAGGGTGGGCCTTTCCGTAGTTCGACCTCACCATGTCCTCGGGGCGATACGCGCCAAGAATGAGAATCCTGGACGATTTGATGTTTCTGGCGAGATAATGGATGAGCCTGAGACTCGTGGGGTCGGACCATTGAAGGTCGTCCATGAACAGCAGTAGTGGCTGTTCCATTGATTTTCTGTGGAGACCCTGAAGCACGTTATCGAACAGATTTTCCTGGTTCAGTTTCGGGTCCTTCACAAGGAATTTGCCAGCATACTTCCCTCCTTCCACCAGCCTGGAGACGAATTTCTCTATGCCGGCGATATGATCCATGTCGCCGTCCCAGTTGGCAAGTGCCTCCCCGAACTCCGCTCTCACTTCGCCAAGCAACTGCCTCATATCGGTGACCAGTTGCTCGCTGAAACCGCCCTTGATTATGCAAGCCAGATGCAATCCTTGCTCCTGTTCGATGATTATCTTGTAATCGCCATATCCGAGGACATTCAGTCCGCTGCCCTCCTTCGATTCCCCAACCATTCCAATAGAATCTTTGACAAAATCGCCGACCGCCTTCAGCATCGAAGAGAATATGTGAGAATCCATCGCCAGACTCTCAATCTCCGAACCGGCAATCAGCATCCCGTTGTCATCCACAAGGTATGATGAGACCAGAAGTGGCGGCGGGTCGCCTGATATCAGATGCATCAGGCCGGATTCCCTGAGTGCGGACCTGAAAGGCATCAGCGGTTCCAGACTATCGGCGAGGCACCATCCGGATACCCTCATGAACCCGAGGGATTCTGCTTCCTTCGCGAGTTCCAAAATCAAACGTGTTTTGCCAACGCCTGCTTCGCCGGAAACCAGGATGGTGGAACCGCATCCCGCCAACGCTGAATTCAAGGCGGATTTCAACTTGTCCAGCTCATTCTCCCTTCCTATCAGTTCTGGCGGGACCAAGAGGGACTCTTCCATAATGGGATATAATGAAAAGGATAATAAAAAGATGACTGCCGGTAATTGACTATATTCTGGAATTATTATGACATTCTGATTGTGCTTGAAAGTCACTGGCTATTAAGTTAGCCAATGTGTATTGAATCGGCGAAATGTGAATGAGTTCAGAGTTCGTCCAGGTCTTCCAGTTCCTTGATTATCTGGTCCTCAAGTGAAGAGTCGTCACCATCATCACCGAGCTCGCCAAGTTCCGCCACCAGCTCATCTTCCAGGATGGAGGCTTTCTCCTCGGCCGTGACGTCCTTCTCCTCTTCCTTCTTCTTGCGCCTCTGCACGGCTTGCTTGACCTCCTGAGAGAATTCTTCAATTGAGGAACCTTTGGCAATAAGCCCTTTCAGACGGTTCTTGTCATCGGGCAGCACCACAATTGCGCTCAGCATCTTCTCGCATCTCTGAATCCGGGCAAGTTCTTCCTCGGCAGCTTTCTTCCGGAGTGCTTCAGGGTCCTCCCTGGGTTCCTCAATTGTTCCATTGAGTTCATCTTCCAGCTCAGCCAGTGACTCGTTGAATTCATCAGGGATATCGGCCTGCGTTATCTCGCCAACAACCTCATCCTCGGGCTCGATTTCCTTGGGTTTGGCTTCGGCCTTCCTGGGTTCTTCCCTGATTACTTCGGATTCTTCCTCTTCCAATTCCTCGGATTCCTCTGGCTCTGCGTTCTCCGGAACATCATCGTCATCATGTGATTCGGTTTCCTTCTTGACCTTCTCGATTTCATTGTAGATAGGGTCGTTCTTCACGCCCCAGAAGCCGATCATGAATAACCCGATTGTCAGCGGAGCAAGCGAACCTATTAGACCCATCATCTCCTGGCTGCCGATTCCAGGCGAAGATGTGTATCCCAGGAAAGACTGGATGATGCCCGACCTCAGCCCGGCAATGCCCAGCAGGCCCAGCGTGGCGAATACAAGGCCAAGAATCAGTGTGGTCTTCTTTATCTGAGGCGGCTCGCTGGAATCATCACCTTTCTCGAAATCGAACTCTTCGGAATCGTCTACTGTTTCTTTTACTTCCACGGTTTCCCCGCTGTCCTCTTTCTCGAAGTCCAGCTCTTCCTCCACGGGTTCTTCCTCTATGTCCTCTTCAGGAACAGCGTTCTGCTGCTTCTTGGCTTTGTTGTGCTTACCCATGGTGATACCTCCTTTTTCTGGAGATGTAAACAATTCCCACCATTCCGAGTATCGGGAATAACATCATGTGGAACTCGGGGATTTCGAGAGTGCCCCAGGTCGAGAGGTTCAGTGGGTCTATCGCCGTATCCTCATTAGCTACATTTCCCCAGTAATAATCACCCGGTGCGTTTTCATCTCTTACATGGGCAGCGAAACCTACTTTTGAGCCAGAAGTGGTGGTTTCAAAAACCTCAGAAAGAGGGATTTTGAATTCGTAGTGAATGTATGAGACGTCATAAGTGGCTAGAGCGCCATCCGCATCGCCGGAAGTGCTTACGGTGTTGTCCCAATTCCCATCAGAACCATCGTATGCAATCATTGTGGATTCAACGGTGGTATCTGCTGCTATATATTTTCTATCATTGGCATCGGGCACACCATTTATTTTGTCATTGCTCTTATCAAAGTAGATTTCACAATAATCTGAGGCACTGGAAAGGCTGTCTGATGTCACGTTAAACGCAATGAAAATATAGGTTCCATCATGGAACACATACATGTCAAATCGGTTTCCATCAAATTTTTCGGCTCCGGTCCATTCACTCATGCTCCATTGACCATTTATTGTAATAGTATTTGTAGTAATCCGTGGAATTTCGCTGTAGCTCAAAGTCCCAGCTAAGGGTGTTGTTTCCGGCATGCTGCTTCTAGTCCCGCCAATGAAGGAAATTCCAGCAATCGCGGTCCTGTCCTCGCCACCCTTCCAGTCCGTGCTCTCCATGAAGTATGACAGGGTTCCGGTGAATCCGATGCTTGACAGGCTGACGCCTGCTTCCAGCTGGTTGCCGCCTTTGGCTGCGTCTATGTTCGCTATGAATGTCAGAGGCAGCGAATACAGCTTCTGCGAGGTTATCTCGCCGTTCCTGCCCTTAATCTCAACCATGTAATCCGCGGCTATTCCGCCGATGCTCTGCCCGCCGTTCTTCGTGTCGATGTAAATTCTGAGGATATCCTCGCCGCTGACCTTCTTCAGAGGTGCCGGGGGGGTGGGCTCGACCGGTTCAACTGGTTCACTGGAGGTGCTCCTGACCCTTGCGCTGGGGACATTGCTGCCGCCCAGGAGCTTGCCTGAGTTATCCATCTTGAGGTAGAAGTATGCGTTTGCGGAGCCGTTGACAGCTGCATGACTTGTTATGTCTGTGTTCGGGTTTGTAATATCTCCGGCCGGGTCTGTGGCTTTGCTGACTGCGTTCCAGTCACCGAAGGCGCCGTCGATGAGTATCCTGTTCGGAGCGGCCTTGGCATATGCCGTGAAGCCGGTTCCGAGTATTGTCGCCTTCCCGGTGGATGAGACACTGGTCACGCTCACATCAAGGAACGTGCCGTTTGCTATGCTGGACAATGGGAGATTGACCTGGAGCGTTACTGTCTGGCCGGCGGCTATTGTAGCCGGGAGGCCGGTAACTGCCGGGGTTCCGGAATTCGAGAAGAAGCCGATCTCTGTCACATCGACTGCGGTACCCTGGGCAGTGATGTCCAAAGACATGATGTTGTCAGTTGTGATGATGCCGCTGGTGTCCTTGGGAACCTGCTTGACCACGATTGCCGGCTTGTCAAGGGATATTGCCGCATCGCAGACATCGGCGACGGTATCGCCGCGCTTGGTCATGAAAAGGATTGCGTGGCCCTGGCCAAAGGTGATTGCCGAGCCCGGGATGCCTATTTCCATCCTGTCGGCGCTCATCGTGGCGGTGACGCTGCGCCAGTTCCAGGCGCTGTAATTGTGCTGGTCGTTGCCTCCGAATACCCCGAACTGCCTGCCCTGGATGGCGTTATCCCATCCCCAGACCTCGACGGCGTACTCTGCGCCCATGTTGCGGACTGAGTAGCCAGTTGCAGGATTATCATCCGAATCAATGAAAACGAACAGGCTGTCAGCGTTCTGCGAGGAGAACCAGCTGCTGCCGGCTCTGGCGTACATGAAGAGGTTTCCCGCTTCATTCGTTTCGACTGAAGTTTCAATTATGTTCAGGTTGGCGTCCGGGTAGGTGTGGGCATCGCCCAGTATGAGGGATTCATCCCAATCCGTGAAGTCTCCGTCAACCCTTATGCCGCTGTAGGCAGGATCATCGTAAGCCAGCAGGAAGAATGATGCGGGGACCATGATGATGAACGCGATGATGAGTACAAGCGAAATCCTGGAGGGCGATATGCCGCTGTTGTTCAGCCTGCGCCTGTGAATGCCAGCGCCCGAATCAAGGCCGTTCGTCATACCATTGGTGCGGCCCATGCCATTTGTGAGGCCGTTCGTCCTCCCGCCCATTCCGTTTGTGAGGCCGTTTGTGCGTCCACCGAGGCCGTTGGTAAGACCGTTGGTCCTTCCACCCATTCCATTCGTGAGGCCATTCGTCCTTCCGCCAAGGCCATTGGTTCTCCCTCCCATGCCTTTGGCAAGGCCATTGGTCATGCCGTTTGTGCGGCCGCCGAGTCCGTTGGTCATTCCCCCGCTGGAATTTCTTGAGGATAAATTGGACTTGCCGACTTGCGACCTATCTGCATGAGACAATGTTTCTTGATTACTCTTCGACATTAAGATACCAACCCAGTACCACTTGCTCCACAACCTTGATTGTGAATGCTCCAAAATAGCTAAACTCTATGTAATATATAACAGTTACGCTAATTTATTATCGGATTGAATATCACATTTTTGGATTGCGCCCATCAGGCCTTGCCATGTCTTCAAATGTGGATTCCAACCATTTCTGGATTCCGGCAATTGACCTTTTGTCCCCTTTCCAATCACGGATTGTGGCTGCATACTCTTTTTCGAGATCATCAATGATCCTAACGACGCCTTTCCGCAATTCTCTGGCCTCGTGACCTGTGAATAGAACAGCAATAACCAATTCACCCTTTGCCTCGATGAGAACCCTCAGGTTTCCGATGCTCAGCGATTTGAGGCTCTCCATCTCGGATGCGTGAAAAGCCTCGCGGACGAAATTCTGGATAGCGGTCAGCATCCCCCCGACCATGTCCTTGTCCACCTCCCCGAAATAATCATGCGCACCAGCATGAGCGATGACCAGGCCGCCGGTGTTCAGCAGATATATCTCCTTGACGCGGGATTCCTGCCATTTGAGCTGGGGAGACATCCATTCCACCAGTCTGGCCGACATGTCCCCGATTGCGTTTATGGATAGAACGATGACTATCAACATCATAGTACTCAGAGCAATCTGAGCCTGCACATTCAATGAACCTGCTGAATCAAGAACTACTACCTGGGCAATTACGAAACAGACCACGCATATCACCGCTGTGAGCAGGACTATCAAGGAGTTTCTGACGAGCAATTCCTTGCCTATGACGAGCTGGTATCTCACAAGTCCCCTGACGGTCACCGCCAGCGCAATCGTTATGGCCATGCTGAATATTGCGCTGAAATCTCCGATGTTGGGAATGAACAGGCCGAAAAGCATCACCAGATTGAACAGGAGAACAGCAAAGAACGAGGACAGCATGAACTCGATCTGGTCCTTTCTGATGCTCGAGGAGGAGTTCTGCATACTGGCGTAGAGGCGATTCCAGACCATGAATGATAATGCTAGCCATACCATCAAGAATATGAAATCCGTGAACCTTTTGATGTCACTGGTGAACAGAAAATGTACTACCAGTTCCGCAAGCAGAGGGCCGAAAACGATGACTCGCCCTTTCATCGTCATCAGGAAGAAGTAATCTGAGCTTGACCTCTGAAGGAACAGGATTATCAGAAGCGGGAACATCAATATAGCACAGAGATAGGCAATATCCATCCAGGGGTTTTGTTCCGTGGCCCCATTGGACAACGACAGCACAGCCCAGGAGAACATTCCAACAGAGGTGACCAATGTCAGGAGCGCAGTTGTGACGACCACCTAGGTCTTCACTGCGAACCGCATCATGAATATGAACAGCCCAAGGGCAATCACGGCGCAGGCTAGTATCAGAAAGGTGAGCACGTCGGGCATGGTTCTCGGAAGAAAGAATGATTACCGCGATTAAATAGTTTGGCATGAAATATATTTTTATGCAATCCCATTTTAGGACAACTTTTATTAGAAACCTGCCTGTTCTGGTATTCCGATGGCAGACCTTCGAACCGGAGTGGCGGGACTGAAGATGGAGAACCCGACTATGCTGGCCTCGGGAATACTGGGGCAGACCGGGGAATCGCTTTTAAGGATTGTGGCAGAAGGAGGAGCTGGAGCTGTCGTCACCAAGTCCATCGGCATCGAGCCCAGGAACGGACATGGAAGCCCTTGCCTGATTGAATCGGACAACGCCATGCTGAATGCCATGGGGCTGCCGAATCCTGGCATTGATGATTTTGAGAAGGAAATGATAATCGCAATAAAATCCGGTGCGCCGGTCATCGGAAGCATCTTTGCAGATTCCCCGGATAAATTTGCGATACTGGCATCAAAGATGGAAAAATTCGGAGCACACGCAGTGGAACTCAATCTCAGCTGCCCGCATGCAGAGAGGTACGGCCTGGACATGGGCTCGGATCCAGATACGGTGCGGGGAATAGTATCCGCGGTCAAAAGAGCCGCCAAAATCCCTGTCTTCGCCAAACTCAGCCCCATGGTCCCCGACATTGCGAGCATTGCGCTGGCAGTTCAGGAAGGCGGCGGGGATGCCGTCGTCGCCATCAACACCCTCAAAGCCATGAAGATTGAGACAGAACTGGGCATGCCGGTGCTGAGGAACCGCGTGGGAGGGCTCAGCGGCCCAGCAATAAAGCCGGTGGGCATCAGGGCGGTCTATGAGATAGCATCCAAGGTTGATATACCGGTGATTGGCGTTGGCGGAATCCGCACTGGCCAGGATGCCCTGGAATACATCATGGCAGGCGCCACCGCAGTTCAGATCGGCTCTGGCGTGCATTACCGCGGGATAAATGTGTTCCGGAAAGTTTGCTCAGAAATATCGGAATCAATGGACGCGCATGGTTACTCGAAACTCGATGACATCATCGGCCTGGCTGGGAGGGCGAAATGATGGAGATTGTGACAGTCACGAAAATTATAAATGAAACAAAAAATATAAAAACTATTAAATTTAAATTCTCAAAGAAACCGGAGCCTGGCCAGTTTCTCATGGTCTGGATACCCGGTGTTGATGAGGTTCCCATGAGCATCTCGTTTTCGGGCGAAGAGACGGGAATCACTGTCGATGCGGTGGGGGATGCCACAAAGGCCATTCACGCCCTGAGGCCAGGAGATAAAATAGGCATCAAAGGCCCGTTGGGCCATGGCTTCAAGTTGAGTGGAAAACACATACTTGCAATCGGCGGGGGCACCGGAACTGCGGCACTGGCACTGGCCATAGAATCCGCGATTTCATCGGGAAGCGAGGTCAGGTTGGCTGTGGGCGCCAGATCGTCGGATTGCCTGCTTTTCTGCACCAGGTTCAGGGAATTGGGTGTCGATGTCCATGTTTCCACCGATGACGGCACGGAAGGCCATTGCGGATTCGCGACCGAACTTGCTGAGGCGCTCATAACAGAAAGAAAGCCGGACCAGATTATCGCATGCGGCCCCGAGTCGATGATGGCTGCGATGGTGAGAATCGCTTCGAAGCACAAGATACCGATTCAGTGCTCCCTTGAACGCTACATGAAATGCGGGCTCGGGATATGCGGCTCATGCCAGTGCGGAAAATACACGGTTTGCGGAGACGGCCCAGTATTTGATGGGAAAACTATCACCGGCATCCCGGATTTCGGGAAGTGGAAGAGGGATCCGGGCGGCAGGATTGTTAAATTCTAAATCAATAAATATATATTTATATTTATAATAAAATTTGAATTAACATGACGACCAGTAACAGTCGATTTCAGAACGGGAAAAGTAGTATGACCAGGTTCCCGATGATGGCGCTGAAGGCAACGCCCAGTGTCATGGGGATTATGAAAGGGTCCTTGGGGGTGACCCATATCCGCTCCAGCCCCTTGGACCGAAGCTTGAGCAGCTCCTCTTTCAGATTTCCATCCCGTTTGGGGAACACCAGAAGAACGACCTCATCATCACGCACGGCTTCCATTGGCCAGACGAAGTTTTTCGGCACATCGGCTATGTCCATCCTGTAGCCCAGAAACATCTCGGGAAAACCCATGTCCTTCCTTGCCAGGTTTTTGAGGAACCTGATTGTGGGGCCCGCTAGAGCGTGCATTATGGCAGCGTTCATGAGTATCAGGAAAGCGAATGGAAATGTTATCTGGATTATTTCTGCGCCCTGTTCCGGGTGGGCGATTATCGGAAGACCGTTGATGAGCGGGTAGAACGGGAATATCAGGGCCAGCGCCATGAGCGCCTTCGCGTCCGCGCCGCCCCGGATGATGCCAATGTAGTAGAATGCGATGAAGACCAGCATTATAGCCACAATTGACAGCAGCGACCCGGTCTCCGATGTCATGCCTTCCTGCAGGAGCATGACAATGCAGGCCAGCAATGCGACAATCGACAGGAGTATGGGCGATGGATTCACTTTCCCTTCGAAGTACATGGGCTCCCTGTCCCAGAAAGTATCATAGAAAATTATCGCCATTGGGATGAATATGAGGAAATGCCAAGCTCCGAAACCGCCTTCGCCCTGCCAGGAAAGAAGCATCTCAATGGCCAGCAAGCCCATGCCTATAGTTCCGAGAGATATCCAGACCCTGTTGGGCACCTTCCTGGTGCGCCAGTCCATGACGGACGCCGCTATCATGAAGGACATTGCCACGCCCAACCTTGCCAGTGAAAGTATTTCCTGCATCACATTTGTATCTCCTCATTGATATAAATAGTTATAGCAGTGGGAAATGTTTAATATTCAGTGCCAATAATCGGTGGTAGAGCGAAAACCATGAGAATGATAAAATTGATGACATTGGTTCTGGCCATATGCATTCTGGCCATGTCACTCGCGCCCCAGGCGGAAGCCTCGAACGGGGACATGAACATATTCCCGCCGACGGTTATGGCAATGGAGGTTGAGATGGAGAACAGCGTTGTCTACCGCTGGGGAATATTCAATAACGGATCTCACCCCCATACAATTCTAATTGACATTCTCGACGGCAACCTGGGCTGGACTGCGAACCTTTCAAACGAGGATTCCTATATCCTGATCCCCCCGGGCGAATTCGTCAGCATCGAATTGATTGTCACCGCTCCCAAGACCAGGGATTACCCGGAGAGCGTGTTCAGCCTTTCGGCAACCGTCCGCGACCTTGTCACAGAGGAGCAATGGACAGAAGATCTGGGTTCCGTGACCACAACCATCGTGGGCGGCGCATACATCCCGCCAACAAAGGTGCTCGGATGGTTCGACGACCCTCTGGGAAATTACATTCCCGCGCTGGACAACGAATGGGGAGTTTTCACCACAACGGTCATACTCTGGATGTTCATAGGCCTCATCATATATTTCATCCTCGACCCGTTCGTGAAGCAATTCACCAAGAGGACAAAGACAGATGTAGATGACAAGATCCTGGCAATCCTGAAGGGACCGATATTCTGGATAATCCTTTCTTATGGAATCGTTTCCTCTCTGAGCGTTCTGAATTTTCCATGGGTTTTCATCAATGCGATGAATGTGCTCTTCAAGTCCCTCCTAATACTGATCGGCGGATGGTTGGCCTTCAAGATATTCAAGGACCTGATACTGCATTGGGGCAAGAAATATGCCGAGAGCACCGAAACGACCCTTGATGATGTTATGCTTCCACTTTTCGAGAAGGTCGGGATGGTTGTCATAATTCTCGTCGTCATCCTCTCGGCTCTGAACCTGTACGGCGTTGACGTGACGATGCTGGTAGCAGGAATGGGCGTGGCCGGCCTGGTCGTGGCGTTTGCAGCCCAGGACACGCTGGGCAACTTCATAAGCGGCATGTTCCTTCTCACGGACCGCCCCTTCAAGGTCGGGGACCTCGTGCTGATGGAGAATGGCGATTACTGCAGGGTCCATCACATCGGCATGAGAAGCACAAAACTCTACAACACGTTCGACCATGACATGATAATCCTGCCCAACAGCAAGATAGCCAATGAGAAGGTCATCAACCTCACCGAACCGGACAACAAGTTCAAGGTGAGGGTCACGATAGGAATTGATTATTCATCCGATGTTGAAAAAGCCAAGCGCATAATCCGCGAGGTTGCCGAGAAGCACCCGGATGTGATCCATGAAAAGGACAAGATGCCCATGGTCAGGCTTTCAGATTTCGGGGAATCGGCTGTCATGCTGAAGCTCTTCGCATGGGTGAACGATCTGAACAATCAATGGAAAGTCGCCGGCGAGATAAGAGAAGAGGTATTCAGGCGGTTCAAGGAAGAGGGGATCACCATACCTTTCCCGCAGAGGGTCGTGCACATCAGGAACGAACAGCCAGATGGCAGCGAGAGCCGTTGATGCATTACCGAGCAAGCTTTTTATCCCCCTTGGGATATTGGTACTTGATAACATGCCAATGTTCTGCAAGAAATGCAAGAGCCTCATGTCGCCCTCGGAAGGCAAATGGCGCTGCAAGAGATGCGGCTACACATGCGACTCAACGGGCCAGGAATGCATAGTCACGGCGCGAAATGAGGACAGGGAGATTCTGGTCCTCGATGAGAACAACGACACAATGCCCAAGACAAAGGTCGACTGCCCCAAGTGCCATCACAATGAAGCATTCTTCGTTCTCAGGCAGACGCGCTCGTCCGATGAGCCGGAGACCAGGATATACCGGTGCGTAAAGTGCAAGCATTCGTGGAGAGAATATTGAAACATTGCCAGAGGCATTGTTTCAATCTATGACCGCGATGGGCCAGAGTTTTAATAATTACAAATCAGCCATCGGCACGATATCGCAGCACCGACACGTGAAGCACATGGTCTCGAATGTTTCTGTCGTCAGGCCATTCATCTCCAGGACGTTCCTGTGCTTCTCCCCCAATGAGATGAGCCGCTCCGCCGATACCTTATTGGGAACTATCCCGAGGGCCTTCTCCAGCTTTTCCCGGTTCTTTGGGCCGACCCGTATACCGCGTACATTGGGGACCACGCCAATCCCTGCCAGTGCTTTCAGCCCCGCAATGATGTCAGCGTCATCCTCGCCCAGCCCGACAATGATGTTGCTGGTGACCTTTCCCCGGCCGAAGACTTTCACAGCTTCTTCCAGGGATTCCATAGTCTTTGGGAAGTTCCGATTGGGGCATATCTTCTGGAATCTTGATTCCGGCCACGTTTCGATGTTTATCTTCACCTCGGTGGCTCCGGCTTCCTTGAATCGGGCAAGGTCGGCCAGGTCCTCGATGTAGGCCTCGGAGCCGATTGGTATGCCCGGATATTCTGCCCTTACCGCCTTTATGGCATCTATCATCCGCCCGTTGGTTGCTGCTACCGAATCGGGTATTCCGCTGGTGATCGCAACCGCGCCGAAGTCATTCTGCTTCGAGCTGATGGCGACAATCCTCAGCACCCGTTCAGGGCTCAGCGACTCCTTCTTGTCCGGTGGGGCCATGGCGCAGAAGGCGCAGCCCATCATGCACTCGCCGCTCAGATTGAGAAATGCCTGGTTGGGAGCATGGGCGGCAAGCGGAAGCACTTTCACATTGTCTATGAAAACCTTGTCATCCAGGTATATCCTGAATGCTCCGTTCACCTGGGCAAGCCGCAACCGGCTGCTCGGCTCCTTGGATATGGCAAGCTTCACCCGGGAATTGCCCCACTGGAATGCGTGCGCCGATGAGCCGGCATCCGGACCGGCGGAGGACAGGCTGGCAAAGCATGGCATGTCCACCTCTCTCGGGATGTATATCTCCCCAATCTCAAGAAGACTGGCCTTCTTGATTGTATTCTCTGTTGGCACAGGCTGGCGATTGGGTGCGGTGCTAATAAGGGTTGTCCCGAAAAGGATTGAAAAAATGAAAGATTGGGCTGACTGTGCAAGAGTTTCTAGATTAGGGGCCACTGTCAGCGTTGGGTAGGGCCCCACCCCACGGGCCTTACAGCCAGGGTTCAAAGGGATAAATACACTCTATGCATCACCAGGCTCGGCTCATCCAGCCTAGCCCACAACCCCGCCCTCACAGGCGGGGCATGTTGGGGATGGCCAGTGCCGGAGTGCGGTCCAATTGAAAATGTGGGCTGGCCTCGCGACCAGCCCATTGTTCCATTTTCTAAAGGTTTTCCAGTATCCCGTTGAAGATCGAGCTGGGTCGCATGGCTTTGTTTGCCCGGTTCAAATCGGGCCGGTAATACCCGCCGATGTCCTGGGGCTTGCCCTGGGCTGCCATGAGCTCGCTGGCGATTTCCTTCTCCTTCATCTCCAGAGCCTTGGCCAGTTTGGAGAATTTGGCTGCGATGTCCTTGTCGTCCTTCTGGTCCGCAAGCTCCCTCGCCCAGTACATGGCTAGGTAGAAGTGGCTGCCGCGGTTGTCAATCTCCCCGCATTTTCTCGAGGGGGATTTATTGCTCTCCAGAAACTTGCCATTGGCCCTGTCCAGGGTGTCTGCCAGAACCTGAGCTTTCCTGTTGCCGGTCGTAATGCTGAAGTGCTCCAGGGAGGCTGCTATCGCCAGGAATTCGCCCAGCGAGTCCCATCTGAGGTGACCCTCTTCCATGAACTGCTGGACGTGCTTCGGCGCGGAGCCGCCCGCGCCGGTCTCGAAGAGGCCGCCGCCGTTCATGAGCGGAACGATGGAAAGCATCTTCGCGCTTGTTCCCACTTCCAGTATCGGGAAGAGGTCAGTCAGGTAATCCCTGAGAACGTTTCCGGAAACTGCAACGGTGTTCTTGCCCTGCTTCACCAGTTCGCAGGCGAATTTGGTTGCATCGGCTGGCGCCATTATCTGGATGTCCAGGCCCTTTGTGTCATGGTCCTTGAGATACCTGTTGACCTTTTCGATTAGCTGCGCATCATGGGCTCTGGCTTTGTTGAGCCAGAATACCGTCGGCCAGCTTGTTGCCCTTGCCCTGTTGACAGCCAGCTTCACCCAGTCGCGCACCGCGGGGTCCTTCACCTGGCACATGCGCCATATGTCGCCCTCCTCCACATTGTTCTGGAGCAGGGTCGCGCCTTTCTCTGTCACTATCCGCATGGTTCCGCTGCCGGGGCACTGGAACGTCGTATCGTGGGAGCCATATTCCTCGGCCTTCTGGGCCATGAGCCCAACATTCGGAACGGTGCCCATGGTCTTCGGGTCGAAGGCGCCGTTCTTCTTGCAGAAGTCGATGGCTTCCTTGTACACACCGGCATAGCTGCTGTCCGGTATGACGAACTTCGTGTCATGGGGCTTGTTGTCCGGGCCCCACATCTGGCCGGAGCTGCGGATGGCAGCGGGCATGGATGCGTCGATGATTATGTCGCTCGGCACGTGGAGATTGGTTATCCCTTTGTCGGAATTCACCATTGCCAGCTTCGGCCTCTTTGCGTAGCAGGCCTGGATGTCCGCCTCTATCTCCTTCCTCTTGGCTTCGGGAAGCCCCTGAATCTTCGCGTAGAGGTCGCCGAGGCCGTTGTTGGGGCTTATCCCCAGCTCGGCAAATGTCTTGTGGTGCTTCTCGAAAGCGTCCTTGAAGAATATCTCGACCACATGGCCGAAGATTATCGGGTCGGAGACCTTCATCATGGTGGCCTTCAGGTGAACGGAAAAGAGAATATCCTTCTTCTTCGCGTCCTCCATCTGCTCCTCCAGGAACTTGCGCAGCGCTTTGCGGTTCATGAAAGTGGTGTCTATGACATCGCCATCGTCCAGGGTGACCTTGTCCTTCAGAACGGTTATCTTGCCATCGCTGCCGACGAATTCGATTCTGGCTTTGCCGGCACCATCCTTCTTCACGGTGGTGGATATCTCGTTGGTGCAGAGGTCTCCTGCGCTCATGTTGGCCACATGGGACTTCGAGTCCTTTGACCAGGCGCCCATGGAGTGCGGGTGGTTTCTCGCATAATTCTTGACCGAAGCCGGAACGCGGCGGTCCGCATTGCCTTCCCTGAGGACCGGGTTCACTGCGCTGCCCTTGACCTTGTCGTACCGGGATTTTATGTCGATTTCCGCATCGTTCTTCGGGTCCTCCGGGTAGTCTGGCAGTTTGTAGCCCTTTTCCTGGAGCTCCTTGATTGCAGCCTTGAGCTGCGGGATGGAAGCGCTGATATTGGGCAACTTTATGATGTTGGCTTCCGGGGCCTTGGCCAGCTCTCCCAGGTACTCCAGGTCGTCTGTCGTTCTCTGCTCCTCTGTCAGGAACTCAGGGAACTTGGCGATTATCCTTCCTGCGAGAGAGATGTCCCTCGTTTCGATATTGATGCCGGCCGGCTCGGTGAATGCTTTCACTATTGGCAGCAGCGAGTATGTCGCCAGTCCCGGTGCCTCGTCCACTCTTGTGTATATTATGCTCGAGCTCTTTGATTTCTTCGTCATGCGCTTCACTCCTTGTTTCACAGTTGGAACCATCAATCCAGCATGTAGGCGATGTCATCCCATGGATGCCTGTAAAGTCCCTGCTTCAGGCGCTTCTGGTCCAGGTGGTGGCCCATGAGCCCGATGCTCCTTCCGAGCACGAACAGGCCGTTCAGTGCGCCCATCTGGATGTACATGTCAGCTTCCTTTTTGTCCATCTCCGAGCGGAGCATGTCCGCGAAGCAGATGCCTATGCATCCGTCAACGTTCAGGATGAGGTTGTCCCTCTTGGACGTGGTCAGCTTCTCGACCTCCAGAGCGTATTTCAGTATGTCGGATTTCTTGAAGTTCTTCAATGCGTATTCCTTGATTACCGTTACCCGCATGTCCGGGTTGTGTATGCTCTTGACCCTGTGGCCGATTCCCTGGATGTTCGCGCCTTTCTTCTTCATCTCGTCTATGAACTGCTGAGGAGTGAGTCCGCGATCGTAGGCATCTGAGAACATCTGGGCTGCGCCGTCGACAGCTCCGCCGAACCTGGGTCCGATGGTCAGCATGCCGCTTACCACTGATGAAATCAGGTCTTTGCCGGCCCTTGTCGCAACGATGGTGTTGTGCGCGCCGGAAACTGCCGCGCCATGGTCAGCAGTGACCATGATGGTCATCTCGATGAACTTGGTTGCGTACCTGGGCAGAAGCCTCTTGAACCAGAGTATGCTCAGAACGCCGCCGACACCCAGGTCCTTCTTGAATATCTCGGATATGGGCATGTTGCCGTACATGAGCTCTTCACCGCGGTCGTCGGATATCGTGCTGAGGAAGTTGGCCGGTTTCCTGATTATGCCCTCCTTCACCGCCGTGGCGTATTCCATGGGAACCGTGCGCGCCTCCGGCTCCGGCTTGGGCTTGACTATGCCCTTATTCACAAGCATCTGGTAGGTCTCTCTTATATTTTTGGCGTAATCGTCGTAAGAATTGGGGACTATGGCGCCGGCCTTCTTGAGAGCGGCATTCTTGGCATCCGCTGTTTCCGCATCGGAACCGGCTTTGGCTCCGGCATGGCCGAACTGAACTTCGGTCTTGAAGGCCTTGGAGCAGGTTCCCGTGACCCACATAACGAGGGGCTTGGTTATCTGCTTCTTCTTCAGCGCTTCAACGATGTCGTACTCGCCGCTGCCGCCGACCTCGCCCAGGCAGACCAGCATCTTGACGTCAGGTATCTTCTCGAACCTGAGCAGGTGGTCCAGCAAGCTTGAGCCGGGGTACATGTCCCCGCCGATGGCTATGCCCTCGTAAAGGCCGTCAGTGTTCATGGCTATCGTGTAGTACGCTTCATTGCTGAGCCCGCCGGACTTCGAGACGAAGCCGACTGAGCCAGGCCTGTGGAGTTTGGACTCGATAATGTTTTCAATGGTTCCGCCGGTGTTGCCTATCTTGAAGCAGCCGGCCTTGATACCGCCGACCGTTGCGGGACCGATTATTATCTTGCCCAGCTTCTTGGCCTTTGCTGTGACGAGCTTCATCCTGCGCTCCGGAACTCCCTCGGCGATGATGACCACTGTCTTGATGTTGGGGATGTCCAGAGCCTCTTCGGTGGATGGCGCGGCTGACCTGAAGGATGCGAAATTTATCATCACGTCCACGTTTGGGTGTAGTTGCGCGGCCTTCTGAATGGTCTTGTACATGGGTATGAGAATCTCCTTCTTGCCGAAGAAGAATTTTGACAAGCTGTCGGAGCCAGTCGGGTTGATTATTGCCGCGACTGAGGGTGTTTCCCTGCCGGCGACATAATCAAAATCCAGCATTCTCTGGGTCGCATTCACCTGGTTGTTGTAGATGAATGCCTGTGTGTTCCTGTCGAAAAGGTCGTTGGGGTTCTTCTTGGCAGCTGCTTTCGGGGCTGCCTTCTTCGCGGTTTTCTTTGCTGCTGCCATTTTAATTCCCTCCCTTGAGAGCCAGCGATACAATCCTGGTCATGTGGGTTTCGGGCCCGTAGACTTCAATCGGAACGCCGAGCTGCTTGCCCAGTTCCCTCATGTTCTTCAGGCCTTCCTTGTAATTCGGGCCGCCTCTGCGAACATATATTTTTATCTTGTTTTCCTGCAGTTTATCTTTGTATTCCTTGAGAGCCCTGATTATGCCCTTGAAGGTCTTGGCCACATCGGTGAAGTTGGCTATCCCGCCGCCGATGAGAAGGTATTTTCCCTTCGGGTTCTTCTTCCTGGTCATGAGGTCGAGTATCGTCTTCGCGTACAGGTATGTGAACTCCTCGTTGGGGTCGCCGGAGTATTCCCCGTAGTTGGCCATCTCGCTCATGAAACCCAGGTCGGTGATCGTGTCCGCGAATATGACGGATGCGCCGCCTCCCGCGACCATTGTCCAGACCCTTCCCTCGGGGTTCAGGACGGTGAGTTTAAGCGAGGCGCCGGTCTTTGCGTCCAGGCTCTCGATGTACGCTTCTTCCTTGGTGGGGTTGCGGCCGAAAGGAACAGGGAACTCGATCTTGCCCCACTTCTTTCCGCTCTCGAAGTCAGCGGTGCTGTCCAACTTTGCAGCCAGGTCCAGCGGGATGACTGCGTCCTTGGTGACTACAATCGGGTTTATCTCAAGGTATGCGAAGTTGAGGTCCGCGTAGAACTTGAAAAGCGCTTCGATGAATCCGGCAACCAGGTCCTGCCTGTCCTTGGGAACCTTGCCCAAGATCGGAAGAGCGTCGTGTAGGGAAAGAGTGTAGATCTCGGTGGT
>CALKWP010000041.1 GCA_938004075.1 uncultured Methanomassiliicoccales archaeon
GACGATTGCGTTTATTTCAGATTGTTGCAAAGCAATCGTCTATATCGCTCTTGCACGGATGCTATTCTATCATTTTTCGGGGAAAAAAAACTTTCGGGTTGCGCTAATCTCCAATTTCCATAAATCATGAGATTAGGCGCAACCGACGATTGCGTTTATTTCAGATTGTTGCAAAGCAATCGTCTATATCGCTCTTGCATGGCTGCTACTCTCTCATCCCAATCGTCAATTAAAATTTCGTTCGTTGCGGCTCGCCCTACGTTTTAGTTGTGCACCGCGCCAGCTCTGCCTGCTTCACGCCTTTTATGGCCTGGAGCTTGTCCAACAGGTTCTTTATCTCGAATGCGCTGCCCTGGACAATTATCACCTCGATGCAGGAATGTTCGTCCAGCCTTACAATTGTAGAATTATGGATGAGCCGGTGGCTGGCATGCTGGAGCTCCGCAAGCTTGTCGATGACATTGTGCTGGTCATGCTCGTAAGTCAGGGTTATGGAGCCGACCACCGTTCCGATGCCCTTCTCCCATTCCTCGCCCACCAGGTTCTTCCTGATGATGTCCCTGACTGCTTCCGAGCGGTTCGTGTACTGCTGCTTCTCGATAAGCTCGTCAAATTTTTCCAGCAATTCGGGTTCGATGGAGATTCCGATTCTTGTGACCTTTTCCATGTGCTCACCTGCCAGCACTGAATCGTGATACGGATATTAAAGTTATTGCTACGAACGAATCATCTAACTTTCTTGGGAGGGAAAAAATGTAAATATTCATGCAACGTATCGGAGAACCATGGATGCGAACAGCCTGAAGAAGAAACTTGCAGAATCCTCGGTTGGGATTGCTGGCCTTGGGGGGTTGGGCTCGAATGTAGCCATCGCGCTTGCCAGGTCCGGCGTCGGCCGCCTTATTCTTGTGGATTTTGATGATGTCGAGGAATCGAACCTCAACAGGCAGGCATATACAATTGACCAGGTGGGCATGAGGAAGACTGAAGCGCTCACCCAGAACATTGCCAGGGCGAATCCTGCTGTGAACGTCACTGCCATAGACATGAAGTTGGAGAAGGGCAAAATGGACGCTCCATTCATGTGCGTGGATGTCATCGTTGAAGCGCTGGACAGCGCGGAGACGAAAGCTCACTTCATCGAGGAGATATGCACCAAATTACCTGAAAAGCCGATAATCGTCGCGTCCGGGGTGGCGGGAATACGCGGCACCGAGAGGATCCAGATGAGGAAGACCGGAAACCTCTACCTTGTCCAGGATGAGCAGGCGAAATCTTGCTATGATGAATTAGTCCTCGCCCCAAAGGTGGGTATTTTTGCATACTGGCAGGCAAGCCTTGTCCTCGAGATACTGGTGGGGTGCTCGGATGACGATTGAGGTGAATTCCACCCAACATGAGTGGGTGGAGAATGAGAATATCACCCAGCTGCTCAAGCGCATGAATTACATCTTCCCGATGGTCGTCGTGAAAGTCAATGGCGCGGTTGTGCCTAAGACCAGTTACGATTCAACCATTATTCCCGACAAAGCCATTGTCGAGGTCATGCACATCGAGAGCGGGGGTTAATTTGACTGACTCCAACCTGGTGAAGTGGGTGGATTCAAAGCCGTACACCCGAAATCTCATACCCGGCGAATCAACATGCTGGGAGGTCCACCGGAACCTCAACGGTGTAGAGTACAGGTACTGGGACCCGAATAGGAGCAAGTTGGCCGCCTTCCTCGCCTGCCGCGGCAAGACATTCCCGTTCGAGCTAAAATCGACAACGCTCTACCTTGGCGCCGCCAGCGGAACAACTGTCAGCCATATCTCCGACATCTGCCCGGAGGGAAGGATTTTCGCAGTGGAAGTTGCCAAGAACCCGTTCAGGGAATTGCTGGCCATTGCCGAGAAGCGGGGCAACATCATCCCCATCCTGGAGGATGCCAATCATCCCGATATTTACGAGCGATTGGTGAACCAGGTCGACATTCTTTATCAAGATATATCACAGAGGAACCAGACCGAGATATTCCTCCGCAATGCCAATATGCTGAAGCCCAGCGGGACCGGATACCTCATGGTCAAGGCCAGATGCATCGATGTGGTTGCTTCCCCGGCCAGTGTTTTCGAGAAATGCCGGAAAGATCTGGAAGCGGTTGACTTCAAGATTCTGGAGATGGTGAAGCTGGACCCGCATCAGAAGGACCACGCGGCCATCGTAGTTGAAAAGCCATCCCCCTGAGCAAAAGCTAATTACTAGGGCGCATTTTCCACTGCAGGTGAACTCGATGATGCCGAGAGGTGTGAACCAGCGCCAGATGCAGCAGGCCATGAAGCGCATGGGCATAAAGCAGGAAGAATGGGATGACGTTGACGAGGTCATAATCTCCAGGGCTGGCAAGTCCTACGTTTTCAAGAAACCGGCCGTGACAGCAGTAACTATGCAAGGCCAGAACACATTCCAGATAGTTGGCGATTACAAGGTCATCGAGGGCAAGGTAGCGCCCGCAGCCGCAGGACCGAAGAAGCCCGAGATTCCCGAGGAAGACGTGGAGCTGGTGGCATCCCAGGCCAAGGTCTCCATGGATGAGGCCAGGGCAGCGCTCGAGGAATGCAACGGGGAGCCGGCAGAGGCCATTATCAAGCTGATGAGCAGGTAGGCGCGGGAGGCAGCGTCTGTGTCAGAGCTTCCAGATTGGAGGCCTTGGTAAACGTTGATGAGGCCTCATTCCATGCCCTAACAGGCACGGTTCCTATTGATGCTTTGCAATCGGTAGTATCACTTGATTCAAGATTGATTTCATTACCCCGCCCTTGGAACTCAAAACGGGATAATCAGGCGGGGCATGCTTATTCAATTTGCATGCAATTGGTGAGTGCGAGACCTATGTGTTAACATTAGGTAGCATTCGCCCTGGGTAGTCGTATTGGATGCAATAAATCCCAATTCTTATGGCCGGTAATTCCACCATTATGTGAGCAATGAATTACCGGGGTTGCATGCTGCGTGTCAAATGCCTAACAAATTTGGATAATGCTGGAATGCGTCTATTTCAGCCATTTTCCGTTTTTGTAGATTAAGATGCCGTCTCCGTAAATCTCGCCGCCCTTCTTCATGTCTTTGATTATGTCCCAGTGGATGGCGGATTTGTTCTTGGCGCGGCACTCCAGGTACGCATTGCCGATGGCCATATGTATCGTCCCGCCGAGCTTCTCGTCGAACAGGATGTTCTTGGTGAATTTCCTGATGCCGTCGTTGGTGCCTATCGCAACCTCGCCGAGGCGGCTGGCTCCCTCATCGACCTTCAGCAGGTTGTCCAGCAGTTCCTGGCCCTTGGCAGCTTTGGCCTTCACGACTTTGCCTCTCCTGAATTCCAGCGTGATGTCCTCTATCTCCTTGCCCATGTATATTCCGGGGAATGTGAATCTGATCTTCCCCTCGACGCTGTTCTCCACCGGAGCGGAGAACACTTCCCCGCTGGGCATGTTGTGCTTGCCGTCGGAGTTTATCCACTTGCGGCCCTTCACTGACATCTTTATTTCCGTATCCTCGCCGTAAAATTCCAGCTTGGAGACCTTGTCCAGGTAATCCACCATGCCTTGTTGTTTCTTGGACACTTTCTTCCACTCGGCCACGGGGTCCTTCTTATCCACGAGGCATGCCGAGTACACGAAATCCTCGTACTCGGCAAGGGACATGCTGGCCTCCTGCGCCAATGCATTTGAAGGAAATGCCAGCCCGCACCATTTCAGTTCGTTTGTTGCGCTTCTCTTCGAGAATATCTCGCGCGCCTCCTTGCCTGCTGCGGCGGCCCTGGCCATCCTCTTGGAATCCGTGTTTGACAGCGCCCGCGTGTTCTCAGGCGCGGAAATACCGATGAGGCAGTCTATCTTCTCATACAGGAATTTGCCGTAAGGCGAGGCCCAGTCCAGCTGGCGGTCGTTCGCTTCCTTGTAGAATATCTCGTCCGTGCCCGAGAATGTCCCCATCATTATCGGATGGCCTCCAGCCCTCAGCACTTCTCGGTACATCTCCAGGGCCAGGGGCTCCGCCTGGGCTGGCGCCCGTATGAGCCCCATGTCGTCCTTCTTGCAGTACACGGAGTAGTTCACTACCAGCTTCGCCAGTTTCTCGATGCGCGGGTCGGGCATAAATATCACGGGCGGGGAATGCCCCGCCCGTATTTGTCTGTTATGCCTACGGTTCCGGTTTCTCGGTCTGCGGCTCCTGGGCCGGCGTCTCCGAAGGTTCCTCCGGCTTCTTCCCGCCCTTCAGAATGGCGATTGCAGCTACCAAGCCCAGCACTATTGCCGCGACCAGCGCGCCCCAGGCCCACATCGGGGTCTCGGTGTCGGTTATGGTTTCCGCATCTTGCGCATCCATGAAGTCCGCAATCCCGTCTCCGTCGGTATCCACAGGCTTGTCCGTGGCGTCCAGCGGGTCCGTCCCTGCCAATATCTCCTCGGCATCGGTCCAGCCGTCGCCGTCTGTGTCGGCGTCGGAAACGCCGACCGTGACATTGTTGGTGCTGTTCTGCCAAATTGTGTTATTGCTGTAAACGGTTTGATTCACGGTCTGATTGTTCCAGGCAGTTTGGTTCACTATCGTTTCATAGCCAAGGAAGTCCGGGTCCATGAAATCAGGAATGCCGTCCGCATCCGCGTCGCCCGGGAAAGCCGTCGCGTTAAGGGGATCGGTTCCCGCCAGGACTTCGATGTAATCGTCCCAGCCGTCTCCGTCATCGTCGTCGTCATCACGGTCAGCGACGCCATCCCCGTCGGTGTCCGCCAGGACGGTCAACGTGATGTTGGCCGAATCCTCTCCGCCATGGCCATCGGAGACCGTGACCTGAGCGTAATAAACGCCTGCAGCCATAGTCCCGCTGAGCACGCCTGTACCGGCCGCGATGCCCAGGCCGGTCGCGTTGGTGGACAGTGACCAAGCAAGCACGTCGGTCCCGTCCCGGTCCTCCGCACTGCAGGAAAGCGTGAATAGAGTGTTTTCCACTGTCTCGTAGGCGGTGCCCATGGCCATGGCCGGCGCGTCGTTCAGTCCCGTGACGTTCACCATAGCTTGGCCGACGTCCGCCCCGCCCGATGAGTCGGCAAGCGTGTACTGGAACACGTCGTTTGCCCACTCGCCGACTGCCAGCGCTTGCAAGATCGCCGAATTCCTTGGATCATACGAAAAGCTACCGTCAGCGTTTATTTCGACATAAGCGCCCATCGTCGTCAGGAAGGCATGAGCCACGGTCTTGAGGGTGTCCCCCGTGTCTGCATCGTTGTCGTTGGCCAGCAGGCCGGGCGCTGCCATCGTGAGGAGTACATCCTCGTTTATTGTTGCGGTGTCGTTCACTGCTTCTGGCGCATCGTTCGAACCTGTGACGTTGACTCTCACGGTTGCGGTGTCGTTCCCCCCGTTCCCGTCTGTCACAGTGTATTCGAATGAATCAATTATCCAGTCCCCGTCGGCCAGCAATTCGATTGCTGGCGCTCCTCTTGGGTCATAGGTGAAGCTTCCGTCGGCGCCCCAGGATATCGCAGCCCCGCTCGCGCTCATGGAGTCGCAGGCGAGCACTGACAGGTCATCGTGGTCGTAGTCGACGTCATTGGCCAGCACGCCTTCCGCCTGCACCGTAAGGACGGTGTCTTCGGACGCCTGGTATGAGTCATCATGTGCGATGGGCCCGAAGTTCGCTGACTCCCAGCCGAAATAGGGGTATGTGAAGGCGTTTTTGATACTCCAGATGTTCACGAAGTCCCAACCGGCGCCGAGGAAAGTGAAAATGTCCTTCATCTCGCCTGTGGTCTTGCCAGTGCCTGCAGAGCTGATGTTCGTCCCCGACGATTCGGCATCCCAGAAGGAAGTGGCCACGGTCCCGCCCGTCATACTCCCGACAAAGCCTCCGACCTCGGTGTTCCCTGTTACCTTGCCAACACTGTAGCACCTGTCCAGGGTGCCTGTTGTGAGACTGCCAGCGAAACCGCCGAGGCGGTTCATTCCCGAAACGTTACCCCTGGCATAGCAGTCGGTGATGTCAGAGTTCTGCGAAAGAGACCCGATGAATCCGCCAGTGTAGTCTCCGGAGCTGGTGACATCGCCAAAGGCCGAGCAGCCTTCGATGGTGATGCCAGTGCCTATTAAGCCTGTGAATCCGCCGGTTCTAGATTTTCCCGAGACCGAGGCGGAGGATGAGCAATTGTGGATATTCCCGCGAACCGTGCCGGCGAAGCCGCCCACGATGCTATTGGAGGAGTTGAGGGAGTTGACGGTGCCGCTGGAAGAAGAGTCGGATATCAGGGATGTTGAACCCTGTAATATCCCCACAAGGCCCCCCATATACTCGCCATTCTCAGCAGTGACATGCACGTCAGTACGACACCTTGAGATGTTCGTCCCCATGCAGTTGCCCACAAGACCTCCCAACCAACTTAATGTACCATCGCTATGAACAGTCCCTTCGACAGCGCAGTTCGATATGGTCCCGTTTCCGTGCGACCCGGCCAGACCGCCGGCCCATGTTCCATCCCCTGTGGAGCTCACTGCCACGTCCGCTGATATCGATATCAGATCCCCATACCCCTGGCCCACTACCCCACCGACGTATGCGGATCCATTCACGGTGCTTGTCACGGTGCAATTCCTTATCGTTGGCGGGTCCGTCGGAGCATCGACGAGGCCGCAGAACCCACCGACATTCGTATCGCCTGACACATCCGAATCCACCCAACAACCCTCGATCAATCCGTCGCATAACAATTCGCCGACGAAGCCACCGGTCTTGTTGCCTCCATTGACCGTTCCAGAGAAGCTGCATGCCTCGATGTCCGTATCGGTGGTGGTGGTGTCCCCGTATTGCGCCACGAAACCTCCGGCCCACTCGCCTGCCGATTGCACGGTCCCGACGGCATGGCATTCAGACACGGCGCCGGTGCCCGACGTGATTAAGCCTGCGAAACCGGCGGCGCCAATGTTCGCGCTGACATTGACAATGGCTGTGCATCTCCATGCGACCCCTGCGATGTACCCGCCCAGGCCGCCCGCGCCAATGTTCGCTGTCACGTTCACATTAGCGGTGCAATACTCTATCCTGAATCCGCTATTCACACACTCGCCTATGATGCCTCCACACCAATCCCCGGTCGCGGAGACCGTGCCGTTCACCGAGCAGTTTGCCAGTTGCGTCGGACCCCATGTGCGGCCCACAATGCTGCCGACATAGTCTTGGCCAGTGATGTTTACCTCCGCGAGCGTAAGGTTGGTTATGCCGTCCCCGGAATTGACAAAACCGAACAGCCCGACATAGCTTTCCAATGGCCTGTTGATGTATAGGTCCATAATGGTGCAGTTGCGTCCGTCCAGGCTTCCCATGAACTTGTTCGCATTGTCTCCCACAGGCTCGAACCCGGCTCCGGAGTTCCAGTACCCTGTGATGTTGGCATCGATGTCGTTGCCAAGGGCGTAATGGGCGCTCAGGTCCAGGCTCATGTTCTGCAGCTCCCAGACATTGGTAATAATGTATGGGTCTCCAACAGTCCCGGAGCCGCCCGCGAATGTTGTTGCCTCGACGCTCTTTCCCTCGACATTTCCGCTCAGGTCCAGCCCCGCGAATGCGGCGCTGAGGACCAGTATCATGCACAATGCTGTTGACAATGTCTTCTCCATGGATGCACCTGGACATGGATTGACCTAGGTGGTAATAAATTTTGGCAGGGGTGCAATGCAATTAAGTTTTTTCAGGCTGTGGCTCCAGGCAGACGTTTCCGCCCGTCATCACTGTTACTATCAAAAACAATGGAATGGCCGTTACCGCGCTTCAGGCCGCCTGGGTTTCAGGTTTGGAAATAATCGCATAAACAGAAGAAGAGCTTGGCTCTGGTATGGGCGTGCCATCTTCCAGCATGCCTTGGATGTGCATTTCCACCGCCTCGTACATGCGTCTCTCAGCCTCTTTGGCAGTTCTGCCGGTTGCGACACAGCCGGGGAGATCCGGGGAATACGCGGAATATCCTGTCTCGCTCTTCTCGATGACTATCAGGAACTTGTACATCAGTTCACCTATAATTTTCAGGCGTCCTCAAGCTTTTTCATACGCGTCCAGGAATTCATCTCTGGGTATCCCTGCCTGCGTGCATATGGTTCTGAGCGTCGATGCCTTCATCTTGCTGTGATTGGGCTTTGTCAGGCATGTTCTCGTCCCGTCCGGATTATCCCGCGCCATGGAGATATGCTCCTTCTCCCGGACAACCTGGAAACCCAGGATGTTGAGGGCTTTGAGAACCCTCCGCTTGGGGGCGTCTATCGGAAATTTGGGCATTAAAAATCTACCCCGGCCTCGGCAACGAATGCTTCGAGAACGGGTTCTTCAGAATCGAAAACATCATCCCCGAATGTCTCTATGTGGAATTTTATGGCCGATCTCACGTTAGCTAGAGCTTCCTCATAGGTGTCTCCGTCCCCCAAAACCACACCTTTCAGACCTAAAGGGTATGCCCCATAGCCATCGGCATGCTTCTCA
>CALKWP010000042.1 GCA_938004075.1 uncultured Methanomassiliicoccales archaeon
GATAACAGCCACAGCTCTTAGCCCATCAATCTCTCGACGATATTTCATCGAAATTCATCCCCGCGGATTTCACAGGCGGGTTGAAGAGTATCTCAAAGTCCTGGACAAACATATTCGCCACAATGTTGATTGAGGGGTTGCCCATGAAGCCCGAGCCAAGTATCGCTATGCCTTGTCCACCATTGTTTGCGACCGGGCCATCAGTGAATTGGATGCCTGGGAGGATGTCCCCCGGGATGAAATAAGCGTTGGTTGTTGTCTCATCAAGCGGTGAAAAAAAGCTGTCCACTGTGCCCGCGCCGATTGACGCTTCCTCGAAATCTTCTATGGGAAGCCCCGGGTTCTGCGCGTCAAAGGTGGGCCTGTCCGTGTAATATGTGGGTGTGACGTGCGGATTGGGATCCGCTTCGGCGCCCATTATGAAATTCTGGTTGGATCTTCGTGAATTGGTTATCGGCACAATCTCCTCCAGCCGGAACGATGTGTTGCCATGGTCCGGGATGAGTCCGGGGCTGTAGGCGCTCAGGCATGAGCAGACGCCGGTGTCCGCATCAGCCCTTGCAATAGGGGTGAAAGCCATAACGACCATCAGCGCTATCACAAGTATAGCGCACATTCCATTCCATGAGACAGACCTGGTCTTCGATATTCCATTCTGGTCCATAATTACACTTCCTCATTTATATCTATAAATACCCAATAAATGTTTTAATATTTAATAATACCGATTGTTATTATTAATCAGACTAATGCGTGCGCCCGTAATTGAAATAATCTTGCGCTCCTGCAATCGAAATCCTTATGGTATACTTGCCGATTGGGGTTTCGGTGTTCTGAAAATGACGCTTGACAGGGACGCGGAGGAAATGCTGGCCGTATTGGGCATGAAGGATGTGGATGAGCTGTTCGCAGACATCCCGAAGGACGTTAGATCCAATATAACTGCGCTTGAGAATGGCAGATGCGAGCAGGAAGTAAGAGCACGCATAGAGAGAATCCTGTCCAAGAATGTGCCCACAAAGGATGTCGCGAGCTTTCTGGGCGGCGGCGCATTCGACTGCTACGTGCCTTCAGCGGTTAAATCCATCGTTGGGCGCTCCGAGTTTCTAACATCTTACACGCCATACCAGCCTGAGACCAGCCAGGGCCTTCTCCAGGTTCTCTGGGAATACCAGAGCATGATGAGCGAGCTCACCGGCATGGAAGTCGTCAACAATTCGCTTTACGATTACGCCACCGGGCTGGGGGAAGCCGCCCTGATGGCCGCAAGGGTTGGCAAGGGCAAGACCTTCCTTATTCCGGAGACAATCTCCTGGCCGAGGCAATCGGTTCTGGAGAATTACTGCCGGGGCCCGGGAATAAAATTGGTTAAATATGCCTACGACAGGAAGACCGGCCAGGCAGATTTGGCTGACCTCAAGGCCAAGATTGGCGAGGATGTTTGCGGCATGCTGGTTGAAACGCCAAATTGCCTCGGTGTCCTGGAGACTAGTGTGGATGAATTGCGCGGGATTCTTGGCGAAAAGATACTTGTTGCAGGCGTCAACGCGCTCTCACTTGCTGTTGTCAGGCCCCCGGGAGATTACGACGCGGACATAGTAATATCCGAGGGGCAGATGCTCGGAAATTCAACCAACTTCGGCGGGCCCATGCTCGGGATTATGGGATGCAAGAAGAAGCATGCCAGGAAGATGCCTGGCCGCGTCATAGGCTTAACAACTGACATTGAGGGCAGGACCGCTTTCTGCATGACGCTCCAGACAAGGGAACAGCACATCCGCAGGGAGAAGGCGACGTCCAATATCTGCTCCAACGAGGCACTGACGACGGTTGCAACAGCAGCATACCTGGCATTGATGGGCGGCTCCGGCCTGAGGGAAAATGCGATTTACACTATGAAAAAATCAAGGGAGCTTGCCAAGGCCATAACCTCGGTGAAGGGGTGCGGAGCGCCGGCATTCACAGGGCCGGGATTCAATGAATTCGTGGCAAAATTCTCGATGAAGTCTGAAAAACTCATCAAAAAGATGGCGAAAAAAGGCGTCATTCCCGGCGTCGAGATGGCGCTTGAGGGCATGGAGAACAACCTGCTTGTTGCGGTTTCGGACAGGACGACGGATGATGATATTCGGAAATATGTCCAGGCTCTCAAGGAGGTGCTGGAATGAGCTACAGGCAGGCAAGGCACGACGTGCCCATAATCTACGACGCATACACTGATGATTCGACAAGTAGTATAGGTATAGATAAATATTTACCTGAGAATATAATAAGAAAGGGTGCGCCCAACATTCCGCGGCTATGCGAGAGGGATCTTGTCAAGCATTTCACGACGCTATCCCAGATGAACTTCGGAGTGGATTCGGGATTCTACCCGCTCGGCTCATGCACGATGAAGTACAACCCAAAGATAAATGACGAAATGGCGGGATTGCCAGCATCCGCGATGATGCACCCGCACCAGCCCGATTCACAGGTGCAGGGAACTCTGCAAATAATGTACGAATTGCAGGAGATGCTGGCGCACATCACCGGCATGAAGGCGATGACCCTTCAGCCGGCGGCAGGCGCGCACGGCGAATTCACCGGCATGCTGATTGCCAGGGCATATCACGAGTCACGCGGCGAGAAGAGGGACCAGGTTGTCCTCCCTGACACATCCCACGGGACGAATCCGGCGAGCGCGGCAATGGCCGGTTATGACATAATCACCATACCTTCAAAAGATGGCAGGGTGGACCTTGACGCTTTAAGGGCGGCAGTATCAGATAGAACCGCAGCGTTCATGCTGACCAACCCGAACACGCTTGGGATTTTCGAGTCCGATGTAAAGGAGATTGCCAGCATCGTTCATGGCGCCGGCGGGCTGCTGTATTACGATGGCGCAAACTTCAATGCCATTATGGGCAAAACGTCCCCCGGGAAGATGGGGTTTGACATTGTCCACCTCAATCTCCACAAGACGCTGTCCACGCCACATGGCGGCGGCGGGCCGGGAGCCGGACCGGTGGGCGTCGTCGAAAGGCTGGTTGAATTCCTGCCGGTGCCCATGGTTGCCAAGAAGGGCGATGATTATTACCTGAACTACGACATGCCGAAATCCATCGGGAAGGTCCATGGATTCCATGGTAACTGGGGCGTCCTTCTCAGAGCGTACACATACATCCTATCGCAGGGCGGGAACGGACTGACCGAGGCAACGGAGAGAGCGGTTCTCAACTCCAATTACATGAGAGTGAGGGTGGAAAAATTCCTGGAGATTCCTTACCCAGGATTGCGGAAGCATGAGTTCGTAGCTTCGGGAGCGAGCCTCAAGGCCAAGGGCATTCGGACGCTGGATGTCGCGAAGAGGCTCATAGACCATGGCTTCCACCCTCCAACTATCTATTTCCCGCATCTGGTGGATGAGGCGATCATGATTGAACCGACAGAAACGGAGGCGAAATCCACACTGGACGCGTTTGTTGATGCTCTTGAGAAGGTCGTGGCAGAGCCGGCCGAGGTCCTGCATGACGCGCCGACATGCGCATCAGTGCGCCGCCTCAATGAGACAGATGCGGCCAAGAATCTGCTGCTCTCCTATCGTGATTACGTGGAATTCAGGAAGAAATGATCCCCCAGACCACGGTTCCAACACCCCATCATTCCTATAAGTTCCCAGTGTTCCTATCGTTCCCGATGTTGACTTTTCATCGGTTAAGACGAGACCACTACTCTCACAGTCCCGTCACATGATTCCGGCACCGGCCATCTCCATCATGCCCCGTCTGAATATCCCATTTTGTTAACTGGAGGGCGGGGTTGTGGACCTGGCTGGATGAGCCAGGTCTGGTGATGTACAGCATGGATTTATCCCCTAGCCCTGGGTGTGAGCCCAGTGGAATGGGGCCCTACCCAACGCCAACAATGGCCCCCCATTTTGGAAGCTCTTGCACAGAAAGCTATTCTCTCAATCTTTTGTGGACGCTGGTGGGGCAACCGACCAACCCCTTCAGACCTTGATATTCCTTCCGAAGCACAGGTATCCTGTATGCCCCAGCATCTCGAATGACGGGCGAGTGCCGCCCGAACCAACAACGATTTCCCGCTGGATATTTTCCAGGACGTGGGTGTCGATGTAACCGGACTCTCTCATGGCCTTTATCGCGGCCTCGGCCTGGTTCATGGTGGGAACGTAAGCGCAGATGTATCCCCCGACCTTCAATGCCCGGGTCATTGCCTCAAGTATACCCCACGGCTCCGGCATATCCATTGTGACTGCGTCATAAAGCGATTCATCGGAGCAGGTTCCAGCATCCGATTCCCTCATCTCAACCCAACCCGCCATCCCGGAAAGTTTGATGTTTGACCCGGCAATCCTGGCATGCTTCGGGTTCATTTCATAAGTGGTGATTTTTCCAGTCGGGCCAACCGCATGCGCCAGCACCAGGGTCAGATAAGCAGAGCCGGTGCCCACCTCCAGAACATGTTTCCCCGGGCCTATGCTGCAACTCATGACAATCTGGGCGGAGTCCTTGGCAAGTATGACCTGGGCGCCCCTTTTCAGGCAGGCAAGAATGTCAAGAAGTGACGCTTCCCCGAGAAAGTAGTCCTTTCCGGCTATCGTGACCTTGGAGTGGGGAAGATGCTGCAGAAGCCGGGATGTATCCACCACGCCCAAACCTGGCAAGTCTTTCATGCCCTGATTCGGATGAACGATGACCCTCTTTCCTTCGGAAGATAGGAGCAATAAAGGCATAACTGATTCCATGGACGCTGCATACAAATCAGCGTTGATAATGGTTTTCCCCGTGTTTCGACTTTTGACGATGAAAATAACATATCGCGATGTGCAAATTATAAATAGTAGATGTTGCTATTTGACTTTTCTGAACGCTACAAAATCATTCAAAATAATGGGGTAGCCATTGATTCTATGTGACTAATTATATTTAACATTTTTATACTTATTGTGCAAACTATCATAATGTTTATATACAAGTGCAATATTCTTCGACTTAACTCAAACAATGGGCAAGAAGAGAAAGAACGAACAATAATATAAAAACAACATAGGAGGAAATACTATGAAAACTTGGAGGAAGGGTTTAGCCCTTCTTTTGGTGGGAATGATGATGATGAGCGGGCTGGTAGCACTCAGTGCGCCGGCAATTGCAGATAAAGTCGTCAAGGAAGACTGGCTTGAGCTGGATTTCGATGACACCTACATGATAGATGGATTGACCGGCGTTTACAGGGAAAGCGTCTATGACGCGGAACGTGGAACCGGCGGCTGGAACCTCTACCGTGTCGGCGAGGGTGACGGAGTCCTTGACTGGAACTCCAACGGCGACTCCAACTACCTCGGAATCGACATCAACATCCTTGATAATGCAGCTACCGACCTGTATGTCAACATAACAAGCGCCGCTAGCGGCTCCTTCGACTTCGATGACAGCGGAGACACAACCTCCCCGAACGCCTACCCGATTCCGGGTGGCTGGACAGCGGGAGGAATCGGAACGTACACATTCGAGTGGAACTTCGACATACTCATCACCGACATGATCGGATACGGCCCCAGAACCTTGATTACCTGCTCCTACTCCTACCTGGACACAACTGACGCAAACCCAGCAAACTGGGTGAGGAGAATCGGCAACTTCGACATCTACATCTCCCTCAGCTCGATATTCGACGAGGGAAACGATGACACGACGGATGTTCTCCCGGACCTCTGGAAGGATGAAGGCTACGAGAACGACTACCTCTTCGAAGCCGGCGACAAGTTCGTCAACACAGTTCTTGACATCTACAACCCGAGCGGCGATGATGTGGATGACCTCTGGGTCACCCTGACGCCCCCGACAGGCATAACCCTGGCAGGCGCTGACGCGACTGGCAAGGCAAAGGCCTGGCTGCCGGACGGCATCGGCGGAGGCAACACTGAGAGCACCTACTTCAGGAGCAACATCGAATCCAACCTCGCCCCCGGAAGGCACGTCGGTAGCGCAGTCATCTCTTACACAAGGGATGACAGCGGCCTGACAGTCACAGAGCCGGCAACGGAAGTTGTCTGGCCGGTGGACTTCAACTTCGTCGACCAGGAGGCTGGACAGGGACTTCAATACTCCAACGAGCAGTGCTACGCCAACAGCGTCGTGATCGTTGAGGACACGAGGCAGATTGACTATGTCGCACCCTACGCGATACCCAGCATCGAGCAGAGCACCTACACCGACCGCATCGTCAAGCTAAACGTCACAATAGTGAACAACGGTAACCACCCGCTGTACAATGTCGAGTTCGAGTTGGACCCGGCCGGCTGGAACAACTTTCGGAACCCCAGGTTCTTCTGGGAGGACATATACGCAGGTCCTTCTTACGACACTATCAGTGACACTGTTGACGTGTTTGCTGTTGGCGATGAGGTCACGTTCACGATTGAAGTGATTGTTGCCAACGACATACCGATAGGCGAGCACAGGTTGCCCATACTCTACCGCGGATACTACTTCGACGATGGAGCGCTCGAGAACCCGACCGGATTCTTTGAAATGAACGGCGGAGACGATCTCGTTGTGCTGTTCAGCATATACGTCACCGACTCCGTTATACAGTGCCACGTCAGCGATGTCACAACCAACGCTGGCGACAAGGACAACATCGTGGCAGAGAGCTTCGCGGTCACCCTGGTCAACGATGAGGGATACAACTTCATCGACATCATGGTGAGGGCAAACTTCACTGGAACCCCGTGGTACATGCCGGTCATCAACATGCGCAACCCATTGGTCTGGGCAGACAACGCGAACGCTGCAATGCCCCTTGCTGCATGGGACGCCCATGACGACATGACCCTCTACTTCAACGTGGACACAGACCCGACCATGACCCCGGACACATACCCCTTCACACTGGAAGTTACCGCCGTCATCGAGGAAACCCTGGAAGTCGTCAGCGTGATTGTTGACTACACACAGGGCGCAGTTGTCTACTACGAAGGATACGGCCCCGAGATACAGATATCCGCATTCGTCAACACCGACATAGTCCCCGGTCAGATGTTCAACATGACAATGACCATCCAGAACGTCGGCGATGAGACACTCAGGGATGTTTGGATCTACGTGGACTCAGACGACACCGAGGAATACGACTGGGCCCTTGAGCAAACGTTCAAGGAGCAATTCGACTGGTCATCCGTCTTCGAGGACTGGGGTGCAGAGACTGGCGGACAGGTCACCTGGAACGGCGAGTTCCCGGAAGACATGTTCTACACAGTCGAGGACCTGGACGTTGACAACATCAGGGAGATTGTCGAGATCAACCTGTACATGGACGGAGTCTATAGCACACCCGGCGCAAGGATCACAATGATCAAGATCATCGACCTTGCACCCGGCGCACAATTCGATGCTACGTTCGACATGTATGCAGACAAGGACATGGTCAACGGCAAGCCCTACACCATTGAAGCATACATCTACGGACTTGACCCATACGGAAATGAGTACTTCGATTACCTCAGTGTATCCGTCATGAGCTCCCTCCCAGGCGAATCCTACAACGCAGTCGAGTTGAACTGGTTCGACGCAGGCCTCAAGGCCCTTGCGCTGTTCCTGTTCTTCATCATCGTGCTGGCTATACTCTTGTTCGTGTACAACATGTTCAAGGGCGAGCCCTACGACGATGACGAGGAAGACTTCGACTTCGAGGACGAACCGTTCGAACCCGAGGCAGAAGCGGCACCGGCCGAAGCTCCTCAGCAAGAGCTCGTTGAACCGTAGAGACGAAACAGAATGGGAGGTCTTCGGACCTCCCCCTTTTCTAATTTTTCATTCTTTTGACTTTTAGCTTCAGCTATATTAGAGCGCTTCAGAAGCCATGATAGTGGTGAATAGGTACCGAAATCATGGAAGTGTTGTGCAATAGATTTTTATGCGACCGCCATTTAGGGGCATCTGTTCACATGGCCAAGAAGCGCAAGCGTCAGGAAGAAAGAAAGGAGGAAAGGGAGTACAAACCTCCAGAATTCGACAGGCTTGATTACGTCAGGACAGAGGTCGGCGTCTCCAAGGCGACGATATTAGCTGCAGTATTCTCAATCCCCATGGGCCTGGCTGCGATGTTCATCATGCCACTTGGCGGAACTGCCGCGGGTCTGATGGCGGGCATTGCGGGCATCGGCATACTCTGGTTCCTGCTCCCGCTGCTGAAGATTGATGTGAAGCCCTTCAAGCCGATGCAGTGGGCAGGCGTCATGTCAACATACTTCCTGGTATTTCTCACTGTATGGGTGGTGGCATGCAACCCGCCGTTCAGTGATGTGGCGTCCCCCGAGGTTCAGAATGTTCAGGTAATCTGGGGCTGGGATTCCGTCAACGTCACAGCTTCCGAAATGGGAAGCCTGGAGGCCATCATCCCGGCCAATGTCACAAGCATCACCATCCGGGCTCAGGTGACAGACAATGTCAATGTGGATGTCAACTCGGTCAGAATAACTTCTGGAAGTTCAACCACCCCCATGCTGCAGACATCAAAACCGATAATTTATGAAATTGCTTTCGAAGATGTGGCCCAGTTCCAGAACTTCAAGATCACCGCCGTGGATGTGAATGGGAACGCCAATGAGGGTTTCACTTTCACTATCGTTCACGGTTGATTCGAACCTCTCCAGGGCCTTATCCCAATGAGAGATGCGAGTTGTTTCATCTTTCCCAGGGCAGCCTTTTGTCCATATAGTTGGAAATTGCCTCGAGGATTTGGCCGTCTTCCGGTATTCCATCGAATACTTTCACGGAATCGATAAATGAGTTCAGGTTCTTGCCGGCATCTATGTCTTTTATGCTGGATTCCAGCAAAGAAACCGCCAGAGGATGCTTCCTTCTTGCGAAGACATGCCAGCATCCATCCTTGATGAAAAGCGAGGACATCGCGTCCGGGCTGCTGCGCCATTTTGCCAGGAAGCTTTCGGAATTCTCCGAAACAGTGACAGGGGGCCCCCTGTGAAGCATTGCAGGTTTGAGTTCGCCTGACTCCAGTTCGGCAATTATGACAAGGACGTCCTTCATTGCGTGGCTGTCCATTCCCATGACTTTGAAATCGCCGGCCTCCAGAAGTTGGCCTATGTTCCTCTCGAATTTCTTCATCTGGGGATAGAGAATGTCGTCAATAAGGTCCGGCCGGGAAATAGTGAGGGCCATAATGTCACCTCTTCCCTTTATGTATCTCTTGGTCTCGCCGCTGCCAAGGATTTTGACTGGATGGGGGAAGAAGAATTTCAGCGTAGGGGATTCAAGGTATGCCCTTGCCGCCGCTATGAACAATGCCAGGTTGTCAAGCGATACTGCAGAAGCAACGTTCCGATTCGGGTCAACCGGGTCAATGAAAGTGAGCGGGCCATCAAATTTCCTATCGGTTTTCTGGCCGATCTCCAGGCGGAGGTTGTTCCTCCATTTCGAGGCATTCTCCAGGAGAGTGTAGAATCCCCCGAATTTGATTATGAGTATCTCGCAAAGGTATCCGGAGAAACCCATGGTCCTGGCGTCCGCGCCATATGCACCGATTCCCTTCATGAATGCCTTCAGCAATCGAACGTCATCCGTCAATTCCGGGGCCAGGTTATTCTTCACGTATTCGGTATGGAACGGGGTCCGGTCCACGGCTGTCATTTTCTGGCTGGAATCGAGTATCCTGTATGCGGGAACGATGTCCGCTCTCAGGCCCATGAATTCGCCTTTGATGTAAGGATGCTCGGCGTAATGCTCGCGGCCCTCGATCGCCTCTTTGCCAATGGCCAGACCAACCTTCTCAAGCGTTTCCCTGGGCACTTTCGGGTCGAATAGCAGAAATATATCCGCATCCGGGTCCTTGAGATGCGTGTTTTTGGCAATGGAGCCCACAAGGTAAAGCGGGATGTCGTGGCCTTTCGCTGCTTTCGTGCCCTTAACCCTGGCTTCCAGCTTCGCGACGATATCGAGTATCTTGGACTGCTCTTCCGGGGTGGGCTTCACCCTTGCCAGCACCTGCTCTTCCAGATTCATGCAATGGGCGCTAGGGGATGAGGGAATAAAAAGGTTTCCGAGGGCGTCATTTCCTGCCGTGGCGTTTGCCTTTGTGCCCCGGCCTGGGCTTGGGCTTTGGATTCTTCTTCCGAATATCCTCCACCCGCTTTGCCAGATCAGCCTCCAGCTCCGGGCCAATGAACTTCCCGCTGTGGCGGTCCATCTTGATGGCGATGCTGAGCTTGGCTGCCAGCGCGCGAGCGATCTTCCCTCTCTGCCATGGAGGGGAGCGGTGTATCAGCGGATGCTGGAAAATGACGCCGTGCTTGGGCGGGCGGGCGTTGTCCTTCAAATGCTTGAACAGAGCTTTTTCTGCGCCAAGAAGCTGGATTGTGCTGGATGGAAGCTTCGAGAGACGGTCCAATCCGCCTGTGAGGGATATGAGGCGGGCGCCGACCAACGGTCCTGCAAGATGTGTCAGGTTCGGAGCGATCTCCCGCATCCTGACATCGATGTATTTCTCGATATCGCTCTTCTCTCTCTCAAGCGACTGGATGGTCGCGGCCAATGATTTGACCGCTGCCTTGTCGGCATCCGACATCTCTGCACCAAGGGAGTCGACCCCATGGACTTTCCCGGAAGCCAGCATCGCTTCCCTGGAGCCGAGTTCAGCGATGAGCTCGATGTATTTTGACTCCGGTACCAGCGCTGTCAGCTCGGGAAAATTCAGTCCGTGCCATTCGTGCAACCTTTCTGACATCAGGTTGATTGTCTTTGTAAGGTCGTCAGTTGTCCTTATGGCCTGTAGAATGTGCTCGTCCGGCGTGGTGCTGGCCCTTACCTGGTCCCTGCCTTTGAGCTGCATCGCCTTGCCAAGGAGCCGCAGGTCGAATCCGAAGGATTCCGGCCTGATGTCGGGGCGGTCCGACTGTATGTACATGCCAATTGTGGACAGGCGTCGCTCGCAGACATCCAGGGCCTTGCCGGAGGCGAGCTCGATTTCCTCGGCGAGAACATCGCCCGCGCCTATAACAGTTAAGCGGTTGGCTATCTCCGCAGGCTCCATGGGAAAAAGCTTGCTCTCGATGATGCTGCCATCATCCTCCATTATAAAGACGCCGAACCAGGTTGTCACCAGTTTCATGTTTGACCGCAATATTTGATGACTTAAAAACCTATTGCAGCATTTCCGGTTTCAGCTCGCCGGGCTTGAGTATGCCTTTCTCTGTGATTATGCCGGTTACGTAACGAGCTGGCGTCATGTCGAACGCCGGGTTCCTGGCGGTTGCCTTTTCCGGGCAGATCAGGCCGCCATTGACGATGCGGACCTCGTCCTGGTTCCGCTCCTCGATTGGGATGTCCATGCCGGATCTCAGGGAGAAGTCACACGTGCTCACCGGAGCGGCCGTGTAAAATGGTATGCCGTTCTCCTTGGCCAGGACAGCTTTCTCGTATGTGCCTATCTTGTTGGCGAAATCGCCGTTGGAGGCGATTCTGTCAGCACCAACGATAACGATGTCAACCTCGCCGCGCTGCATGAAGTGGCCTGCCGCGTTATCCGGGATGATGTCATGGGGTATCCCTTCCTGGACCAGTTCCCAGGATGTGAGCGCGGCGCCCTGCAGCCTCGGGCGGGTCTCGTCTGCAAACACATGGATGCGCTTGCCCGATTTATGGGCAGCACGGATTGGAGACAGCGCGGTCCCGTGGTCTATGGTGGCCAGCGCGCCAGCGTTACAATGCGTGAGCACCCTGAATCCGTCCTTTATCAGATGGTTACCATGCTCGCCTATCAACCGGCACTTCTCGGTGATCTCATCCGCATAATCCTGGGATGCGGACGCTAAATCTTTGCCTTGAGATGCGCTTTCCAGCATCCTGTCCACGGCAAAGAACAGGTCGAAAGCGGTCGGCCTTGTCCTTTTCAGGCGTGAAGCGGCCTCCTGAAGGTTCATGCCAGTTATCTGGGCAAGGGCCATGCCATACGCCCCGGCGGCGCCGATGCTGGGCGCGCCCCTGACTGTCATGTTCTCGATGAAAACGGCCGCTTCCTCCACCGTGCTGGCTTCCACTATTTCGAACCTGTGCGGAAGCATTCTCTGCTCAATCAATTTCAGCTTGCCATTCTCCATCCAGAGCGCCCGGATGTCCATGTCGCGGCCATCGTGTCTGACTTTCATTTCACACCAGGGCCTTCAACCGGTTTGCTGTATTTCTGATTTTCCATGGAAAGATATATATCGGGAAGTTGGAATGATGGAGACATGGTTGATTCGCCTACCTCTGCCAAGATTGACATCATTTCGGCCAGCGAGCTGGAGAAATACGGCTATTGCCCGCTTAGCTGGTGGCTGAGCCGGGAGAAAACTGCAGAGAACGCGCCGGAATTGGCCAGCGGCGAAAAGGCCCACGAGAGCGTCGCCCAAGACCTTGGAACCATTGTACAAGAGGAAGCGCAGGCCAAGATTTTTGAGAGCATAGTTCTGTGGTTCGCCATAGCTGCCAGCTTAATCTCGATAATAGGTGTTTCATTTCTGATTGAGGCAGGCGAGGACATCGGCCGGATAATGGGCGTCATTGCTCTGATTTGGATACTGGCCGCATGCTATTTCCTTTACAAGGCAGAGTCAATGCCCCAGGGACCAACCAACCTGAAGTATCAAAGGATAATACTTGTATTCGCCATAGTGGCCGCGGTCTTTGGGGTGAACGCCATAACCCTGTTATCCGAGTTCTTCTCACCCGAGGTCGCCCAGATATTGCAGGCCATATCACTGCTTTGGCTGATTGCCGCCTGCTATTTTCTGTACCATTCCCTGAAAAGGTTCGAGCATGCGTTGTTCAAGAGAAAGAAGCACCACCTCAAACACCAGATAACCTATGTGGACACAAACGACAGGAAGCCGAAATTATTCGTATCCGAGAGGTTCGGGCTTTCAGGAAGGCCGGATTTTGTCCTGATGGTGGAGAACGAGCATATCCCGGTGGAGGTCAAAACCGGCAGGGTGCCGAAGGGCCCGCTGTTCTCTCACATCCTTCAGGTTGCGGCTTATTGCGTTCTGATAGAGGAGGATTTCGGAGTCCCGCCTTCTCACGGCATAATAAAATACGGCCAGACAGAGAACGAGATTGAATATGATTCGGCGCTCAGGGACATGGTCCTTTCCAAGCTGGATGAGATGCGGGAAATCAAGAAAACCGGTAATGCCCACAGGAACCACAACAAGCCCGGAAAATGCAGGAACTGCTCCCGAAGGGCGGCATGCCCGGAAAGACTGGCTTGAGATTGCACATGCAATGCAGTTTACGCGATTGTAAATTCGCAGGCATCAACATTATTAATCAGAAATCATTATCTATCAAACATGGAAGGACAGGCACCGTCCAACACGGACATACCGCCGCCCCCGCCGCCGCACTGGAATCCTCAGCAATGGCAGGCAGGGCCGCCGCAGCCGTACAACCCAGCCACCGAACTCGTCAGGACAGTTAAATCAATACTCTGGAGCGCGGGTTTCATATCGTTCCTTCTTGTTCTCATTCTGAGTTTCATCGTGGTCATGGCCATGACGCCCGAGATACAGCAGTGGATAAGCACGCCTGTGCCGTCCACCAGCGACCCCGCAACTCTGGTCCTTCCCCAGGAATACATATTCATCATCACTCCCTGGCCCATGCTGCTTTTCAGCATTGAAGGAACACTGTTCCAGGCATGGCATCTGATGATATTCGGGATACTGTTCTGCTCTTTCGCGTACGCGAAATTCGATTTGATAAGGAGCTGGCTTTCGACAAAAGAGGGGGCAATCAAATCCCTCTCTGTTCCCGAGAAAGCCACGAGCAGTCTGGAAGGCGTCGCAAAATTGTTCATGGCCAGCATATCATTCAGTGTTCTGTATTTCATCTTTCTGAGCGCGATAGAGGTGGAGATGAACACGCCGGATTTCGAGTCGCTATCCAGAGCGGAGCTCATCTATGGATTGTTCGCCGCCTCGGTCTTCGAGGAGCTGGTATCCAGAGTCCTGCTTGTCGGGGTGCCGCTGCTTTGCATTGGCCTCATCATGAAGTGGAAGAAGCCTTTCCACAAGTTGCTGGGCGGCGGGCTGGGATTGACACCATTGACTTTCGGCTTGATTGTTTTTTCTGCAGTAATGTTCGCGTTCGCGCATGTCGGCTCATGGGACTTCTGGAAAGTGCCGCAGGTGCTGGTCACCGGCCTCGCCCTGGGCTGGGCTTTTGTGAGATACGGGTTGCACGCGTCCATCCTGATACATTTCACAATCAACCTGAGCTCCTCCGCACTAGAGATATGGCCTAACAGCCTGCCACTAACAACAATTCTGGGATTGGCAATGCTGATATGGATGGCTTCCGGCGCCTACTTCCTTGTCCATTACGCCATAGAATTGACAATGAAGCTTGCCCCCGGCCTGCGCCCGAGACCGGCGCCGGCCATGCCTTACATGCCACCGCCACCGCATTGGCAATACGCGTACCAGCAACCGCCACAGGGCCAATACAATCAACCACCTCAACCCCAGTATCCACCGCCGCCCCCGCCACCGCAATGGCAGAGCCAGGCAACAGTACCGCCACCGGCATGGGCTTACCAGCAACCGCCGCCTGCACCCGCGCCGCCACAGCAGGCACCCGCTCAACAACCAGGCATGGGAAAAGGCGGGTTCGTCTGCCCGAAATGCGGGCACACAAGCGCCAGTTATGATACAGGAAGGCTCACATGCATGAGGTGCGGCGGGGTGCAGTACCGGGATCAAAACCCACAGGATGTTGTTGAGAAAAAACAGGTTGAGTTCTAAATTACCAGCCCCTAAAAGGACTGGCGTTTATTGCCAGGGCTGGAAGTTTATCATAGCAAGTTGCATGCCTGTTCATCGATGCACAGCGTGCTTTTATCCCCTAGCCCTGCTTGTGAAGGCAGTGGAATGGGGCCGTACCCAACGCTAACAGTGGCCCACCATTTTGGAAGCTCTTGCACAGAAAGCTATATTTTCTATCTTTTGTTGTATTATCATCGACGCTCAACAATGGGTGCACGAATAATGAAAGAATAGCTCCAATGCCAGAGTTTCCAAACGGAGTCCCTTTGAGATTGGGGAGGACTCACACCCTGCTCTCACAGGCAGGGCTTTATTTGATTTATGCAATTGGTGTTTGTCAATTGCTGGGAAACTGCGAACAAAACCCCGCCCTGCCAGGCGGGGCATGCTACAATATATAATTCAAATTAATATAAAATTATGTAATTTAAAATTTGAATATTAAAAATAGAAAAAAAGTGATGGGTTGTCCCATCACTTACTTCTTCATTATTTTCATCCAGCCGCCGCTCTCGTAGACCTGCAGCTTCCTTGCGACGAGGGTCTTCTTGAATTCATCCCAGTCGATTGTCTCGAGACGTGGGTTCTTTCCCTTCGTGAACTGGACACCCTTGGTTCCCTTCACGCGGCCTGGCTTCAGATTCTTCCTCTTGGCAATCTCTATTGCCTTGTCCACATTTATCGCTTCCATTACCATTGTCTTTCCTCCAATCTCTGTTTCTCCGACCTGGCTTTCGGCCAGATTGAAGCCAGACCTATATGGCTATGAGATATATTTAAATCTTTCGAATCACTGGCATTTTATTTATGTTTTAACATTTTATTAAATGAGAGTGCACCATTATGGTTGATTTTTATGTGACTGGCTTATCTCAAACACATACAATTCTCATTTGCTTATGCCGCTTTCGGAGAGGGCCAGTCCTTTCTTGGCTTCCGAATTTCCGGGTTGGATATCGAGTATCTTGCGATAGCAGTCCGCCGCGTCAACGAATTCGTTCGCCTTCAGCGAACCGTTAGCCAGGACGAACCATGCCGGGATGTAATCCGGCTTCTTGGAAAGTATCTTCGAGATGGTGTTGATGGCTCTGTCGCGGTCTCCCAGCTCAAACTGGGTCTGGGCCAGAAGGCATGTCGCCAATTCATCATAAGGATTGATTTTCAGGGCAGATTTCAATGCGCTGGCTGCATCCGAGAAGCGATTGTTGTCCATGTATTTTCTCGCTCTTTTTATCAGGGCATGGATATCGTTTCCGGCATCCTCCGGTTCCTGCTCCTCCTTCTCCTCGATCATTTCTTCCTCTATGGCTCCGAGCGATTGGGTTCGGGAATATTCTTTGAATTTACCCACGGTCCTGGACACGGCGAGGCCTTTCTTCTCAAGGCTTGCCATTGTGCTCTCGAATGTAGCTTTTGTCATGCCGCCTGGCATTGATTCCTTCAATGCGGAAAGCGGCGTGAACTCATCAGGAAGTATCGCGGATATGGCACGTTCATCCGGCGTGAGATGTTCCTCCGGGCGGCGGAATTCGTCGCTGATGATTTCCGAGTCGGAACGGGGTTTGAGGATTTCTTTCTGTATCGATTTTTCCAGCTTCTCCTGGGCGGCCGCGGTGCGAACTTGCTTCTTGTCCTGGGGCTTGGCCTTGGCAGCCGGCTGCTGAATCAGCTTGGTTTTAAGGACATCCAATGCCCTTTTGGCCTGATGGAAGTCCGGGTTCAACCGGTGGGACCGTTCCAGGCATATGATCGCTTTCTCGAAATCGCCCATGCCCACGTATGCCTTGCCTTTCACGTACCAGCCCTCGGAGAAAAGCGGCCGCGACTTCAGCACTGCGTTGAGAAGCCCCAGAGCCTCATCGTACCGCTTCAGGTGAATCAGCTCAACGGCTTTATTGTTCATGGCGGCCATGTATTCCGGGTTTATCTCGAGAGCTTTATCATAGCATTTGAGAGCGTCCTGGTACTGGCCCATCTTTGAGAGAAGGTTGCCCTTGTTGTTCCAGGTTGTCTGGTGATTCGGGTCCATTGAAAGGGCTTTATCGTACCATTCCAGTGCCTTCTGGCTGTTGTCCAGCTTGGTGTGGATCATGCCTATGTTCGAGATTGCGTCAACATTGTCCGGGTCCATATCAACCGCTTTCAGGTGGCAGTTCAGGGCTTCCTTGTAGTTGCCCGCGACCGCAAGAATCAAGCCCTTGTTGTTCCATGCATCCGGGTTCTCGGGGTCTATCTCCAGGGCTTGGTTGTATGCTTTTAAGGCTTCGGCCAGCTTGCCTTTCCTATACTGCTCGTTGCCCTCGGCAATCAGCTTGGATACGCTGCCCTTGCGCATGGCAGAGACGGCGCCAACCGCACTCATGAAAATTCCGAACTGTATCGCATTGCATCCCTTGTGAGACCTCATCGTGCATCCACTCTCGATGGGTAATGCATTCTGCAATATATAAATCTATTATGCCACTATAATAATAAACGATAGGGAGAGGGAATCCCTCAAGCATATTTCATTACCAAAATTTATGAGCGTGATTGTGATGTCCGGTTGGTGCTCGGCTTGGAAACAGCAGGAATGAAGAGGGCTCTGATCAGCGTATCGGATAAAACTGGATTGTTGGAATTCGCCAAATCCCTGGCGGGATTGGGTTACTGCATGGTTTCGACCGGGGGGACCTATAAATTCCTTCACGAGAACGGCCTGCCTGTGGAGAGGGTTTCTGACATCACCGGATTCCCCGAGATACTTGATGGTCGCGTGAAAACGCTTCACCCGGCGATTCACGCTGGAATCCTTGCCATGAACAGCGAGGAGCACGAGAAAGAGCTGAAGGCCAACGGTCTTGGCAGGTTTCACATGGTCGTGGTCAATCTCTACCCGTTCGAGAATGTGGCTGGAGGCAAGTCCCCTAGTGAGGATGACCTGATTGAAAACATCGACATCGGCGGGCCGACTCTCATTCGCGCCGCCGCGAAGAACTTCGGGGCTGTTGCCATACTTATTGAGCCATCCCAGTACGCTGAAGTCATAGCGGAGCTTCGGGAGACCGGCGAGCTTGCACTGGAAACAAGGAAGAAGCTTGCTTTGGAGGCTTTCACCAGGACCGCGGAGTACGATGCCATAATATCCGGGAAATTGAAGGAGACATTCGGTTCTGCCGATGAATACCCGGAACGATTGGTAATTCCATTCAGGAAGATTCAGGGTCTGCGGTACGGGGAGAACCCATACCAGAAGGCCGCGTTCTACAGGGACATATTCCTTCGCGAACCGTGCATTGCAAATGTCACCAAGATAAAAGGAAAGGAGCTTTCCTACAACAACATACTGGACATGAACGCCACCCTGGAGCTTGTCAAGGATTTTGACGAACCCACTGCAGCAGTGGTGAAACACATGAATCCAAGTGGCATCGCCAGCGCCGGAAAGATTTCGGAAGCGTTCAAACGCGCGCTGGGCGCTGACCCGCTGTCCGCGTATGGAGGCATAGTCGCATTGAACAGGGAACTCGACCTGGAAACCGCCAGGGAGATGAAGGGCATATTCCTGGACTCGATCATCGCGCCATCCTTCCACCCGGATGCCATGCCCTTGCTGGAGAAGAAAAAGGCAATGCTGCTGGAAACCGGAAGCCTGGAAGGGGTCAAGATGCCGAACTTCGACCTGAAGCGAGTGGTTGGCGGAGCACTGGTGCAATCGAGGGACCTCAGCACCCTTGACCTTTCCAAGCTGAAAGTGGTGTCAAAAAGGCAGCCCACCCAGAAGGAGATGGAGGATCTTCTCTTTGCATGGAAGGTTGTGAAGCATGTCACTTCCAACGCCATAGTTCTGGCCGGCGGAAAGGCCACCGTTGGAGTTGGCGCCGGACAGATGAGCCGGGTCGGTTCCGTTGAGATTGCGGTCAAGAAGGCCGGAGCGAGAGCTGCTGGCTCTGTAATGGCATCCGACGCGTTCTTCCCGTTCAGGGACGGAATTGACGCCGCCGGAAAGGCCGGGGTGACGGCAGTCATCCACCCGGGCGGTTCCATCAGGGACCAGGAATCCATCGACGCCGCTGACGGGTATGACATGGCAATGGTATTCACCGGAATGAGATGCCTCAGGCATTGAGGGAGACCATGAAGAACCTGGACGGATACGATGAGGCGGTCAATTGGCTTTACGACCTTCAGTATTTCGGAATGAAGCTTGGCCTGGAGAATACAAAGAAATTGCTTTCGGAGCTTGGGGACCCGCATCTCGATTTCAAGACAGTTCACGTCGCTGGAACCAATGGCAAGGGTTCCGTCTGCGCATTCCTGACATCGATTCTGATGGATGCCGGTTTGAAGGTAGGGACATACACATCTCCCCACCTGAGGGACTTCGGGGAGCGGATATGCATCGGGAACTATCCCATGACCAGGGCAGAGGTACTCCGGTCAATCGAGGACATTCGGCCCATCGTTGAGAAACTGGCTGCCAAGAAGGTCCAGTGTACATTCTTCGAAGTAACTACATGCATGGCTTTCAGGCACTTCGCCCGCAGGAAGGTGGACGCCGCAGTGATAGAAGTTGGAATGGGCGGGAGATTGGACTCGACCAATGTGATTCAGCCGGAATTAAGCGTAATCACGAATATCTCGCTGGAGCATACCCAGCACCTTGGCGACACCCTTGGAAAGATCGCATTCGAGAAGGCCGGAATCATCAAGAAAGGCGTCCCGGTGGTTTCGGCGGTCGCAGAGCCGGAAGCGAGAGAGGTAATAGAGGCAAAAGCCAAGGAATCGAAAGCCAAACTTTTCCATGTTCCGAAAGAATGTGTTTACAGGATCCTGGAATCCGATGAAATGGGCTCGAAAATCTCTTTTTCCGCGATGGGCCGCGAATACAAGGGAGTGAGAATTGGATTGCCCGGAGACCATCAGGCAACGAACGCTTCAACAGCGATTGTTTCCGCCAATGTGCTGCGAGAGCGGGGGTTCGCCCTGACAGATGAAAACATTTCCAAGGGCCTGGAGAGCACAATATGGGCTGCAAGGCTCCAATTGGTCCGTCGCAAGCCAGATGTGATGCTTGATGCCACCCACAACCCCGGCGGAGCGACAACACTGGCTACGTTCCTGGAGAAGCATTACCGCAGGCGGCCGCCAGTGATGGTCATGGCCATGCTGGAGGACAAGGAAGTCGGACCGGTGGTAAAGTCGCTGGAGCCGCTGGCATCGGGAATTTTTGTTTCTCAATCCGGGTATCATAGGCGTATGGAGGCGAAAACCCTTGCATCAAGGTTCTCTGGCAATGTCGACATCGTAGTGCCTCTAAAGGATGCCATTGACCGGGCACTCGAGAAAGCCGGAAAGAGTGGTACTGTCCTCATCACCGGTTCAATTTACACAGCGGCTGAAGCCCTGGACCACCTTGACGCTCTGAGGATACGCGAGGCGATGAGGATACTCTCCGATGCCCATGGAACCGGGGCATACCCGGGCCGCGACCCGGAAACACCCGGACCCCCGCCGCCCGGCTCCCAGGAACCGTTCAGAGTTTTGATTTCCACAATTATTTCGCAGCGCACAAAGGATGAGAACACGCATGCGGCCACGGAATCGCTTTTCTCTGAATACGCAACGCCTGAAGAGCTTGCATCGGCAGCGCCTGAGAAGGTTGAGCGGCTGATTAAAAAAGCCGGTTTCTACAAGCAGAAGGCAGGCAACATCATCAATGCAGCCAGGATTATCCGTGATTCATTCGGTGGCTCGGTTCCGGATAATATTGAGGAACTTGTGTCGCTACCTGGTGTGGGTAGGAAAACTGCCAACTGCGTCCTGGCTTACGGATTCGGGAAACCGGCCATAGCGGTTGACACCCACGTGCACAGGATCAGCAACCTTATGGGGCTTGTGAGGACTGCAGAACCGGACGACACGGAGGATTGCCTTTCCAGAATCGCTCCGATCGAAACATGGCTGGACATCAACCGGCTGCTGGTCAGGCATGGCCAGACGGTTTGCGCACCTGTGAAACCCAGGTGCGATCATTGTCAGGTATCGCATCTTTGCGATTACGGCATTAAATCACTCGGATGAAATCTGGTCAATGAGTTCCAGCAGGTATCGGGCATCCTCGGAGATGTTGGCCGCGGAAATCTTCTCCAGGCATTTTTTCGCCTGCTGGTATTTTTTGGAATGGAAAAGTAGCTTGGCCCTGGTGAACATGGCCTCCCTGTCCCGGGGATTGAGGAGCAACGCGCAATCAATCATGCGCATGGAGATATCCGATTTTCCCATGGCCTGAAGGGCGTTGGCCATGCGAATGTACGTACCAGGAGTTCCTGCGGGGCCGCCATGGTCGCTGTCAACCTGTTCAAGGTTTTTTAGAACCAGAAAGATGAATTCTGTCTCCGAGTCATCGAATCTCAATTCATCCTCCACGCCCATAGAAAGAGGTATCTGCAGGAAAGTCAGCGCATCGTCCAGCAATGAGGCCATCTCCTCCCTGGAAAGGGATTTCGCTGCCATGTTGTCAAGGTAAGCAGCAAATTTGGCCCGGGCATTGCGTATGTCCCTGTGAACCGTCTCAACCGACTTCCCGGCATGCTTGCCTAGTATGGCTTCATCCCTTACGTCGGAATTTATCTCGAGGTGGAAAACAAACCCGCATCTGGTACATGCCACCAAACCGTTCTCAACATCAGCCCCACAAAGATCGCATCGTTTCATTGTTTCATGAGGGAATTATTCAGGTAATAGATAAAGTTTGGTTATTTTTTGCATAAAATGGAAAAATCAGAGAGGCGTCATTAATGCCCTTTGTTTGTTAACCACGGTTATCATGGAAAAGCGACAGCTATATATATATTGAAACTATTAATTGGAGCGAGAGGATGTTGAGAAATAATTTTTCCCCAAGGAACGGAGTGAGTCGATCTGTTGGCCAAGATACCCATCAGATAATGCGCCTACGACCCCACAAGAGATGGGATGAGGAGGGCGTCGCCTCCACCGTGGGAACAATCATGGCGCTCATGGTTTTCCTGGCCTTCCTGTCCATGTTCACCAGCCAGTACGTTCCGGTATGGATGGAAGAGAACGAAGCCAGCCACATGAGCGAGGTCTATGGACAATTTGCGGCTCTCAAGCAGGCCGTGGACATGCAAGTGCTCGCAGGCGCCATACAGGGAACATCCCCTGTGGAGATGTATTCCCCAGTGAAGCTGGGCGCCGCCGGAATACCGATGTTCGCCGCGCCAACCGCCGGGGTTCTTTCGATATACAGGGGCAACAGCTACAACAATGTGAGCTTCAGTTTCGCCACCGGGGCCACGGTGACCAATTTCACAACCACCTCCGGCGGCACCATCAAGCTGTACGCTGGAAACAGGTATTTCATCCCCCAGGAAGTTGCCTACGAGAATGATGCGCTCATCCTGAAGCAATCGGACGGCCAATACATGAAGGCGATGCCGCAATTCACAGTCACCCCGGCGGGAGGGAAGTTCCAGATATCTTTCACCCAGATGGACATGAGGGGAGATGACATCAACTACATTGGCTTCGGAACCAGGGGTATCAAGACATCAATGCGGTCCGCGACGACCACAACATTCACGAACCTCACTGGCAACATCGCATCCGGGGCCAGGCACCAGTACCTCTACATCAACCAGACGACCTGGTATGAGAAAGCCTGGAATGCAAGCTTCAATCAGACGCTTTCCGCAGCCGGATTGACTTACGGCGTGGATTATATGATCACATCTACGATTCGCCCCAACAATGACCCGATCGATGATTTCTATCAGATATCCATCAGGATTAATCCTGCCCTCATTTCCAGATTCTCACTCACCGTGGCGAACGTTGAGGTTTCAACTGCAGAGATGGGGGCGGTTTAGGGGGAGATGTGATGGGCTTAAAACAATCCATGATGCAGAAAATGCTGAAGAGCAAATCGCAAACACTCAAGGTCAAGGTTCCGGTCGGCGTCATTGCCCTGGAACAGAAATGGAAGGACGGAAAAGGCTCGCCCATCTGCCCGATACCGGACATCACAGAACCGGGCGTTGACGAGATTGAGATATACACTATAAAAGAGCCTTACAGCTATGCCAGGATAGTCTACGATAACAACAAGTCGGAATATATATATCAAATTCACGAGCCCACGCTTGATGAGAACGAAACTGAGATTCTCAGACTCATCAAAGACTCACTTCAGCGCACCCTGGAATATGAACTTGACAAGATGGCCATAAAGGACAAGAGCGAGTACCTGAAGAAAAGTGTGGAGAGCTTCATCAAGAGCAGGGAGATGCGTCTGGAACCTGCCACCAGCGAGAAAATCCATTATTACATCACAAGGGATTTCGTTGGATATGGCCCCATCGATTCGCTGATGAACGACAATCACATCGAAGACGTTTCCTGCGATGGAACGAACGTGCCGCTGTTCATCTACCACCAGAAATATGAATCAATCAAAACAGACATACGATTCGTGGAAGAACATGACCTTAACAGCTTTGTCATTTACCTCGGCCAGCGCTGCGGAAAGCAGGTATCCGTATCCATGCCCATACTAGACGGTACGACAACAGAGGGGCACAGGGTCCAGGCGACATACGGTACAGAAGTTACGACCCGCGGTTCATCATTCACCATCAGACGTTACAAGGAGAAGCCATTCACCCCGGTTGAACTCATAACATATAACACCGCATCCCCGGAGATGGTGGCGTATGCATGGATGCTTGTGGAGCACGGGCAGTCCATGATCATCGCGGGCGGAACCGCCAGCGGAAAGACAGCAACGCTGAATGCGCTTGCACTTTTCATCAAGCCTGGCTCCAAGGTCATCACCATGGAGGATACCAGGGAGATCAACCTGCCCCACGAGAACTGGATTCCAGGTACGACAAGGACGGGCGTTGGAGAGCGCGACAAGCATGGAAAGGCTGCCGGTGAGATAAACATGTTCGAGCTTGTCAGGGCCGCTCTCAGGCAGAGGCCCGAGTATATCATTGTCGGAGAAGTCAGAGGTGCCGAGACTGCCACCATGTTCCAGGCGATGGCAACCGGCCACACCACATACTCCACCATGCACGCCGATTCGGTCAAGAGCATGATAAACAGGCTTGAGAACCCACCCATCAGCACGCCCAGGATTCTGCTGACTTCGCTGAACTTTGTCATCATTCAAAAACACGTGCGCGTTGGTGACAGCATCGTGAGGCGCATAGTCCAAATTGTAGAACTGGTCGGTTTCGAACCGGAGACCAATGAAGTCATAACCAACATGGTCTATGAATGGGACCAGCGCACCGATGGATTCATCTACAAAGGCCACAGCTTCATACTTGACCAAATAATGGAGATGAAGAATATGACCCATGAGGAGATGAACGCCGAGATGAAGAGGCGCGTTGACATCATAAAGTACCTTGTGGAGAAAGACATCACCGACTTCAGGAAAATCTCCAATCTCATAGTTCAGTATTACAAGGAACCCAAGGAAACTATACAGAGAATAAGGGAGGAAATGGGGTGGGTTGATGAATCTGCCCTATTGATGAACCAGGGAGGTGCTGGCGTTGGCGCATGAGACACAGGACACGTTCCAGAAACTGGAGACGAAAGGCCGCCACCTGAAGACAAAGAGGTCCAAGGAGGAAGAGTACAACGCGCCGCATCTCATCAGGCTTCCTAAAGGCGCTGTGCCGGAGTACATTAAGCTAACATCATTCCAGGAACTGAGCTGGCGCGTCATGGGAAAGCGCGTCAAGGCAAAGTACACCGAGGACCAGGAGCTTGAGGAGAATCTGCTGAAAGCCCACATGAAGATAAGGCCCGAGGAGTTCATGGCCACACTCTACATGACCGCTCTGGTGCTTGCCATTGTCGGCATAGTCGCCGGCATAGTGGTTGCCATCCTTTTCGCTTTCCTGGACATGCTAATCATTGGAATTTTACTTGCTGTGGTCATGCCCATCGGCCTTCCTTTCATGGCGTTCAATGTGATGAAGGGCTCACCGGGCAGCAAGGCAAAATCCAGGGGCCGCGATATTGACAAGCGCATCTCGTCGGCAATGAGCTTCATATCTGCCATGGCATCCGCCAACGTGCCGGTGGACATGGTGTTCAAGGAACTCTCAAGGCAATCAGTGTATGGAGAGATACAGAAAGAAGCCGAGTGGATTACAAGGGATACGGAACTCCTCGGCATTGACATTCTGACCGCGATAAAGCGTGGCGCCGGCCGCTCACCCTCGCAGAAATTCCAGGATTTCCTGCAGGGCGTGGTGACGACATCAACGTCCGGAGGCCAGCTAAAGCCATACTTCCTTTTAAAGGCAACCGAATACGAGAAGGAGAACAAACTGATTCTCAAGGGCTCTATGGAAACGCTTTCCATGCTCGGAGAAAGCTATGTCACGGTGGTGGTGGCATTTCCGCTTTTCCTGGTGGTCATCCTGGCCATCATGGCTATCATCGGCGGTAACTCGGCCAACACCCTCATGATCCTGTATCTGGTGGTGGGATTGATGATCCCGCTGTCCCAGTTCGGGTTCATATTCGTGGTGTGGAACATCAGCTCGGAAATGTAATGGGAGGATGAAATCATGGCAATGACTAAGGATGAGATGAAGAAGGTCGTGATGTCGAAGAGGCGCGATTACACAAAGCTGGTGCTCGGCATAGGCGGCGCCCTGTTCGCCCTGTTCATTGTTTTCGCATTGCTGAATCTCACCAATCAGGTTGATTGGTCCCTGAGACCGCTACCGCAAACCGAGATAGACGGCGTCATGGTAGATGGAGAGGACACGAACGAGAACGGCATGATAGATGCGGGTGACGTGTTCGATGGTTATGATAGCAATGAGGATGGCATCCCGGACCAGGGCCAATCACCCATGCAACGTTTCCTGAATTTCCTTTTCATCGGTCTCGGATTGATGATGGCCCCATATGCTTTCTACACTTCCAAGAAGCAGCAGAACATCAAGGACATCGAGAGCAGATTGCCCGACTTCCTGAGAGATGTGGCTGAAGCCGGCAGGTTTGGTATGACCCTTGCCGATGCGATAGTGGTCGCATCGTCAGGAAGGTACGGCAAGCTAACGCCCGAGATCAAGAAGATGGCCGCCCAGATTGAATGGGGGGTTCCAGCCGGGGAGACGCTCAGGCTTTTCTCGGAGAGGGTCAACACGCCTCTGGTCCGCAGGGTGGTCACGATAGTCGTCAAGGCAAGCGATGCGGGCGGAAGCGTTGCTGACGTTCTCTCGATGGTCGCCCACGACACGAAGGAAGAGCAGTATGCCCAGGCAGAAAGGAACCTGCAGATGAGCACGTACTTAGCTGTCATCTACATCTCATTCTTCGTGTTCCTTGTCACCATCATCATTCTGAACCTCACTTTCCTGCCGAAGATCCGGATTGCAGGTACCAACGTGGCTGCGGCTGCCGAGGCCGCCGGTATCGAGGGGGGCGTGGGCGGCGCGACGCTGGATGTAACTGCCATTCCGGCCATTCAAATATCTTTCTTCCTTGCGGTCATGGCTCACGCGGTCGGTGATGGCATAATGGCAGGCGTTCTTCAATCGGGCAGCATAGCCGATGGCATGCGGCACAGCGTGATACTCCTCATATTGGGGTTCCTGATATTGACTGTGGTGTAGGTGAGGAAAATGGCAGACAGCGTTGCTCAGAATCAGATGCCCCCGGAAGGGGATGATGGCGAGGCCATGGAGGTGGACAAGAAGGGCCCGAATGCCATTGACAACATGAAGAAAGCCTACATGATGAAGCTGAAAGGCAAGAGGTCCATCAAGGTCGTAGCCCCGAAAGGCTCCAAGGACGAGGAGAAGAAGATTTTGGATGGGGTCACCACCATTTCCAAGATTGTTGACAAGCACATCCAGGAGATCGAAGTCGCACCGATCATCGATGGCTACTCATACGTCCGCATCAAGTACGACAACGTGGCCAACGACTATCTTTATGAGGTCATCGAACCCCGCCTGACCGAGGAGGAGGAAGACATACTTGAGGTCCTGAAGGAGACGCTCATCGACTCCCTCGAGCTCATGATAGATGCCAAGATGGATGAGAAGGAGGCATACCTTAGAAAAGGCATAGACAGCCTTCTTTCGGAAATCGGCGTCAGCCTCAACCCGATATCGAAGGAGAGGGTCACTTACTATATCCTGCGTGATTTCCTTAGGTACGGCGCGATTGATGTCACGATGACCGACCCCCAGGTGGAAGACCTTTCCTGCGACGGCATGAACGTCCCTCTCTACGTGTTCCACAGGAAGTACGGTTCCATCCAATCCAACCTCCGGTTCAAAACACCAGAGGAGCTGGACGGATTCGTGGTCTGGCTGGCTCAGCGTTGCGGCAAGCACATATCCGTCGCGGAACCCATGCTGGACGCAACGATTCCAGATGGCTCCAGGTTGCAAGCCACGCTGGGAACCCACGTGACCAAGAGAGGTTCCTCATTCACAATCAGGCGTTTCAGGGAAAACCCTTTCACACCGCTGGATATGATCAAGTTCAAGACCATGTCCCTGGACATGATGGCTTACCTTTGGCTCTGCATCGAGAATGGTAAATCAATCCTTGTGTGCGGAGGTACCGCAAGCGGTAAAACGACTACCCTTAACGCGGTTCTGCTGTTCATTCCGCCGCAGATGAAGATCGTCAGCATCGAAGATACCCGCGAGCTCAACCTGCCCCACGAGAACTGGGTTCCCCTGCTCACCAGGGCTGGTTTCGGAGGCAAGGACGCCTCCGGAAAGGCTGCGGGCGAAATTGACATGTTCGAGCTTCTCACCGCGGCGCTCAGGCAGCGCCCACAATATATGATGGTCGGTGAGGTCAGGGGTTCTGAGGCCTATGTGGTTTTCCAGGCCATGGCAACCGGAAAGAGCGCTTACACAACCTTCCACGCAGAGAGCGTCCAGGCAATGGTCCACAGGATGGAACAGCCGCCCATCGAGGTTCCCAGGGCGCTCATCAGCGCACTGAACATGGTGCTCATCCAGGCCCAGGTCAAAGTGGGGACGAAGATGACGAGGCGCGTGAAATCCCTAACCGAGATAGTAGGCATCGACCCCGATACCAACGAATTGATCTCAAACTCGGTTTACACCTGGAACCCTGCGGATGACACTTTCAACTACAGCGGCCACAGCTACATCTACGAGCAGATAGCAGTGACCAAGGGCTGGTCCCAGAGGGAGATGATGAAGGAAGTGAAGAGGCGAACCAAGCTTCTCCTTTATCTCAAGAGCAGGAATGTCAGCTACCGCAACGTGGCTAAATACGTCTCGGCTTATTACAAGAGCCCCGACAAGGTCATGAAGGAAGTTGAGGATTCAGGGTTCACCGGCGAAGAATAGTCATACCATACAAAACGAGCTATTGTCAGAATGAATTATCGAGGGAATCCAAAGAGCATGAGTCCGGTCGGGCCCACTTTGTCAATATCATGCGCGAAATCCCGATCCCTAAAAAAAATTCATTGTAAATTGGATAAATGAAAGGAAGGGGCCAGAATCCCAGCCCCTATTATCTGGTTCACTGGCCGCCTTCGCCGCCGGGCTCGCCCGGCCTGCGAACAATCTTCTTTATCGGCTTCCTGATGATGCGCCTTGCGTCGCCGCCCGCGGCATCCGGGAACTCGTAGCTGCATATCGGGCAGACCTTGTCGGTGGCGTTGACTTCCATTCCGCAGGACGGGCATCCCTTCTTGCCTGCTTGGGCCGGAGCCGGGGCGACCGGTTGGGGTGCTGCTGGCTGTTGCTGGACGGGTGCCTGCTGTTGTGCAGGGGCGGGTTGTACTGGCTGCTTCTGGGGTGCCGCTGCCGGTGCCGGGGCTGCCTGTTGCTTGACCGGGGGTTGCTCCTGCTTCGGGGGCAGCTTTCCCTCCGGCTTCTTGGGCGCCGGCTTTTCCGGTTCTCCCATTACTGAGCCGCACTTGTGGCAGATCTTCGCAGTGACGCTGTTCTCGGTTTGGCAGATCGGGCAGGGCCTCGAGCCCATGCGCTTCATCTCCTCTTCCTCCTTGAGCCAGAGGTCGAAGGTGATGAAAGTCGGTTGTTTAGCCCACCAGGCCTGGAATTCCGTTTCTGTGAATTCCTTGCCGAGCTCGGTTTTTGCCTGCTCGCGGAATTTTCTGACAACGTCCTCGAACTGGCGCTTCATCTTGGACTCGTAGTCATCGAGGTCTTCGGTGCCCACGGTGAATTCCGTTCCGCAGTCTGGACAGTTCTTGACGTCTATCGGCACCCATGCGCCACAGACACTGCACTTCGCGACCTCGGTCTCGAACTCCACACCGCACTTCGGGCACTTGGCCGCGCCTTCAGGTATGAATGCGCCGCAATCGCCGCACTGGACGGTCTTGCCCAGCCCTACGAAGTATAGGTATAGCGTGATTCCAACAATTATCGCTACAACCACGAGGATGATTGCAAAGATAATCCACCAGGGAATCGAGGGTGCGGGGTCTATCCTGAACCATGATGTGCTCGGGGTAACGCCGTCGCCTGACACGCGAACTGTGTAGTTGCCCTCAGCGGAAACCGGGATGGCCGTGCTGAAGAAGCCGCCAACACCGGTCGTGACTATGACCGCGCTTCCGGAAACTCCCTGCAGTTCCACTGTGAGTTGAACGCCGGGCATGCCGATGTTCGGGTTGTCCGTGCGCAGAACGAAGCCGCTTACAAGGACGCTGGTTGTCTCGCCGACTGTGTATACATTGGACCATTTCTCGTCCTGGTAGAATGCGGCTGGCAAGCTTATCCTGACGAAGAGGTCGGGCATTATTGCGGTCGCTGACAATAACAATTCGTTGTTATGCTCGTTGTATTCCTCGATTTGGCCGATTATGGGAGTTATGCCATCGAAGGCTATCACATCGGTGTTGTTCAGTTCCGGGTCAACGACAATGTACAGATTGTAATCGCCGACATTGACTCCGATGCAGGGTATGGTCAGAACGATTGTTTCACCGGAAATCAGGCTGGACACCGTTGCGTTTCCGATTCTTCCAGTCAGGATTTCATTTCCCGAGTTCCACTGGGTCTGGGTGGTGTTCCAATCATCCATGCTCGTGAACACATGCACGGTGAAGTTGAATGCAGACATTCCCCCGTTGTTGGTGATGGTGGCGTTCAGGGCGAATGCGGTATTGCCCACAAGTGTGGTCAGGTTGTTGGCGAATTCCACGCCCTCGAGTTCAATGTCCGGCCTGTTGTCCACAACAGTTATTGCCTGGTTCATTTGATTGCTGACAAGTCCGTTATCTGCATATGCAATAGCATAGATGTTGTGAGTTTGCTGAAGCCCGACAGTCAGGGCGGTCCATGAAAGTGTGGCATATGCGCCACTACCGGTGTTGATATTAGGTATTATGTTGGATGAGCCGATGAGGTTCGTTGTTCCCGAGGGGAGGCCATCATAGAACCTGACAAAGACATTGCTGGCAAACAGCTCGCCATTGTTCTGTATCCTGGCCCTGAGAACGAGCCTTGTGCGGTTGGATGTCTGCGTGATCGGGGTGCCGCCTCCGATGCTTGCCTCAATCAGGGTAGCGCCGGAAATTATCTCCACGGTCTGGAGGTGAAGGTCGGGGAATTCCCATACCCTCAGCTGCCTGGGCCAGAGGCTGTTGTTGTTGTTGCCCTCGTTGACTTCCGGCACCAGATTGGCCTCGTCTATCTCGACGAGGATGTAATATGTACCGTTAGCTGTGAAGGTCACCGGGATTGAAGCGACAGTGGGTGTGTTGGCATTCGCGGGAACCAGTGGCAATGTTACCGTGCCCAGGAGGGTGCCGGCCGTGTTCTCGTAGAATGTGACAGTGACGTTGGTGGCGTCAAGGTCTCCAAGGTTCCAGACGTTGGAGTATATCGTGAAGGACTGGTTTATCATGGGGTAGCTTGTGGAGAAGGACACATCAAAGTATTGCATTATGGCCAGGTCGGGCTGGGAGGTTACACTGACGAGCGTGTAATTGTGGTTGTTGGTCTCGTCCTGTTCCTTGATGCTCTTCAAGGGGTCAACTGTGACTGTGATGTTGTGAGCACCAATCTGGTCAATGCTGGTCCATGTGTAGGGATAGGATATCTCCCAAGTCTCGCCTGGCGCGAGTGAATCGCGGTACTCGGAGTGGATATTGGTTGTCACGCCATTGAAGATGTCCTCAAGCCAGACTACCACGCCTGTCGCAATGGCGTCCCCGTTGTTGGAGACGGTTGTATTTATCCAAACCTGGTTGCCGCGTCCCACGCTGTTTCCCGGTTCCAGAGGCTCCACTGTGATCGGTGGGTCCAGGTCTGGGAGAACATTTTCGAGAGTCACGGTTTTCTTAGCGGTTGTGTCGATGAGGCCCATGAGCGGGTAGGCTGAAAGTCCCAGGCCTACGGTCTTGTTGTGCGAGATTCCCGAGAACAGCTGGTATTCGGTGACCAGGCTGTACAGGTTGTAATGGGACTCCATCACATCGGACGTTGCATAGTCATAGAATAAGTAATCACTCAGCGCCGGTGTTGTGAATTTTCCCGCTGCATCTGTGGTGCCGGCCCTGTTCAGCATCGAAGCCCAAGCGGGGTATGCTGATGTAATCCAGATATTGGCATTCTGAAGGGTCTTTGCCGGCGTTAGCCCATCATAGACTGTCACTTCGACCAACCTGTAGACCCAGACCTTGGCGCTGTCCGAGGGAGATATTCTGAAATTTGGAGAGAACGGGGAATAGCAGCCCACCAGGACCGCCTCTGTTGTTCCATACAGGTCGTCCAGGTTTTTGGAGAACATTGTGCTCCACGCCTTCAGTCGCACATTGGAGCCGGGCGTGGTGTCGAAGTTCCCTGCAAGCTCGGTCCTGTTGAATGTGGCCCGTGAGTTGCCTGATGCCACTATGTCAATGATGTTCGTTGTGGACGAGTCGACCATTGTCAGGGAGGCGCTGTCTTGCAAGTAAATCTTCATTGGAATGGTGCCCTGGGTTTTGAGGTCCACATTGTTCAAGATGAGCTGACCGTTGTTCCGGACAATTATGTGGTATGGAGCAGTCCCGGAATAAGCCATCAGTGTGTTGGCATTGGATATGGTCAGAATGCCGTTGTCCTCTACAACTATGAAATCGTTGATTGATAGCGATTCCGCAACGCCGCCGTTCATGCTCATCACCATGTTCTGATTGACTATGATACCGGGCGAGCCGAAGGGTCTCGGGAGCGTGAGGTCGGTGAGCTGGATTGCGGCTTCCACAGAGTTGTCTAGCTCGGCAATATTGGGCACGGGAGAGAAATCACAGACAGAGTAACCGCCAGCGGAGCCGGCATAGATTACGTTCACGTCATACTCGCCGACATGATCGCCGTTGGGGTAGGTTGCTTCGTTAAAGAAGGTGGTGAGCAAGGGCATCGTGGCCTTTCCGTCAGCACCGGTTATGTTGAAAGTGGCCGGGTTAACACCAAGATAATCGGTCATCCTGGCCTTTGCGTCAGCCCACACCGGGTCGGCATCGCCAGAGAGGTCGTTTATCTTCGAGACCTGGTTTATCAGGCCCTGCTCGGTGAAGTGGAATGTGGCGTTTATTCTTGCTCCCTGGACCGGCATGCCATACCTGTCGGTGACTGATGTTTCCAGCCATTTAAAGTAGTAGGCGTTGCTGGTGGCATCCACCCTGAACGGGACAAAGTCCACCGGGTCAGCGCCAAGCGGTATCTCCTTGAAGTCTGCCATTCCGGCCGAGCCCCATTCATCCTCGCTGATCGTTGTGTTGTACATGAACAGGTTGGCGCCGTTAATCAATTCAAAGGCATTCTTGGAACCATAGTTGTCAGTTGTCGGAGTCCAATCAACGCCGACATAGCTGTTGATTACGGACATGTCGGTGTTGTCAAGGGTGATTACATTCGATGTGGGAGGACTTGGATGGGTCTCATATGCACTAACATAAACACAAATTAAATCAAAGTTTATATCTTCAGAAGTGGGTGAATTATCTTCATAACTTGTGAAATTTACATTCATTTGTGAAATGTGGTCAAAAGTGTTTACATTTGAGGTGATATCTATTGGCATAAAAAGATTGACAGTCTGATTCTCTTGAACTTGAAATGCGTGTGTGTCTGGTAGTACTCCAGGAACGGAGTACGTTACTCGATTAAGAAGGTCAGTACCAGGTGCGTATGTATAACCTGGGTTATTGTAAACTACAACCAATGTTGTGGATGAAATCATGTAATCGATATCATTAAATCCTGATGTGTCAAAACTATTTACATTAATTGTTTGTGGCCATCCAATCAGTGTAATATAAGCACCATTTTCAGAAATAATATCTGCTAGATTTCCAGTTCCATTGTGAACTACACCATTTGGTAAAATAGTGAAAAAGAAGTTTTCTACGACAGCTGCTTCATCCTCATATAAATAGTCAATCCTGGAATCCGCGACTGTGACCTCTGAATCAACGAATGTCATCACCGGGGCATCGTCCTGCAGGTCGGACAAAGCCCTGGGGGTTCCGGCCCACCATTGGTTCACAACGCCCTTGAAGGAGGTGAACCTGTTGGACCAGTCTGTCTGGAGAAGCATCGGCTCAAGGCTTGTTATCCATGAGTCATTGACGAAAGTCAGGGTGTTGGTGACGTTCAGCCATCCGGGGAATGCCAGCACGGAGTTTCTCTCCATGCGGAAGAAGGCGTTGGTCAGCTCCATCTCGAAGTAGGGGTCCCACATGGCCTGTTCGCTGGCACCAGTTGTTATTGTGGAGTTTTCCAGGATGAGAGTGCCACCATTGACCTGCAGGAAGTAATCTGTGAAGTCATTCTGCGGGAAGTTGAGGGTGCTGTTGACGAGCTTCAGAGTGCCGCCAACCTGCACGGTAATGCCGTACTGGGCGTCCTGGATCGTGTCCCTGAGTTCCACATAGCTGTTGATTATTGATGGCACGATCATGGGCTGTGGCTGGTCCTGCTCAGCTCCCGAACCCACCTGCGTGGTCAGTATGCCCACAAAACTGGCTGCGACCATGCACCACAGTATGAATGCGCTCACAAGCTTCTGCACTGTCTTTGGCTTATCATTGTTCATAGATTCACCCCGGAAGATTCCGTGTTATTCCCCAACATCGTTTTTCCCGCTGTGTGTATTGGATATATTCAGTAATCGTTATCTTATATATATATGTTATCTGAAAAGGTGCTTTTTTGACCCAATTTACGACCTTATTTTGGGGGATTTTATTTTTGTGTTTCATTGCGGCCCCCGACCGAGTCCATGGCTACCTCTCTGGACCTGCGGACCAGGTTCTCGCATTCCGGGAGGGCGTTCCTTGCAAGCGCCGATTCTGCACTGACCAGCAGGGCTCTGGCAGTGATTGTGTCGGCTCCGAACTCCTCGGCAGTGGCGAGAAAATCCTTTGCGGCGGCAATGGACCTTGCCGCGGCCCTTGTCCGCCTCATCCTTCCCTTTCGGATTATGGAGATTATCACCGCAATTGCGGCCGCCCAAAGTATTGTGAGCACCAGCACCAGCCCGAAATACTGAGACCACCACCCTTCCTGCGGGGTCGGGGGATTGACTGCCCGGACGTCTAGCGACGATGTTACTTCCTGATTGTTGGTATCTGTATCATACACCAAAGATTGGGATGCTCTTGCATTGATTGTCCAGTTCCCCGGTTGAGCGGTCCAGTTGAATTCCACGATGGAATGCTGGCCCTGCTGAAGTGTCAGAACCTTCCAGCCGATAATAAGATTACTGGCAGTTCTGTTTGCCGTCAGAGTAACATTGAACGTGACAGGTTCCGGGCCTAGGTTTGCGGCGTTCAACCTGAAATTCGTGGCATTTCCTTCCGTGAGATTTGATGCATCAGGGAAAGATTCCCAGGCCAGGGAAACGTCGCATTCTGCAAACACCGTGATGGTTAGGTAAACTTCCCCGCCCCATTTCACATCATAGGGCTCGGTGATGTTTGATGCCACGTCATCGAAGAAATATTCTATCACGGTGCCGTTCGGCTGGCCGGATATGGCTTTAAAAGGATCCGATTCCAGGGTGCCGTTCTGCGCCCCCATGTTATTGAGCCGCCAGGCGCCCCCATTCACCCGGTACATGAGCAGTATGTCAGGGAACTCCGGACCGTTGATTATTTCAGCCGTCACTCTGTACGGGCCAAAAGTGTTGTTCACCGTTCCGGGGGTCGTTGAGCGGATGAAAGGCCTTGGGGCCGGGTTCCTCATTCCCTCGAGATACTGAAGCCAGCCGGTGTCAAGGAACCTGAGCCCCGAATAATGCGGGGATACCGGGTCCATCAGAAGCGGGAAATACACAGCCATCGACCTGGCCTTGGGGAAAGAATAGCCGGAGCCGGAGAATATCACAAGCTCGTCCATCATATCCAGCAAACGGGCGGTTCTGTTCTGAACTGGCGCGGAAACGCTCATGGGCTCAAGATAGATCAGGAACTCGAATAAATCGACTGTGTCCCTGGTGTCCAAGAACGTGTCGGTGGCGTTTCGCGCGAACCATGTCTCCGCATAATCGTCATAGGCAAAATCAAGCGATACGGATATGAACTCCTCCAGCGCCGGAACGAACCTGTCCCTGAATACCCGCAGGTCTATTGCGGCCTGGGTGAGGTAACCGACAGTGTTGGATGCGAGGTAATCGGACACAATGATGCTGGCAAGTCTGTCTGGAGCCATCCATGGTTCGAGAACGAGCTTCACCATGGATGCGGAATAATCCCAGCCGGCCAGCGGCTCCTCAGCCTCCGAGCCGATCATGATGTCGGCAATGTCCATCAGTTCCATTGCGACCTCGAAATGGCCCATGGAGCAGGTGTCAAAGCCTATGACATCAATGTGAAACTCGCCGAGCGCGAGTTCCAGGTCGGATATCATGAGCCCGTTGCCTTTATCCGGAACGAAGTCCTCCAACACCCCGTCGCCGTGGCCCCAGAAAGACAGTAGATACTGGCGCGCGGGATAATTCGCCATTGTCCAGTTGACGAAATTGCGTAGCACAACCGGGTCCGACATATCCAGTTCATCGGTTGCCGGAATTATGGCGCCACCGTCATCCAATATGGAGGAGATTATTCCCGCGTTGACGCCGCCCGGGTCCTTTTCTATGCGATACAGCTTGGAATCGCCAGTTGCCATTCCATCGTAAAGCGCGATGATTTTTACATCATCGGTGCTGCCGGCGGATTCCATCTCGTTGATGTCTATAAAAGCTTCATTGGCAAGGCCGATATCGGCATCCGAGGACACGTATGTCATCACGGTCCAATCCGGGAGGAGGGCACTCTCCGGTTCCGCTGCCAGGCCAATGGCATGCAGCGCCGCTCCGAGATTCTTTCTGCAGAGGGATTCAAGCTGGTCCGGGGGTGGGACGAATTGCGTTCCCAGTTCTATGGTGAATGGAAGGCAACCGGCATCAGCGTAGAGCCAGTCATCGGAATCTCCCGTGGTCGGGTAGGCGTCAATGCCCTGCATGGGGGTATAGCCTGTGAAGCGTCCCAGGTCCTTTGCAATGGCTTCCAGAATATGACCGCTTGGGCTTGCCGTGTCTATGCCGTTGTTCCATGGGTAGTATATGACCTGGCCATAGGTGTGATAAGACAGAGAGATAGAAAATCCCACTGTCTCGGCCAGATTTTTTATGGCCATTGTCTCGTTCTCAGAGAATGCTGACGGTCCGCAATAGGTGCTGCTTGCCGGGTCGTGGTTGGCACCGGGCTGTTGTCCCCACAGGTGGCCATAGTTCCTGTTCAGGTCCACGCCCACGCCGCCGTCTGTCGGACGCCTGTTCTTGCGCCAGGCCGGGTCCGTGCTCATGGAGTATTCCCTTCCATCGGGATTGACAAGTGGAACGAACCAGATATCGTTTGAATCCACCAGGCTTCGTATGCCGGAATCGGTTTCGTAATTCTCAAGGATGTGTTTAAGAATGAACATGGGAACCTCCACCGAGGGGAGCTCGTTTGCGTGGTGGCCGCCCATTATCAGAATGTCGGGCTCTTCCGCTTCCTCGAGTTCCGGGTTGTCAGTGACTCTCATGGCCATTAGATCCCTGCTTTCCCAGGTCTTTCCAAGCAGCATCAGGTCGGTTATGCCCGGGTATTCCGCAGACACCCTTTCCAGCTCGGCCTTTATCTCCGCGTACCCGTGATATCGGTCGAACTCAAAGCCGCCTTCAGAGGCCTGGGCTCCGCTGGGAGCTGGGATAAGTCCAGGAAGCAGCATCAGGGCTGCGAATATCGCAATTGCCGCGTTTCTCATGAATGCCCCTTGTTTCAGCCGAATATGGTCTCGCCATACACGTTCACATCATCGACGTAGAATCCCCCGAATCCCGGGTTGACCACTGCATTGTTGTTGTGGGGGTAGGTTGCCGCAGGCAGGTTGTTCGTGGCCATGCGGAACCGGATTAACACCTGATGGCCGCTGAGCGAGGTCAGGTCAACATTCAGCCTGCTGAGGGTCGTTGCGCTCACCCAGTAACCGTCAAGGACCGGGTTGTTGATGTCGGTAATCCCGGTGTATGATTTTCCATCGAGCACGCCATCCTCCGAGTCAGGACCCGTTCCCGAAACTCCCCATGAGGTCCGAATTCCGAGATTGAGAGATTTCCAGGTGACGCCGCCGTCGGTGCTGGCCTCCACCCTGAAGCCGTCCGGCGGAGTGCCGGAGTTCTGGTTCAGGTTGAACTTGAAATACGCGCTGAGGTAAGCCGATCTTGCATTGGTCAGGTCTATCGGAATGGTTATGAGGGAGTTATCCAGGCCGGTTCTGACGAACCCAGTCACCGGATCAACGTTGGACCATGAATTGCTGCCGCTGTGGGCCTGTGCCCCGTCCAACCGCCAAATGTCCTTGATTCCGGCCGTTATGGGCGTCCCTGCTGCTCTGGAGACGTCCAGCTTCACATCGTCAATGTACCAGCCAACGCCTGTGCCGCCCCCGAACTGGAGGTATTTCAGCGCCATCCTGGCATTGCCAAGGAAATACTCAGCATTGCCGTGGGACTTTATTCCCTGGGCCCTTATCAGCGGTATCACGTCCACGCCGATATAGTCCCAGGCAAAGGTGTTGCGGCCGCTGATGCCATTGAAGCACCAGTTGACCGGGTTGCCAAAATCGTCATAGACATTGTAATCATAGTATAAACCGCCAGTATAAGCCCCGGGGGGTATCACGTAAAGGAACTTCCATGCGCCTGGCGCCGGGCTGGGCTCCCATAGTTCCACACCCACTATCCCGCCGTTCCCGCCAGACAGCATGTTGTACTTTGTCCAGAACGAGAATTTTGCAGTATCATACTGGCTCAGGTCAAATGCCGGCGAAACTGCCTTTTTGTCCACGTTTTCTGCCCTTGTGTCAGGCGCAGGCGTGGATGAGCGTGTCTGATTGAAGCCGGAGGAGCCGATTATCTGGCCGATTGTCTTGAAGATATCCTCCAGGTTGGAGCCGTCCTCCGAGTAGAAGTACTCGGCCTTCGAGGTATTGGCGATGCGCCAGAAATTGTATTCTATGGTTCCTGATTCCGTGTTTACCACATGCGTGTTTGTACCAAACGTATACTCGGGCGGGATTGCGGGCAATGGAGATCCGTCCGGGATGGGATAATGCTCGAGAGCAAGGCCAATTGTGTATATTGGCAGATCCGAGTTCAGAAGGCCTTTCCGGCTCGCCTTCCATGCGCCGCCATGGGTTCCCGCATGTATCCATTTGCCGGGAAGAGCGTCCTTGTAGAACCAGTACTTGCCCCAGTGGCTTGGATAATTGGCTGTTGGATAGCCGAGCTCCGGGTACATTTTTCCCCAGGGAGCCCATGAGTCGCTTCCGCATTCATAATCATGGTCCTGGAATGCCGAACTGTCCGCGGCCTGCGAATCCGCGCCATCACCGAGGGAGACCACAGCTGCATAGTTGTTCGGGTAGAGCGGAATCGCATTGTGCACAGCCATGTAACCCATGCCTATCGCATCCCAAATCGCGGTGTTGGTATTTCCCTGGGCAAGGTTGGCGTAAATCGCATCTATGACCGTCTGCCTTCCTGTGCCTGCAAGCGAGGTGATGCCTATCAGGACGTTCTCGTTGGCGCCTTTGAAGTCATACACTCCGACAGCAGAATTGTTGCTGAACTGGTTCACCATTGCCGCTGCGGCATCCTGCGCGACCCTAAGATACGTTCTTCCATCTGGGCATTTCCTGTCTGTCATGGATGGCGAGTTGTCAAGCACTATGGCAACGAGCACATCCGATTTGATGCCGAAAGCGCCCGTGGATTCCTCCATGTAGAATGAATTGGGATAGCTGTTGGCGAACCTCGTGCTGTTCTGCACCCCGCTGGAGCGAGTCCAGTCCCATGCTCCGACAACGTCCGTGTTGACTGTTGCGTATCCCGACGTCAGGAAGTCGAGCGGGCTCTCGCCGTTGATGTTCATAATGGTCGCTGAATGCATCCATTTGCTGGCTCCGGATTCCATGTCGTCCCAGAAGAAATAGACATAGATGTTGAAGGTGCGGTTGTTGTTGAACCACGGGAATATCTCCGGTACCTCGCCCACTGGATCCACCTGGATTGTGATGGACCTCGGCCCTGCGAACAGCGGGCGCCAGATAATCTCGGCGGTTGTCATCATTCCAGGGGAGATAGAAATGGAATCGGAACCAATCTGGACCGGTCCGTCCAAAAATCTCA
>CALKWP010000043.1 GCA_938004075.1 uncultured Methanomassiliicoccales archaeon
GGCCAGATTACCTACACTATAACTGTAAGAAACCTCGGGCCTGTATGGGCTTACAACGTCACAGTGACTGAGACTTACAATGCGATTGTAACCTTCTTCTCCGCAATACCCGCGCCAACAACAGGCAACAATGTCTGGAACATCGGCATGCTCGCGCCGAATGGAATTTATGTCATCAGCGTCACGGTCAATGTCTCAGCATCCGCTAGTGGCACAATAATCAACGCAGCCCGCGCTGATTACCGGGATGCGGCCAGCCAGGCAAAACCCACTTCATTCGCCTGGTGGAACACAACCGTTGTCAACCCGCTTCTGACTATAGACAAGACCGCGCCCGCAGCGGCAAACCCGGGACAGAACATCCAGTACACGATATGGATTCACAATGCAGGCACAGATTGGGCTGAGAACATCATCGTGACAGATAATTATCCGGCCGGCGCAACCTTTGTATCATCAACCATACCGCCAGACTTCTCTGACAACACATGGTTCCTGCTTCCATTGGCACCAGGCGCATCCTGGTCAGTCACCATAACCATGTACATCTCATTGCTGGCAACCGGAACGCTCGTCAACAATGCAACCGCAGTTTACGATAACCTGGTTGGCACGGCAATGCCCATGGTCTGGGACACGGCTTCCACTCAAGTAGTGGTTCCAAGGCTGACCATAGACAAGACTGCCCCGGCAACCGCCAACCCCGGCGAGATCATCTCCTACACGATTGCTGTCACCAACACTGGAACAGACCCTGCTCTCAATGTAGTGGTCGAAGAGGTTTATCCCGCAGGCGTGACATTCGTATCCGCTGTGCCATCGCCCCGCGCATTCACCACTAACTTCTGGGATGTGGGAACTCTTGCACCAGCAGCAACCTGGTCTGTCACAATAACGGTTCAGGTGAACATTGATGCGACCGGTTCGCTCATTAACCTTGCCCGGGCCACATATGAAAACGCAGCCGGAATGGCGATGGCCCCGGTCCAGGACATCGCGGTTACCAATGTGGTTGTTCCCCAGATGCAGTTCCAGAAGGTCGCTCCTCCCACAGCCAACACAGGCGAGAGCATCACCTACACCCTGAGATACAGGAATGTCGGAACAGCTGTCGCTTATGGTGTGACCGTAATAGAAACATACCCGGCAGGCGTGACATTCTTATCCTCTGTCCCCGCATCTGTTGTCCCAACCAACAACCAGTGGTGGTTTGCAACAGTGCCAAATGATAGCATCTGGTATGAGATAGTTATAAACGTGAGGGTCAGCACCACCGCCTCTGGCTGGCTGCTGAACTCCGCTACACTGGATTATGAAAGCTTCGTTGGCATCGCCCAACCACAGCTAGTCGCAACAGCCCAGACCGAGATAAGGGATCCGCTCATCACATTGGCCAAGACTGCGCCGCAGTACGCGAACTCCGGCCAGGCAATCACATATTCAATCAGCTACAGGAACGATGGCACGACCGGCGCTTACAATGTCTGGGTTAACGAGTCATACCCTGTCGGCGTAACATACCAGAGCTCCATTCCGGCTCCAACAGTTGGCAACTATGCATGGAACATCGGTTACCTGGCCCCAGGAGCAAGCGGCGCAATCAACATCACAGTTCTGGTCAACACAAATGCGATCGGAGCGCTGGTCAACACAGCCAGATGCGAGTACCGCGACAGAGTCAGCGAGGTGCAGACATCGGTTATTGCGACAGCAACAACGACAGTGCGCGACCCGTACCTGACCGTGGACAAGGCTGCGCCACAGTATGCAAACTCCGGCCAGCAGATTGCCTACACAATCACAATAGAGAACATAGGTTGGGCAGATGCCTACAATGTGCTCGTTGTTGAGAGCTACCCTGCGGGAGTGACATTTGTTTCATACTCATCTACCGGTGGGCCTACAAAAATAAGCGATTTCGTGTGGCTCTACCCGATGATACCGGCAGGCGGCAGCGTAACTCTCACCATAACCGTCCAGATTGATGCCAACGTCCCTGACGGAGCAATCCTGACAAACAGGGTTGACGTCTCATACGAGGATGCCAACGCAGAGGCGCAGACTCCGATAATGGACACTGCTACCACCACCATCCTCGACCCGCTCCTGACCATAACCAAGACTGGCAGCGCTTATTCCGTGGCCGGAGGAACCATTACTTACACAATAACCGTGCATAACATCGGCACTGGCTGGGCATACAATGTTGTCGTGAAGGACAATTACCCGGCTGGCGTTTCATATCAATCATCCACTCCCAACCCGGCATTCGGCTCAACTTGGGTGTTCCCCCAGATAGCACCGGGCGGAAGCGAGACAATTTCGATAACAGTTCAGGTGAATCTCGCTGTATTACCCGGCATCCTAACAAACTGGGCGTTCGTTAACTACACTGATGTGATAGGCCAGCAGCAGCCCACAATCTCGGATGACTGGCAGACCGCAATACAGACTCCACTCATGTCCATCTCAAAGACCGCAAGCGTCTCCCAGGCGAATCCGGGGCAGACATACACATACACCCTCGCCTACCAAAATATCGGTTCGGATGTGGCTCAGAATGTCTGGGTCTACGATTCCCTGCCAGCCGGAGCTGCTTATGGCGGCGCATCTCTCCCCTTCGATTACAATGCCGGCCAGGTATATGGCTGGAATCTGGGCAACCTGGCGCCTGGCGCGAGTGGAACTATAACAATCACAGTAACTGTCAACGCCGGCTTCCTTGGCACGCTGTCCAACACAGCCACAGTTTATTACAACAACACTGCCGGCATTCCGCAGCAGCCGGCCCAATCAACCGTGAATATCAACGTCATAAACCCGCTTATGGTCATTGACAAGAGCGGTCCAGCGACTTCCACTGTTGGCGCCACTGTAATGTACGTCATACGCTACGAGAATGTCGGAACGGATGTTGCCCAGAACGTTGTGATAACAGAGGCATACCCTGCAGGAACATTGTTTGTGAACGCGAACCCGCCGGCAAGCATCGGTGACACCATCTGGAACATCGGCAATGTCGCTCCTGGAACCGTGGGATTCATATTCATCAACATAACCTTCCAGGCCAACATCGCAACACACCGCATCAACACGGTCACACTCGATTACAACAATGCAGCCGGATTCGTCCAGCCCACAGTATCGGATACGTTGGACACCCTTGTCCCTGTGGCCGGAACTCCGCTCCTGCAGGTGACCAAGAATGCTCCTGCGACCGCGTCAATCTCCGAGATGATAATGTACACCATCACTGTCAGGAACATAGGCACCGCAACCGCAACGAATGTGGTGATTCTGGAAACATACCCTGCGGATGTGACCTTTGTGAACGCGAACCCCGGCGCAAGCATTGGCGACAACCAATGGAACGTGGGCAATCTGGCTGCAGGCGCCACCTACAGGATATTCATCAACGTTACCGTTGACTCCAGCGCTATCGGCATCCTTACAAACATGGTCGATGTCACATGCTCCGAGCAACCATTGGAGCACGCCGAGGCCCAAACTGCCATCATCGGTCCGGCCATGTCCATATACAAATCCGCACCCGCGATGTTCGGGGTTTCCGGCAACATGCAGTATATCATAACATACGAGAACACCGGTAATGACATCGCACGCAATGTCGTCATCACAGACACATACCCTGCGGGAGTCACATTCGGAAGCGCAATTCCGGCCCCGACGACTGGAGACAATCAATGGCTCATCGCCGCTGTCCCGCCTGGCGGATTTGGCACTTTCACGATTAATGTGGTTGTGGCCGCATCGGCTGGTGACGTCCTCGTCAACACAGTTACTCTCGATTACGAGACAGTGGGTGGATACGCTATGCCACAGGAATCGGCTAGTGCGACAACTATCATAACTGAGGTCATAATGACTATAACGAAGACCGCTCCTCTCGCAGCGAACCCGGGTGACACTATCCAGTATGTCATCTCCATCAACAACCCGTCCGGTTCTCCCGCGACCGATGTCCTGGTGACTGAGTTCTTCCCGCCGGGCACAACGGTTGTGGGTCTGCCTATATACGGCGCCATCTCCCCGGACTCTTGGACCGCCACTACCTGGTTCTTCAACACAATCGGCGCAGGACTGGGCACTACAATAACAATCTTTGTCCAGATAGATCCGACCGCCTCCGGAACCATTGTGAACCAAGCCATGCTGAACTACACTGACAACCTTAGCAACGTGTTCTTCCTCAACGCAACTGCCAGGACCACTGTCACAGGCCCGTTGCCTCCGATAGCGAAGACCGCCCCC
>CALKWP010000044.1 GCA_938004075.1 uncultured Methanomassiliicoccales archaeon
CATACGATATGGTGAGTCGTGACTGGAGTTCAGACGTGTGCTCTTCCGATCTGCGCGCGGAGTTCCTCAGAGAGGAATTGGAGCACCTGGATTGCAAGACATTCTCAACAGATGTGGAGCGGCTAAAGGCCATGATTAAAAATCCGTCCAAGATAACTGCCATCGAAGCTGCTCTGCAAGGCCTCAAGCTCAAGATAGAGCAGGAGAAACTCAAAGAGAAGGAGGAGAAGATGGCGCAGCTCATGGCCCAGATTGAGCAGAAACCCCCCATGCTGGCTCAGCCGTCAACTTCTGACATTTCTCCTCTCGAGGAACTGAGCCTCTCGGAGCCTCAGGAAGAGCGATTGGCCGGTCAGGGAGACATCATTCCCCAGGCGAAAGATTCCGGGGACAGATGCACGGTATGCGGGGCCGAGCTCTTCGGCAAGACCGAATGCCCCACATGTGGCGCCGACAATTCCGTGAATGAAATTGAGCTGCAGCCCTCGGGCGATGCCAACCTCATTCCAGGCTATACATTCGATAACTTCGTGCTGGGGGAGTCCAATCGCTTCAGCCATTCGGCGGCGATGGCCGTTTCAAAGCCTGGGACTTCCTCCTACAACCCATTGTTCATCTCCAGCGGCGTTGGCCTGGGCAAGACGCATATGCTCAATGCCATCGGCCACTTTGTAATCTCCAACTATCCTGACATGAAGGTTCTCTATATCTCCACGGAGAATTTCATCAATGAATTCGTTGATTCGACAAAGAACAACAGGAAGAAGCAATTCAGGAAGCGCTTCAATGACCTGGATTTCCTGCTGCTGGATGATATCCAGCTGATCTCCGGGCATGAAGCCGTACAGGATGAGCTATATCATGTCCTTCTAACCCTTTTCAATGAAGGGAAACAGATTGTGATATCATGCGATCGCCCCATTCGGGAAATCAGCGGCATCAAGGAAAGATTGATATCGCTTTTCGATTCGGGCCTGCCGACGGAGATGCAGCCTGCCGACATGAAGACCAGGCACTCGATATTGCGCATCAAGGCAAGGATGAAGAGGATAAATGTTGGGGATGACGTTCTTCTCTTCATTGCCGAAAGGTACAGAAAGAACGTCAGATCGCTGGAAGGCGCTCTGAAAACCCTCGTGGCTTATTCGGAGCTGATGAAAGTGCCCCTCACCCTGGAAACCGCGAAACTCGCATTGAAGGATGAACTTCCCGAGCCGCGTGAGCCATCCGCGGAAGACAGCATCCCTGAAAAGGAGATGCCATTCAACAAGTCCCTGCAGAAGCTTGCTCTATCTCACAGCTATCTCATTGAGGAAGACAGGCCAGTTAGATGCTTCGATTATTTCGTGGAAACGCTCAACATGGGAATGCAGGGCCTTGCGATAACCAGGATAAACCCGAAGCGCCTGAAGGAGCAATTCGACCTTGGCGATGCCACGATTCTTTGGCTGACTGACAAGGAAGGGGACGCGGACACAAGGGTGATGCCCGTCCTCGAGAAGATAATCTACCGGATAGAAGATTTCCTGAACAGGCCCGGCAAATCCGTGCTTCTTCTCGATGGTCTGGATTACCTGATAAGCAGTAACAACTTCGATTCGGTCCTGAGGTTCCTGAGAAGGCTGATAGACGAAGTTTCAGAGAGCGATGCCATACTCATAACTTCCGTGACCCCGGAAACGCTCGATGACCAGGCGCTCAACATACTGGAGAGGGAGATGGAGATCCTGTCATTCCTCGATGACAAATAATCACGGTTCATTGCTCAACGTTCTGAACGTATTCCTTGAACCTTTTGATGTGTGATAAAGCAGAGCAGTAATCTCCCCGCAGTACGTCATCATTCGCCTCTTTCAGCATCTGGACCGGCGCTGTGATGTCAACGTTCATCATCTTGATCTCTCTGAGGGTTATCTTTGCGGTCCTCATCTCGCCTGCAATATAAGGTGGCAGAATCTTGTTCAAACTTTCGGTTGCCTGTTTTGTGAGCTGGATGGATTTCTGGGGATCATCCGCAACTCTCGCATCATCGTAGAATGCCTTCGCCTCGGAAACATTGAGCCTCAAGAATTTTGCATTGTCCAGGGCGCATGAAACGGTGTCCATCTCAACCTGGGAAATCTTGCCGGAGGATGTCCGCATCATGAGTTCTTCGAGGCTTTTCAGTGTTTCGGATGAATGTTTGAAATCTCCCGCCTCTAGTTCTTTTCTAGCATCGTTGAGCCTGGATTCAAGTTCCTTAACATCTTTGCCGGATTTCTTTTCCAATGAAAGAGCCGTTTCAAGGGTCCTGATTTTTGAAGTGTAGACTGTTTTGAGTTCTTTTTCTATGCCCATTTTTCCTTCCTTGACTAATTTTATGGCGTTATCCAGGTCCCTGCTTTTTCCTGCGCTGACCGCCTTGTTGATGACTGCCTTGCTGGTTGAGACATCGATTTTCAATTCATTTGCAAGCAGAAGGAGAACCTTGACTTCCGCAATATATCTGGGAAGTTCCTTGTATTGGTCTTCCCTGGTGTCGGTCGGTGCTTTGGCTGGCTCCGCCTTTGTGGGCTGTGCCGTTGGAGCTGCTTGTTTTTGCTGGGGCTGTGGTGTCGGTTGGGCGGGAGCTGGCGAAACCGCAGCGACTTGTGCAAGGTTCTTGACCCGGTCCGATATGCTCCCAGGCGTGGTCTGGGGAGTTGTGGTCTGGATGGGTTTGGGCGGCTCTTCAGCAGGGGGTTGGACAGGCGAAGTCGGTTGAGGTTGTTGCACCTCGGGTTGCTTTCCCTCTTTCATCGCCTTCATGCGCTCCGCAAAGCTAAGCTCCTTCTTCGGGCCTGGGGCTGCTGCCGGCGCGGGGCCGGGCTCTTCCTTGACCTGCTTGAGCCGCTCCGCAAAGCTCAGTGGCTCGGCTTTCTTCTCGGGAACCGGCTCAGGTTTTGGCTCAGGCACGGGCTTTGGAGCTTCCACCGGTGGTGGTGATGCATCCTTAACCGGCTCATCCTCGAATTCTGTGCCGCAGCTCGGGCATTTGGTGACTGTGACCTCTAGTAGCGCCTTGCACATGGGGCACTCGAAAACCTCTTCCATTTCGAACTGAACGCCGCAATGAGGGCATGCCATGGCATCCGCGGGAATGGATTTACGGCACTCGGGGCACTCGGCCGAATCCTCGTAAATAATCTCAACCGGTTTGGGTGAAGGGCCGGTCACATCATCCTCGGCGGCTTTCAAAAGGTCTGTCAGGTGGCCATTGCCATCTGACATCAGTGACATCTTCAGTTCCTCAGAATCAATATCATCGGTGACTGATTCTTCGGCTGAAAATAATGATAGGTCGGTGCTGCAAGATGGGCACATCTTTGTGTCCATGGATACCTTCTCATCACAGACTGGACATGTTCTTGTTTTAGTTGGTTCCGAGCCATCCACCAGACAATCACCTTGACGTTATCATCAGGTAAATCGCATATTGGTATTAATAATTACTGAACTGAATTTCAAATGGAATGGGTAAGTATAAATCCCTCAAATGCCTTCAAGCCTCACTGAATATAGAAAGGTGTTCAAAATGTTCAAGAATTCCATACCCGGAATGGAGAAGGTCTTCAAAACCGATATTACCCCACCATGCGTGGTTCTTATAACTGGGCCACCGGGCTCCATGAAAACCAGCTTCTGCTACACTCTCATGTCCAAGTATCTGGAATCAATGAACCAGTTCGGGCTCTACTGCACGCTGGAGGAAACTTCTGCCAGCCACCTCAGGAACATGAAGAGCCTCGGAATCAAGGTCTCGCCGCACATGCAGATTTCCGACTTCACGGACCTGAGGGAAGTCGATAAAGTTGTTGAGGAAGGGGATGAGACCGATTACATAAAGTTCCTCGAAAAGATGATAGTCTACTTCAAGAAAAAATACGGTGACAAGTTCACCGTTTTCTCCCTTGACTCCCTGGGTGCGCTCTACTCCCTCATGGAGGACGTCACCAAGATGCGCAAGAGGATGTTCTATTTCTTCAAGATGCTCAGGGACAACAACCTCACCTGCTTCATCGTGATGGAGCGGGCGATCGGCTCCGAATCCCAGCTGCTTGGAAACGAAGGTTTCCTTGTTGATGGAATAATCATGCTGGGTCTGGACAGGAACCGCGGCAAGCTTGTCAGGTACCTCCAGGTTGAGAAGATGAGGGCGACACAGCACAGCATGGAGAAGCACGCCGTCGAGGTCGGAAAGGAGGGAATAGTCGTCCTTGGCCCGATATTCGACACGGGTGAATAATACCAAAAATACTTAATGTATAAAACTATCACGAGTCAAAACATGAGCTAGCATATGGGAGGAATTCCTTTGGGTGATGAACCATCAATTTGGGAAGTAATGCAAAAGCAGGCCGAGCAGTTCAAGCAGAAAGAGCAGGACCTCAGGCAGAAAGCCAAGGACATAGAGGCGCAAACCGCAACTCTTGCCGCCAAGGAAAAGGAGCTTGAGACCAAGCAGACCGACCTGAAGGCCAAGATGTACGACCTGGACGAGAAATCCAAGAAGGTTTCCCAGGAGCAATCCTCGCTAGAGTCCAAGAGAACCGAGCTCGCGACATTCGAGGACGGCCTGAAATCCAGAGAGTCCGACATCGCCCAGAAGCAGAGGGACGTCGCCTCCCGAGAGACTGAGATTCTCAAGAGGCAGGAAGACATCAAAAAGCTCGAGGACGAGATTGCCGCAAAGAGAAGCGGAATCATCCAGGCCGAAGAGAAGGCCAAGAGCGCCGCATCCGAACTTTCTTCCATCATGGATTCATTCAAATCAAAACTTGATGCTATTCTCTCAAGAGAGAAAGCACTTGCCAGCGAGGAGAAGGAGATCGGAGCCAACAGGGAGAAGCTCATCGCTGATGGCAAGAAGCTCATGGAGAAGGAAAAGCAGCTTCTCGAGAAGGAGGAGCAACTCCGTGGCGTCGCATCCAGGCCGGCACCTGCCGTAGCACCTGCCAAGGAGCCGCCGAAGAGCGAGGAGAAGAAGCCCGAGCCGAAACCGGAGCCAGTCAAAGAACCTGAGCCCGAACCAGAACCTGCAGCTGGAGGCGACGAGGTTCCATGTCCGTCCTGCGGCACCATGGTCAGCAGTGACGCTGTCATGTGCTACGCTTGCGGAAGCCAGATGGGCCCTGCTGAGGAAGAAGCAGCCAGCGGAGATGAGGAGATTCCCTGCCCGTCCTGCGGCACCATGATAAGCAACGATGCGGTCATGTGCTACGCCTGCGGGTCCAAGATAGAGGAGAAGCCGAAGAAGAAGGTCTCCAAAAAGCGCGTGGTTTAATAAAGAATCAATGGCCTGGCAACAGGCCATTTAATTTCATTTTAATATATTTATATATGAATTAATTTTCACAATATCCTCTATTCATCCAATCGGACGAAGGGACTTTCCGCACGAATAGCACTTACCATTATGGATGCAAACAGTTCCGCCGCATTCGGGACATTTCCTGAGTTTCTTTTCCCTCGCCAGGTGCGCTTTCATGCCGTTGTCCCTGATGAACTCCAGCGCTTCTATGAAACCGTAATGGTACCTTGTCCTGTATCGCTTGTCCAGGCGCTTCAATCTCGCGCATGGGAAGGTTTCGCATTCGTAACAGAAGCCAATCTCGGAACCGGCCAGTTTTTCGCAGAGGCCTTTCCCGAAGATGCAGCCCTCTCCCCGCGGCCTGCAGCCCTGGCATTTATTGTTCCTCCCTGCCTTGTCCAGCACGGCCCTGCAGACATTGCAGTTCATCCCGCAGGGCGCTATCATTTCCGCTTTCATTACTGAACCTCTTTCCAGCGGAAGCAGGAGGTGAGATGGTCATTCACCATCCCGGTTGCCTGCATGTGCGCGTAGACAACCGTAGGCCCGACGAATTTGAACCCTCTGGACTTCAGATCCTTGCTTATCTTTTCAGCAAGTTCCGTTTTGGCGGGAATGTCCTTCCCGGCCTTCCAGGAATTCCGGATTGGCTTGCCGTTGACGAATCCCCAGATGTAACTGTCGAAGGAGCCGAACTCCTTCTGGATGGCCAGAAACGCTATGGCATTGGATACGGCGGCATTTATCTTCAAGCGGTTCCGGATTATTCCGGCATCCAGCATGAGCGATTCTATCTTCTTATTTCCGTACTTCGACACCTTCACCGGATCGAAACCATCAAATGCTGCCCGAAAATTCTCCCGCTTGGCCAGGATGCAATGCCAGCTCAGCCCGGCCTGGAATCCTTCCAGTATGAGGAACTCGAATAGCAGCCGGTCATCATGAACCGGCACTCCCCATTCCTCATCATGGTACCGGATGTAGAAATCATCGCCGCTGGCCCAGAAGCATCTTTTCTTTTCCATGATATCCAGACCGAATCCGCAATCGTGGGTAAAAAGGTTATTATGTGAGTCGATTGATTCCGATTGGATATCATGACCCAACTCGCGAGAAAGGATGTGCTGGATGCTTTGATAGGAGCCCTTGAGCCGCTGGATTATGTTCATGCTTTCTGGGAGGGCGGTGCCGCAGGATTCAACCGCGCGGATGCCTGGTCCGACATAGACGCCCAGGCAATTGTGGATGATGACCGGATCGAGGATGTTTTTAAAGTGGTGGACGAGGCGGTCGAGAAGCTCGGCGGGACTGTGGCTAAATTCAGACTTCCGGAACCGACCTGGCACGGGCATTCCCAGTGCTTCTACAAGCTGAAGAATGCGAGCCCGTTCCTGCTCATCGACCTGGCCATAATGAAGGAACATACCGAAGCCGATAAATTCGATGCCTGGGCGACCCATGGCCGGCCCATAATCAAGTTCGACAAGAAAGGCCTTGTCAGGGAAGCAAAGCTCGACCCGGAGGCGCACGCAGCCGCCATAATGAAGCGGCTGGACACGCTGAAGAACCTGTTCGAAATTTTCTACATAATGCCGATGAAGGAAACGAACCGCAGTAACCACATCGAGGCGATGTTCTTCTACCTTGGCCAGACGTACCGACCGTTGGTGGAGGTCTTGAGGATGAAGCACTGCCCCCAGCGGTACACTTACGCCTCCAGGTATGTTTACTACGACCTGCCAAAGGACGTCGTGAAGAGGCTGGAAACTCTTACTTTCTTCCGACCGGAAGAGATGGAGGCGAAAATCGACGAGGCCAAGGGCTGGTTCCTGGAAACGGCAGAGAGCATATCTGCAGAAGATATAATGAAGCGCCTCTCCAAAAACGGTTATTAACTTAGAGCGCATCCAGATTACCATGCCCAAGCTCTACCTCCTAGGCGGCGAGGACGTTCGCAAGCGCTCATCCAGGCACATAATGGAGAAAGCCATTGCTGACGCCGGCCCAAAATCATCCGTGCTGATATTCCCCTGGACCAGCGACAAGGTTGACACCGAGGGGGAATACCGCGCGACCATCACGGAATACTTCATGGACCTTGGCGCTGAAACAGTTCAATTCGCGGAGCCCTGGGACCCCTACGGGGCGCTGGTCAAGAAGGTCCGTTCGTCCCAGCTCGTGTATCTACCTGGCGGGAACCCGCAACTCCTGGTGGACAGGATGCTGGTGTCAAGAGGTGATGAGGTCCTTGCCGAGTTCGAAGGCGTTATCGTGGGAAACAGTGCCGGAGCCCTGGCCTTATGCAGGAAATACGCAGCCGTGGTCGGCCAGGGCGGCGCCCAGGTCACAAGGTTCTTCAAGGGATTCGGGTGGCTGGATTTTGCGGTGTCGGTGCATTACATGAGCATGGACCAGGCGGACATCTCGCCGGACAGCGAGTTGCTGGAGCTTTCCGAGAAATCCGCGACCAAGATTTTTGCCATACTGGATGATAGCGCCCTGATTTATGAGAACGGCAAGCTGGAATTCATCGGATATGTCTTCCAGTTCCACAGGGGAGCGAGGACTCGCTGCCTCTGACATGTTTTTAACCCTTCGGGCCAATCACCTCCCGTGAAATCCCCCATAATCGGAACACTGGCAGAGAAAGGCCTGCACGCGGACATCAAGGAATTCCTTGTCCAGCCCGGAGACGAGGTGGAGAGGCCGGTGGACGGCTTCGTCGCCGACATCTACAGAGACGGCCAGATCATCGAGATCCAGACGCAGAATTTCGGGGCAATGAGGAAAAAGCTGACTCATCTGCTGGGCTATTACCCGGTCCACCTGGTGCACCCCATCGCAGTGGAGAAGATTATAATCAGGCATGATTCGCAAGGCAGAGAACTCGCCAGGAAGAAGTCCCCCAAGGTGGGAAGGCCCATCGACATCTTTCCGGAGCTGGTGTACATCAGGGACCTTGTCATGCATCCTAATCTCACTTTCGAGATACTTATGACCAGGGAGGAGGAGCATCGCCGCCAGGATCCAAAAAGAAGGCGCTGGAACGGCTGGTACGTTCACGACAGGAGGCTGGTGGAGGTTGTGAATCGAATCCCGCTGTACTCGTACGCGGACTTCAGGAGGCTGTTGCCTTCCGACCTGCCTGTTCCTTTCACCACCAGAGAACTGGCCGGGATACTGGGGTGCAGAGCCCGCCAGGCTGGCGATATCACATACACGATGCGGCGCATGGGCGTGCTCCGGGAAGTCGGGAAGCGAGGGAACTCCATACTTTACATATGAGCGGCCGGGAGCAAAACGATACACCATCTGGAATACTTCAGATATCCGGCAGGCAAGGGACTGAATCTGTGAATGGCAAAATACCCTGTCATGGGTATTACATCACGGGGATAATTTTATAGTTCCAGAAAACTATCTGGGCCACGTGAAGCCGGACATCGAAAACCTGAGGGAGCAGGCAATGCATCTCAACGCCTGCCTGGAACGTTTGAGAAGGAATATGGACTCATATCCTGATATCCGGGAGGCCCGCTGGCTCGAAACCCTCATGGAATCCAGCCTGATATCGCTGGAAAGCCATATCAAGCAGCTGGAGCCTCTGGAATCCACCTCGAAGATGAAGGCCGCGCTTTTCAAGTGAATCCTTTTTCGTTCAAGACAGGCCCGTGATATTGCCGTTTTCATCGATGTCTATCAACTCAGCTGTCGGATGCCTGGGCAGCCCGGGCATGCGCGTTATTTCACCCGCGATGGGTATGACGAATCCAGCTCCGGTTGATATCTTCACCTCGCTGATGTGCATGTCGAAACCCTCCGGCGCGCAGAGAAGCCTTGGATTGTCGCTGAAAGAGTATTGCGTCTTGGCCACGCATATCGGCAGGTTGCCGTAACCGAGCTCTTCCCACTTCTCCATCTGCTTCTTTGCGTATGGCGAGAATCCGATGCTGCCGGCGCGGTATATCTTGTTCGCCAGCATTTCCAATTTATCCCGCAGCCCCATGTCCAGCGGGTAAGCGAACTTCGGTGTTTTATCCTCTATGCTTGAGATCACTGCCCTGGCAAGGTCCAGGCCGCCCTCGGAACCATTGGCGTGAATGGGCGATGGCACGCATTCCGCGCCTGTTGTGGCGCAGAGTTCCTTCAACCGTGATATCTCCGCAGGGGTATCGGTCCCGAACTGGTTCAGGCAGACTACTGGCATGTACCCAAAAGACTTGATGTTCTCGATGTGCCTCTGCAGGTTCGGGAAACCTTTCTCGAGAGCCGCGACATTCTCTGCCGATAGGTCCTTCTTTCCGACGCCGCCATGGTATTTCAGGGCCTTGATGGTGGCCACTATGACGACGGCTGCGACAGGCAACTCGGACTTCCTGCAGAATATGTCGAAGAACTTCTCGGCGCCCAGGTCCGCGCCGAACCCCGCCTCGGTCACGTAATAATCCGCAAGATGCAAACCCAGCCTGGCCGCTATCAGCGAGGATGTGCCGTGCGCGATGTTGGCGAACGGCCCACCGTGAATTATCGCAGGAGTGTTCTCGATGGTCTGGACCAGATTCGGCTTGATGGCATCCTTCAGAAGGACGGCCATGGCGCCGGCTGCCTTTATGTCCCGGCAATAAACCGGCTTCCTTTCATCCATGCTGAGGCCGACCATGGCATTGCCCAGCATCTGTTTGAGCTCGCCTGGGTTCTTGCACAGGCAGAGGATTGCCATTACCTCAGAAGCCGCAGTAATATCGAAATTATCTTCATCAACCATGCCCGCGTCCCTGCCGCCGATTCCGACCACTATCTGGCGGAGCGAGCGGTCGTTCATGTCCATCACCCTGGACCAGTATATTCGGCGGGAATCCAGGTTGAATTGATTGCCGAAATGCATGCTGTTGTTGATGAGAGCTGAAAGAAGATTATTCGCGGAAGTGATGGCATGCAGGTCGCCAGTGAAATGCAGGTTGATGTCCTCCATTGGCAGAACTTGAGCAAAACCGCCTCCGGCAGCGCCGCCCTTGATGCCGAACACAGGCCCGAGAGACGGCTCCCTGAGGCCCGCAACGGCGTTCTTTCCAAGCTTGCAGAGGGACATGGCCAGTCCGATGGCCATTGTCGTCTTTCCCTCTCCCGCGGGAGTGGGGCTCATGGCTGTGACGAGAATAAGCTTCCCCTTGCGTTTGGAGAGGTCCATCTGGTCAACTCCGACCTTGGCCTTGTTGCAGCCCATGGGTATGAGCAGGTCCGGGCACAGTCCCAGCTTCTCGGCGATTCTTTCCAATGGCTCCAGCTTCGCTTCCCTGGCAATCTCGATGTCGGGCTTCATGCAGGGTGTATCTGCAGAACAGTTAATAATGTTGTCTGAGATTCCCTATGCCATGAACACCGAATTCGATGGAAAAGTGGCAGTGGTGACAGGAGCGTCCAGGGGCATCGGCAGGGGCATCGCGCTGGAGCTGGCTGCTCACGGCGCAGGCATTGCGGTGATTTACCGGACGGAAGGCGCGAAGGCCGCGGAAGTTGTGGAGGCAATCAAGGCAATGGGAAGAAAGGCGATAGCGGTCCAGTGCGATGTTGCCAATGCGAAAGAGGTTGAGGCCATGCGCGACGCGGTCCTGAAGGAATTCGGCCATGCAGATTTCATCATCAACAACGCTGGCATACACCAGCACCTCAAATCATGGGAGCTGAGCGACGAGGACTGGCACCGGGTCATGGACGTGAACATCACCGGCACTTTCCTGGTTGCCAGGGCTTTCACGCCGCATCTCATTGAGAGAAAGTCCGGCAGAATAGTCAACATATCCTCCTGCGTGGCCTTCACCGGCACGGACCATGAAGTTCATTACGCGGCCTCCAAGGGCGCGGTGCTGGCCCTGACGAAATCCCTGGCGCTGGAGCTTGCGTCCCACGGAATCAATGTGAATGCCATTGCACCGGGATACATTGAAACAGATATGGTAGTATTCGAGGGCGTGCATGACAGGGAAGCCGTGATAAAGGGCATACCGGCGAGCCGGCTTGGCCAGCCCGAGGACATCGGGCGGGCTGCACGGTTCCTGTGCTCGCGGGACTCGGACTACATGACCGGCCAGGTCTTGCATGTTAACGGTGGACTTGTGATGGGGTAGATTTATCGATTCGCCTGAGAAAGATATTTATACGCCGCGCCTTTCCGGCGTAATTAATCTATTTGTCATGATAAAAATGATTTGATGGACCTCAGGAGTGCTAAAGATGGGAAACGAATTATCAGAAACCAAGGTGAGAGTTGCAGACCCGGCAGCGCTGGGAATATTCGGACTGGCAATGGCCACGCTTGTGGCATCGTCCGAGAAGATGGGACTGACAACCGGAACAGGCGGGCTATTGCCCTGGGTGCTGTTCCTGGGCAGCGTGGCTCAGCTGATGGCGAGCGCAGGCGAGTACAAGAGGGACAACATCTTCGCCGCAACGGCGTTCGGCGCATTCGGACTTTTCTGGATATCCGTCGGCCTGGTGTGGTACCTGCCCACAATGGGGATTGCCGCTGACAAGGCCCAGCTGGGATTCGCATTCATCGGGTACCTGGTGTTCTGCACCTACATGACTTACGGCGCCGCATCGCTGAACAAGGCCTTCCTGGCCATATTCCTGCTTGTGGACCTTCTGCTTCTCTGCCTGATATTCACGGTGTTCTTCGGAATTCCCGGGTACCTGGCTGGAATCGCCGAGCTGCTTGTCTCGGTTGCAAGCTTCTACACTGCGGCCGCGATAACCTTCAAGGGCATGGCGGGCTTCGAGGTCCTCCCACTGGGCAAGCCGGTCCTCAAGCTGAAGAAGTTCGAAATCTGAATCGAGAAATGCCATCGGCCCTGCGCCGATGGCTTCTTTATCTTTTCATTCTTTCCTATTGCAGAATGACACCCACGTAATGCTGTCCATTTATCGAACAGATTTTGACCAGAATTACATTCCCTCTATATAGTTATAAAGGCAACAGATTTATACTGCATCAATATTGGGCTGACTATCCTCTACAATGTTTTAAGAATTAAGGGAGGGCCAACAATGAGTGAAACAGGTGATAAGATGTACAAACCGAGTGAAGAATTCGCAAAGAAAGCTCACATCAAGAGCATGGACCAATACAAGGAGATGTACAAGGAATCCATCGAGAACCCGGAGAAATTCTGGGGCAAGATGGCTGAGGACTTTACATGGTTCAAGAAGTGGAACAAGGTCAGGCAGTTCGACTTCGTTGAAGGCAATATAAAGTTCTTCGAGGGCGGAAAGACCAACGTGACCTACAACTGTCTGGACAGGCACTTGGAAAAGCACGGCAACAAAGTCGCCTACCTATGGGAGGGCAACGAGCCAGGCGAAGACAAGAAGATTACCTACAAGGAGCTTCACGCCGAGGTATGCAAATTTGCCAATGTCCTGAGGAAGATGGGCGTCAAGAAGGGCGACAGGGTATGTCTGTACATGCAGATGATCCCCGAGCTGCCAATATCGATGCTGGCCTGCGCCAGGATTGGCGCCATACACTCAGTCGTGTTCGGCGCGTTCTCGGCCGATTCACTGAAGGACAGGATACAGGACTCGGCCTGCAAGGTGCTGGTCACACAGGACACAGCGCTTCGCGGCAAGAAGAAGGACGTGCCCATGAAGACCAACGCCGACAAGGCGCTGGAAGTCTGCCCGAGCATCGAGAAGACCATCGTGGTCAAGCGCACCGGCCTGGACGTCCCGATGAAGAAGGGACGCGATGTCTGGTGGGACGATGAGATGGCCGCCAAAGATGTGAAGGGAGATAGCCCCATCGAGCACATGGACGCCGAAGACCCGCTCTTCATTCTCTACACATCCGGTTCAACCGGCAAGCCCAAGGGCGTTCTGCACACGACCGGCGGATACATGGTGTTCGCCTCTGTCACCCACAAGTACATCTTCGACTACCACCCGGGCGACATCTGGTGGTGCACGGCCGATATCGGCTGGGTCACCGGACACAGCTACATTGTCTACGGACCGCTTCTGAACGCCGCAACCGCGATTATGTTCGAGGGCGTTCCGAACTACCCGGATGCCAGCAGGTTCTGGGAAGTCGTTGACAAGTACAAGGTCACACAATTCTACACGGCACCGACCGCAATCCGCGCATTGATGAAGGAAGGCGACGCCCCCGTCAAGAAGACATCCAGGAAGAGCCTGAAGCTTCTGGGAACAGTCGGCGAGCCCATTAATCCGGAAGCATGGAACTGGTACAACACCGTTGTCGGTGAGGGCCGCTGCCCGATAGTCGACACATGGTGGCAGACCGAGACCGGCGGCGTTCTGATAACCCCGCTCCCCGGTGCAATCCCGACCAAGCCAGGCTCAGCGACACTTCCGTTCTTCGGAGTCGAGCCCATCATCGTTGACGAGAAGGGCAATGAGCTCAAGGGACCAGCCAGCGGCGCGCTTCTTCTGAAGGGCGCATGGCCAGGCATCATGAGGACCGTTTACGGCCAGCACAGCAGGTTCAAGGAGACCTACTTCAGCATGTACCCGGGCAACTACTTCACCGGCGACGGCGCGAAGAGGGACGAGGACGGCTATTATTGGATAACTGGCAGAATCGACGACGTCATCAATGTCTCCGGGCACAGGATGGGAACTGCAGAGGTCGAGTCCTCGCTGGTCTCCCACCCGGCAGTCGCGGAGTCCGCAGTGGTCGGCTACCCGCACGACATAAAGGGCCAGGGCATTTACGCGTACGTGACGCTCAAGAACGGCTACGAGTACACTGACGACCTCAAGAAGGAGCTCCAGAAGCACGTCAGGAACGAGATCGGCCCGATAGCCCAACCAGATGTCATCCACTGGGCCCCAAGCCTGCCGAAGACCAGGTCCGGCAAGATCATGAGGCGCATTCTGAGGAAGATAGCCGCAAACGAGTTCGACCAGATCGGCGACACCTCGACGCTGGCAGACCCCAGCGTGGTCGAAGGCCTCGTCAAGACCAGGTAAAACAGACAATGCCTGCCTCGAAAGGGGCAGGCAATTTTCCTATTTTCAGAGTTGTTTTAGAAGGATCATTTGCATGCAGTTTCGAAAACCTATTAAGTCAGATGCCATTGTCCGCTCATTCAGGGAGGCTCCTATATGGTGATTCAGGAAGGAACCGGTGAACTCGTCGGCTGGTACGACCCGGACGAGAACAGGAGATGGGTCGAGGCCAACAAGCCCAGGGATATGACCGATAAGACAATGGCCATCGACGAGGCAGTGGATAAATTCGTCAAGGATGGCGATTTCCTGGCAATGGGCGGATTCGGCCATGTGCGCGTTTCAATGGTTGCGATATACGAGATGATACGCCAGCGCAGGAAGAACCTTATCATGGCGGGTAAAACAGCTGTTCATGATGTCGATTTGCTAATTGGAGGCGGTTGCGTGGACCGCATCGAGGTCGCCTATGCCTTCGCGCATGAGCTCCGGGGGCTTTCCGCCTGCGGGCGGCGCTCTGTCGAATCCGGCAAGGTCAAAGTGCTCGGCGAGATTTCCAACGCCGGATACCAGTGGCGGTTCCTTGCCGCTGCCATGGGGCTGCCCTTCATGCCGTCGCGGTCCATGCTGGGCACGGATACTCTGGACAAGAGTTCCGCGAAAGTCATCGAGGATCCGTTCAGCGGAAAGCCGATTTGCCTGATACCTGCCTGCTACCCGGATGTGAGCTTCATCCACGTCCCGAGATGCGACATTTATGGTAATTGCCAAATTGACGGCACCATGGTGGAGGATTTCGAACTGGCCAGAGCAGCAAGGCGTCTCATAATCACCACCGAGGAAATTATTTCCAATGATGAGATCCGCGCAAAGCCATGGCTGACAAAGATACCTTTCTACAATGTGGATGCCGTGGTTCTCCAGAAATACGGCTCACACCCATGCCAGATGCCGATGCAGTACTTCTTCGACGAGGACCATATCGGTGAGTGGCTGGTTTCAGGAAAAACCGACGAAGGCGTCGAGAGATACATGGAGAAATACGTGCATTCCGTCGAGAGTTTCGACGAATACATCAAGGTGATAGGCGGCGAGGCCAGAATGAAGGAGCTGGTGGAGGTCGAGAACCTGAGCAGGCCGATGACTGCGCCGTGGATGAAGAAGGGAGGGAAGTAACATGGCAGATTACACTTCAACGGAATTGCTGGCTTGCGCCGCATCCCATGTTCTCGAGGACAAGAAATCCATATTTGTGGGCACCGGCCTTCCGATGATCGCCGCGATGCTGGCCCAGCGCACACACGCCCCCGGGCTGCTGATTGTCTTCGAGGCCGGTGGAATCGGCCCCCAGGTTCCGGTCCTGCCCATCAGCGTGGGCGACTCGAGAACTGTCCACAGGGCAATTGTTGCTTCCAGCATGAACGAGTGCATGTCCGCATCCCAGGCGGGATACATAGACTTCGGGTTCCTGGGCGGCGCCCAGATTGACATGTATGGAAATCTGAACACCACCGTGATAGGCGAACATTCGAATCCAAAGATAAGATTGCCGGGTTCCGGCGGCGCGAACGATGTTGGCTCACTGGCCCAGCGGACTATCATCATAATGAAGCAGGACAGGCAGAAATTCGTGAAGAAGCTGGATTTCCTGACAACTCCTGGATACCTGCAGGGCGGAGAATCCCGCGACAAGGCCGGGCTGCCTTCCGGGACCGGTCCGCACAGGGTGATATCCCAGTATGCCATATTCGATTTCGAGCCAATCAGTAAGAGAATGCGCGTCTATTCGCTGCACCCCGGCGTTGAGTTGGCGACAGTTCTGGATAACTCGGACTTCGAGATACTTCCTCCCACGGAGATTAGGATAACCCCGGCGCCGACCCAGGAAGAGCTGGCAATGCTCCAGAAGATAGACCCGGTTGGCATGGTAATCGCCAAAAGGTAACGTTTAAAACCATTGAAAGATATCAGTGAGTATCATGTCGGAATTCAACAAGTACAAGATAACCGAGCTTCCACGCAATGTGGTCGCGGGCCACGATGTATTGCCAGGCATACCCGAGCACTGCGCCAGGCTGGGCCTTCCGGATTCTGTGCTGATAGTGGCCGACGAGGTCACCAGGAAGATAGCAGCCCAGGGAATACTGGATTCCTTCAAAGATAAGGGATTCGATGCCGACATCATCTGCATAACCGAGGCCGATTCCGAGACTGTTTCCACAGTCAGGGAGATTGCCTCCGGGCTTGGGGATGTGTTCCTGGCCGGCGTTGGTGGCGGCAGGCCGATAGATACTGCGAAATGCGCGTCATTCGATTCAAAGCTTGAGTTCATCAGCGTTCCGACGGCGGCAAGCCATGATGGCATCGTCTCATCCAGGGCATCCATAATGGTCAACGGCGTCAAGGAGTCATTGGAAGCGCACACCCCCATCGCCGTTTTTGCTGACACGGGCGTTCTCGCGCGTTCTCCATTCAGGATGCTGGCATCCGGCTGCGGCGACATAATCTCCAATAAAACAGCCGTCCTGGATTGGAAGCTCGCGGCCAAACTTCGAAAGGAGGAGTACAGCAGTTACGCCGCAACACTCTCAGAGATAACCGCAGACATGCTCATAGAGAACGCCGACCAGATAAAACCAAATGACGAGGAAAGCGCCTGGCAGGTAGTCAAGGCCCTCGTCTCATCGGGAGTCGCAATGAGCATCGCAGGGACATCCCGGCCGGCAAGCGGGTCCGAGCACAAGTTCTCCCATGCGCTGGACAGAATTGCCAAGACCCCTGGCTTGCATGGCGAGCAGTGCGGGGTTGGTACAATAATGATGATGAGATTGCACGGCGGCAGGTGGGAGAGCGTCCGCGATGCGCTGGCAACCATCGGCGCTCCGACGAGAGCCGCAGACATGGGCATATCCCGGGAAGAGATAATCAGGGCCCTGGTAATGGCAAAGGACATCCGCCCGGACAGGTACACCATACTTGGCCATGAGGGGCTGGATGCCGAACGGGCGGAGAAGCTCGCTGAAGAGACCGGGGTGATATCTTGAAAATTTTTATTGACATTTCATCACCTGTTTTTCAAGACAAACCTGCTGCGAAGCAGGAGGTGAAGTGATGGTCATGCTCACAGTCTACGGAAAGAGCCTTGCCAAGGAAGGCGCGGAATTCATCTACCTGGGCCCGATTTCCGATTGCAAGGAATGCAAGGTCCGTAACATCTGCTTCCACCTTGAGAAAGGCACCAGGTACAGGATTACCGGGCTCCGGAACGTGAATCATGATTGCCCGATGCATGAGGAGGGCGTCCGCGTCGTCCAGGTGGAGCCGGTACCCAGAAAGGCCGTAATACCGAAGAAAGTGGCCATCGAGGGCTCCAACATAGGCTATGATTTCCCGAAATGCCGGAACCGGGCATGCGCTCATTATTCGCTGTGTTTCATTCAAGGGGTCGAGCCCGGCCAGAAGAAGAAGATACTCGAGATTCTGGAAGGCGTGGATTGCGCCATTGGGCAGAGCAGGGTAATGGTCATGGTCGAGTAACATTTTTATCTGGCTTCAAATATCCGGCCATCATGAAATTCAAATTTTACGATGAGGTCGACGCCGAGCAAGTCAATCTCATTAACCTGATAAGCCATAACGAGCCAGCCGACCCTAAAACAATCCACCGCATCAGGAAAAACGACCCTTTCTGCTCCCCCTGGTTCAGGATGTATGCTGTCGAAGGAGATGAAATCATCGCGCAGGTGGGCGCCCAGTACCCGACTATCAAGACTAGTGAAGGCACAGCCAAGGCCGGCTTCATCGAGGCGGTCGCGGGAAAGCCCAGCTATGCCAGGAAGGGATATGCCAAGGCCCTGATGAAAAGGGTCCATGAGCAGATGCGGGATGATGGCGTGGATATCTTTGTGCTCACCACCAGCAGGATACTTGTGGCCTACGATATGTATCCGAAGCTGGGATACCAGGAGGTCCTACCGCTGAATTGGGCAATCAAGAACTGGCAGAAATATCCGGCCGGGGATGTGACAGTGAAGGTGCGCAAGCACGGAACCGAAGCCGATGACAGGCTCTTCAGCAAATTCGCGGAGGGCAGCTTGGGTTTTGTCCACCGCCCGAAAAATTACCCGAAGCTCAAATGCTCCTGGGGGGCTCATTACACGGATGCGGTATCATTCCACAGGGGTGGGAAGCAGCTGGGCTATGCCCTTGTCAGGCGGCCCGAGGGATTCCTCATAATCCGGGAGATGGTCTGCCATGACATTGATGATTTCGAGGCATGCATCCAAGCCCTCCAGAATCGATTCCCGAGCAAATATGTGACAAGGTCTCTGGTCACAAGGAAGGGAATGGCTGGGCTATTTCAGAATGCAGGATTCAGGGTGGCCGACACCTGGGGCATGTTCATGGCGATGGATGCGAAAGGAAATATGAGCCAGAAGCAGGTCAAGTCGCTCCTTGGCCTTGACCATGACAGGTTCCAGATGTTCGCGATTGATACATATTAATATCTCTTCGAGCCTTCCCTCACTGGGAAATTATGAAGCTCTATCAGGTAGATTCGTTCACAAGCCAGATGTTCAAGGGCAATCCCGCCGGCGTCTGCATTTTAACAGATGATATGCCGGAAGAAACGATGCAGGCCATCGCCATGGAGATGAACCTCTCGGAAACCGCGTTCGTACGCCAGGAAGGGCTGGAGCACCGCCTGCGCTGGTTCACGCCAACGAATGAAGTAAGCCTGTGCGGCCATGCGACGCTGGCCGCTGCACATGTGATGTTCCACGAGATCGGCCTCAAAGCCATGGAAATAAAATTCCAGACCAGGAGCGGGCTGCTGCTGGCCAGAAGGTCCCGCGACGGAATTTCACTGGATTTTCCCATTGGAAATCCGCAGCCTGCAGAATTGCCCGACCCAATCTTCGAGTCCCTGGGTATCGGGAGGGAGGACATACTGGCAACTATGTTCTGCGGAATCAGAAGGAAATTCCTGGTGCATCTGAAGGATCCATCCTTGGTCGCCAAAATCCAGCCGGATTTTGGCAAGATGCTGGAATACCAACCAGCCGAAGTGATTGGTCTAATAATCACCGCAAAGGGGGAATCGCATGATTTCATTTCAAGGTTCTTCGCGCCATGGGTCGGGGTGGATGAGGACCCGGTTACTGGGTCTTCTCACACTGTGCTGGCCCCGTACTGGGGCAAAATCCTGGGGAAGACCAGGATGTCCGCATTCCAGGCATCCAAGCGCGGCGGAGAAATGACTGTGGAGATTGTCGAAGACAGGGTTTTCCTCACCGGCCAGGCAGTCACGGTGTTCGATACGGAGATAGAGATAATATGATTGAGGAGCTTTGCTGCTGCACGATTATTTTCGTAATACTTCTGGTGGTTCTGTCCAGATTATTCTGGAGGACGGCTATTTTCTACCCACGCCGAGCTGCTTCGGAGCAACAGGCGCATTATTCTCCGCCGTCGCCTGGACAATCTCAGAATGCGCAGCCGAATGATGTGATCATGACCAAATGTCAGCACTGCGGCAGGGCGTATGATGAGAGATTGCCAGGCTGCCCGGGTTGCGGCGGGAAATGAATTGAAAAATCCAAGGAATTTCGCTCAAATCATGAAATTGAATCAATAACTGGAACCCGCATTTCGATTTAATAAAACGGTTTTTGAGCTGTTAACTTGATTGTTAAGTATATTATATTCCTTTGACTATTTAGCTTCCGTACCATGGCGAGAGAAGAGACGAGCTGGGACGATTTCATCAATCAACTCGAAGAGTTCAAGAAACGTGAGCAGGAAATTTTAACGCGCGATGCTTCCCTGAGAACAGAAATTCAGGAAATGGAGGCTCGGGCCAATGACATCGAATCCAGAACAAAGACATTGGAGGAAAAGAGTTCCGAGCTTGCCGAAAAGGAGCAGGCACTGGCCGAAACAACAAAATCTCTGGATGCCAGGGAACAAGAGCTTTCTCAAAGGACCGCTGACGTTGATAATAAATTCGCGTTGCTGGCAGATAGGGAAGCCGAGGTTCAGAGGAAGGCGGAAATTTCCGAGGAACAGCTTTCAACCAGGGAAGGGAACCTTGCAGAGAAGGAGCAGGCCATCATAAGCCGGGAAAACTCGGTTGCTGATCTGGAGAGAGAGGTTGAGAAGAGAGCATCGGAAGCTGAGACAAGAAAATCCGAACTGGCATCAATCGAGGAAGCTTTATCGCAACGGGAGTCTGAGCTATCAGCCAGAGAATCCGAATTGAAAGAGAGAATGGATTTCGCGACCAAGCTGTCCGCGGAACTGGATGAGAGGTCTGCGGGAATTGCGGATACGGAGAGGGTGCTGGCGGAAATCGAAGAAAAGGCGTCTGCCAGGGATAGCGAACTTTCAGCGCTGGCCATTGAAATCAAGGACCGCGAGAGCGCCATATCTCAGAAGGAAGCCGAGTTCACAGAGAGGGAAAATCAGATTGCTGCCCACACTGAGGAACTGGCCGCAAGGGAAAACAACCTGGCTGAAAGGGAAGAGAAGCTAAATGCGGAATCCAGCGCTCTGGCGACCAGCCGCCAGGAATTTGAATCCGAGAGGATCGAATTACAATCCAAGAAGGACGCTCTTGCAGAGGCTGAAACCGCCCTGAGGCAATTCGAGAAGGAGCTGGCTGAAAAGGATTCTTCCATCGCAGAGAAAGAGATTCACATCAAGAACAGGGACGAAGCCCTTGCCGAAGCCGAGAAATCCCTGCGCTCGCTCGAGGAGCAACTGGCTGAAAGGGAAGCGGCTCTAAGCGGAAAGGAGAATACGCTTGCAGAGAAGGAGAATAAAATAGCTGAGGATTCCGAATCCCTGGCGAAGCGGATGGCGGAATTCGCCACCATGGAGTCCGAATTGCAGGCACGGGACCAGAGACTGGCAGAGCGCGAAGCTGAGCTTGCAGGGAAAGAGGCACAACTGCAGAACAGAGAGGCATCGCTATCCGAGCTTGAGCAATCAACGCGTCAATTGGGCACACAAATGACTGAGAGAGAGGCATCCATATCTGCAAGGGAGAACGATCTGACTGCCAGGGAATCAAAATTCGCCGAGGATTCACAATCATTGGAGGCGAGGATGCAGGAACTTGCCGAGCGTGATAAAGCCATCTCCGAAAAAGAGAAAGATCTCAAAGCGATGGAAGAATCCCTGCTTGAAAAGGATAATCGCATTTCCGAAAAGGAAACCGCATTGAGAAGCAAAGATGAGGAATTCACAGCCCGCCAGACTGAGTTCGCAGCCATGGAAGAGCAGAAACGCATCACTCTTGACTCTAGAGCCGCCGAACTGGACACCAGGGAGGCGAACCTCCGCTCCCGCGAGGAAGGCCTCGATACTGGTCTGGCTGAAAGAGAACAATCGCTGGCCGCTCGGGAGAAGGAATTGATTGGCCGGGAAGAGGAGGCCAGCAAAGGAATCGCGGAACGCGAGGCGGCGCTGACGCTGAAAGAGCAGGAAATCGAAAATAAACTGAGGAACGCGCAGGAGAGCGAAGAAGCGCTCCAGAGCACCCTGGCCATCAAGCAATCGGAAATGGAGAAGAATGAGATTCAACTCAATGAGAAGCTGGAAAACCTGGCAAGCAGGGAATCCGCCCTGGCTGAAAGAGAAGAAACTCTCACTAACGCCCAGGCACAGCTTGCTGAGAAAGAGAAGCAGCTGCAGGACATGGAAAACAGCCTGAAAGCAGCAGAAGAGAAACTCATCGCAGAGAAGGAAGCGCTGGCCGCCAGCATGGCAGGTGTGGCGGGAGCCGAGATTCTGCAGCAACAGCTGGCTCAGAGCAATTCTGAGATCGAAAAACTCAATGCTGAAATGGACTCAACAACCTCAACCCTACAATCACAGTTATCCGACAAGGAAAATCAACTGCAAGAATTAGAGAACAGGTTAAAGGCCGCAGAGCAAGAGCTTGGTCTTGAGAAAGAGAAGCTAGCTGCCAGCATGGCAGGCGTAGCCGGCGCCGAAATTCTTCAACAGCAGCTGGCCCAGAGCAACTCTGAGATAGAGCGACTGAGAGCTGAAATCGAGAACTCTCGGACAAGCGCTCAGTCCCAGCTTTCTGAGAAGGAGATGCGGCTTCAAGAATCAGAGAGCAAATTAAAGGCCGCAGAACAGGAGCTTGGCCTTGAGAAAGAGAAGCTTGCTGCCAGCATGGCCGGCGTAGCCGGCGCCGAGGCTTTGCAGCAACAGCTGGCTCAGAGCAACTCTGAGATGGAGCGATTGAAAGGCGAACTTGAAGCGATGCGCACATCTCACACTGAAAAGGACAGCGCCGCTAAGTCAGAACTCGCCCAATTGGAGAGCTCACTGGCTGCTAGAGAATCCGAGATAAAGGATGCCGCAAGCAGCATTGAGAAATCCAAAGAGGAGCTGAGGGCGAAAACAGCCGCACTTGCGAGCAAGGAAGCTGAGATTGATGAGATAAAGCAGAAGCTGGAGACCCAGAGGAACACAATCGAGAAGGTTCGCAACGATCTGGCCCTGAAGGCTGCCGTTTATGAGGCACGAGAGAAGGAATTGTTGGCCAGGGAAGCGATAATCGAACTGAAGGAAAAATCCTCGGTGCATCCGTCTCCAGTTCAGTCAGCTCCCGCACCAAAGATCGAACCCGCCCCGAGTCCGGTTGCTGCGCCAGAGCCAGTGAAAGAACTGGAGGTCGTTATCGAACCGGCAAAGGTTGATCAGCCGATTCCCGAGGGCCAGATTCAGTGCTCCTCGTGCAAAACTCTGCTTGACAATGATGCGGTAATGTGTTATAATTGCGGCGAGATGATACCTCAGAATGCCGCGCAGGCCGCGCAAGTTAAGGCAGCAGAGCCAGTTTCTGCAAAACCCGAACCCGCAAAGCCCGCTGTTGCCGAGATGCCCTGCCCTGGCTGCCAGACAATGATACCCAATGATTCCGTGATATGCTTTGTCTGCGGCCAGGAGATAGCGCCATCCCCAACCACATCATCGGACACAGCCGACATCCCCTGCCCGGCATGCGGCACCAGCCTTTCGTTTGACGCAGTGATGTGTTATGCCTGTGGTCAGACGATTGAGCAGAAATCCGCGCCCAAACCGGCTGCTGAGGCGCCGAAGGTAGTGAAGAAGAAAAGAGTGATCTGAACGGGTTATTAATCAGCTTGAAATTATGATATGTAATATACAACTTCCACCTGTTGAGGCGAAGTATGCAGATATACTGCCAGGAATCATTAAATCCCACAAATAGTTTCACAGTCCAGTGAGATAAATGATGGAGAAAATGATACTTGATAATCATTGCACGCGTTGCAAAGAACCGCTGATAAAGGCCACCAATGTCCAGAGAAGATTGCTGGACCTTGCCTTCGTTGAAATGGCCCTGGACCTGGGGACGGGGGACCGGGCACAGCTTCTGGCCGCCCTGGGCACCATAAAAAATGACCTGGAGTTCCTCATGGACGGGCACTATGAATGCCCCAGGTGCGGCAAAAGTTACGCGTGCATATTCTGTGGCGATGAGCTGCGATTCGACCCGCGCGGAAGATTTACCGCATGCCCGAAATGCAATAGGGAATATCATTTCATAGACCTGGAAGGCGCCAAAAAACAGCTCATGTTGCAGTATGAGGCGGAAATGGCCGCGTCAAAAAAAGGATGATTTCGCTGCTCAAATAGCCAGCATTCTGGCGGGTTCTTCATAAGCCATATACAACTTCCACTTGAAAGCCGCCGGGTTGGCGGGCGCCCGTGAACAATGCAATTTGCTTGGAATCGGAAAACATTGCATCCAGAATGCTTCGAGAAAGTTTTCCGACCCTGGCCGAATTCCTCTGATTCTGTTAGGAGGGATTCGGAACTCGGCCGGGCGCTAACAGCCCGCACTGCATCATGATTCATTCTGTTATTTACTCGACATGACTTGAGGGCAGGTTGTGCATTTATCATTTTTTTTCATTATGCAGCGCTTTCGCTGGATTATGAAAAAATGATAAATTGCCATTTCGGACTTGACAAAGTCAAGCCCTCATGTCATTCTATAATTTTTATAACGCTAACACTGATTTAATTAAAAAATATAGAATGCCATACACAACCTGTTTAACTGTCAAGCCTCTAGTATATTGTGGCTAAAGTTGTTAGTTGTTGCGGGCTGAATGCGTCGCACCAAGGCACTTCGCACGTACACCCCAACTCTATTAACTCATCTTCTATGAGTACTTTAAGAAGATCGGAAGAGCACACGTCTGAACTCCAGTCACGAATCACCATCT
>CALKWP010000045.1 GCA_938004075.1 uncultured Methanomassiliicoccales archaeon
AGATGGTGATTCGTGACTGGAGTTCAGACGTGTGCTCTTCCGATCTGTTTATGATGAAGGACCTGAGCCCATATGTCGATAAACTCAGAAGCGAGATGATTGTTTTTCTTACAGAGATGTGCCGCATAAAGGCCATAGCGCCGGAGAGCGGCGGCGACGGCGAGGCAGAGCGCGCCAGCTTCATCCTGATGCAGCTTTCAAGATTGGGATTCAAGGATGTTGAGGTCATCGAGATTAAGGACGCGAGGGTTTCAGCCGGCTACAGGCCGAACATCATTGTCACGATACCGGGCAAGGACAGGAAGCTCCCGCCGATCTGGGTGGTCTCCCACATGGACATAGTGCCCGAGGGCGACCTGAAGCTCTGGAAGTCCAATCCCTACGACCCGGTCCTGAAGAAGGATGTCCTCACAGGCAGAGGCGTTGAGGATAACGGCCAGTCTCTCACGGCATCAGTGTTCGCGGCCAAGGCCATCCTCGATTCAGGGGAGAAGCAGGCCAGGACCATCAAGCTCGCGATTGTCGCGGACGAGGAGGTCGGAAGCAAATACGGCATCCAGCAGCTCGTCAAGAAAAAAATATTCGGCAAGAGCGACCTTCTCCTGGTCCCGGATGCGGGCTCGCCGGACGGCAGCAAGATAGAGGTCGTTGAAAAATCCCACCTCCAGCTCAAAGTGGTCACAAAGGGAAAGCAAGCCCATGCCAGCCGCCCACACAAAGGCACGAATGCGTTCCGCGCGGCATCGAAATTCGTGGCATGCGTCAGCGATATCCTGTATGAGAAATATGATGGCCAGGACAAGCTCTTCGACCCGCCTTTCTCCACATTCGAATGCACCAAGAAGGAGCCGAACGTCCCCAACATCAACACGATTCCTGGAGAGGACGTATTCTACATGGATTGCCGGGTGCTTCCGGATGTTGACCTCAACGATGTCATGAAAGTCATAAAAAAGGTCGCCAGGGACATCGAGAAGGACACTGGCGCAAAGATATCGCTTGAAGACATCCGCCTCGGCCAGGCGCCGCCCGCGACGCCTGTGGATTCGCTTATTGTAAAGAACCTCCAGAAGGCATTGAAGGACATACGCGGAATCAAAGCCGAACCAATGGGCATCGGAGGCGGGACATGCGCGGCCATCTTCCGCGAGGAAGGCCTTCACGCGGCAGTCTGGGAGACCAACGAAGAGCTGGCGCACGAGCCGAATGAATATTCAAAGATCGACAACCTGGTCGGGGACGCGAAGGTAATGGCAAGGCTGTTCCAGCTATAACCAAAGGGACATGCAGATGAAATCCACGCCCCACCACTGCTTTCTCAGGTAAGCTTCTGGCACGAAGCCCATCCTCAGGTAGAGGTTGATGGCCGGGACAAGCACTCTGGTCGTATTCAGCGAGACCTTGTGGCAGCCCCTGGCCTTCAGGTAATCCAGGGCGTGCCGCATCAAGGCGGTTCCGGCGCCCTTCCTGAAATGATCCGGGTGAACAGCGATGTTTCTTATCATGGCGTAACCGCTTTCCCCGAATATCTCGCCCCGGATGGAACCGGCAATCCTGCCGTCAACAAGGGCGATAAAAAAGAATCCATGCTCGTTCTCCATTGCCGCCGTGAACCTCTCCATGTTGTTCATGGCCATGTCGAATTCGTGAGCTTCTTCCGGGTAAAATCCCCTTCCCCAGGTCTCGTGGGCGTAGGTCCAGGCCTCTTTCATGACACGGACCGTCTCCTCGATGTCCTGCTCCTCGATCGCCCGGACTTCCAGAGCCATCTAGACCCCGACCCAGAAGCTTCCCGCGATCTTCTTCACGGCCGATATGAGGGATAGCGCGGCCAGGTAGCTCGTCCTCGGGTTGTCCGGAAAAGGCGCGTTCCTGGACCAGCACTCGATCTCGCCGAACTTTCCCTTGGCGATTATCCTGTGGGTGTTGAGGGTGGCTTTCGGGTCTATGACTATCTTGACGACCGTGCGTTCCAGGCCGATGCCAGCTAGACTCAACGTTGCCGCGACATTGATGTTCTTCGGGAAATGCTTCACGGCATCCTTGGCATGGCCACTAAAAATGACCTTCGGGCGCTTGATGGCATCAATATCGATGCCTTTGGTCTTGAGGTATTTAACATCCCTGAATGCCTCCGTTGGCTTGTAGGACATGATTATGACCTCGTCTATCTCGGAAACCGCGGCTGCGCATATCCCCTCTATGCCGCATACGGCCCCCGAGGGAATGTAAACCTTGCAGCCCTTCTGCTTGGCCAGTATCCTGCACTTCTCCTTGAAATCGTCCTCCACGAAAGCTCCGACGCTCATTACCAGAACATTCTTCCCCATCTCCAGGGCCCTGGGAATGTGCTCATGGACAGCGGACTGGGATGCGGTCTCGACTATCAGGTCCGACTTCTCGAAGGCATCCTCCAGATTGGATGCGTACCGCACCTTCTGGCATTCCTGCATGAGCTTGTCCACGGCTTCCTTCTTGTTGTCGTAGATATGGACCATATCCACTTCATCCATTGTCTCCAGGAAACGCGCAAGCGTGCTGCCGATCGAGCCGCAACCGATTATGGTGAGTTTCATTTTTCCACCTGTTCGCGGGAACATCATTATCAATTTAAGATTACCTGTCACCAAATAGGATATAAATCAGCAGGCAATCAAACCCCCGTTAGGATGAGCAAGGAAACGGCGGACATACTCGGAGATTGGCAGATATTCTTTTTCCTGGGTCTAGCAGGCCTGTTCTTCGGATTCTTCTTCCTTCTCATTGCGGCGATACTCATGGCGATTTCATGGGATTCCGGGATATGGAAGCTGTTATTCACCCTGGCAGTGCTCGCATTGACTCCCGGTATTCTGCTCATTTACCTGGGAACAAAGAAGCGGAAGGCAGGAAAGGACCTTGAGAACCTGGCCGAGCTGCTTCGCGCTTACCGAAGAATAAAGATATCCAAAGTCGCGCAGAAACTGGGCGTCACAGAATACGAGGCGGAAATGAGGATAGCCCAGTGCATGGACCGGAACTTGATTGTGGGCCACATCGACCGGACGACCGAGGAATTCTTCACCCTGGAGAGCATCGGCCATGTCATACCCATGGGCGGGTGCCCGAACTGCGGGGCGCCGCCTGACAGGATAGTGCTGATAGGGGAGCAGCCGAAGTGCGGGAGCTGCGGGGCGGTCGTTGGACGCTGATGCTTGTTTAGAAAATGCAACGGGAAGGATGAGAGAGAAGCTCCTGTGCTAGATCTGCGTAATGGATTTCACCCAGCTCACGATATGCTGGGCGAGTACCCGCCACCCCGGCCTCATCGCCAAATTGTGCTCAATTCGGCTTGCTCGAATTGATGATTGCAAATGCTGGGTAGCTACAATTCTCGTACGGCCGAGGCTTGGCAGAATGGAGTTGCAGAATGTTCCAGAATGCTAGGTCAAGCGCACTTGAAACTATAATGCATCCAGACCCTGGCCTTACAGCCAGGGCATGCTGGTGCTAAAATGTCCGGCTCTCCCCGGCCCGTGGTTCCGGCACCGGCCATCTCCATCATGCCCCGTCTGAATATCTCATTTTATCAACTGGAGGGCGGGGTTGTGGGCCTGGCTGGGCGAGCCAGGCCTGGTGATGGACAGCGTTCACAAGTCCCTTCAAACCCCGCCTGTGAGGGCCGGGTATGGGGCCTTACCCAACGCTAACAGTGGCCCCCAATCTATCTGCTCTTGCACAGAAAGCCATTCTTTCTATCTTTTGTGGATGAAAGAGGGAGATGTGGGCAAGCGGGATTAAGAATGCAATGCGAAGAATGAGAGAAAAGTATCCTTGCAAGAGTTTATAAAATGTCGACGATTGCTACATCGCATAATGCTTTCAACCGCAATCGTCGGTCTGACCTAATCGTGCAATATTTTGTTTCGTACGATTAGGTCGACCTGCTTTTGCTTTGTAAGCATTTGCCAGCATACGCAAAAGCAGGGATACCCGAGCTTGGCCTAAGGGGCAGGACTTAGGATCCTGTGGTTAGTCCTTCGAGAGTTCAAATCTCTCTCCCTGCATTATTTTATTATAGGATTTGAACGCAGTTCAATCGAGGTTGACAAGGTCAACCGAGAGATGACCAATGCGAAGCACTGGTCAAGAATCCGACTCCCTGCATTTTTCTTATCCTCATGAGTATTGCTTCACAACCCCGGAACTCCGCGGTTCAAGCCCAGTAGCCTCTCTTATCAACTCAATCAAGCCAGGCATCTCGTCAGCCATCACCTGTTTCCAATCTATGTCATCGAACAAGGACCCATAATAAGACCAAGGGCCGAAAATGTAAATATCATACATCCTCAGGTCGGGCTCCAGGTTGGCGTTATAATAATTGTTGTACACCTCTCCCTGGATGGGTATCGTGATAGTCCCATTTCCATTGTCCAACCAGTCGCCCCATTCGTTCGGGTCCGGAGATTGAATGCTGTATTCATCAATACTGGCTGTGAGGTTGTAGAAGAATTGCACATTCCATATTCTTTCAATGCCAGGGTCTTCTCTGAAATATTCTCCGAATACCTCGTACCCATTTCCTTCCATGGCCAGAGTGAGTTGGTCAATGTTGACCTCCTCGGGATATTCCAGTTCCGCAGCCCATCGATATGCGCCCCCCTCAAGCGGATTCAGCGATATCAGGTTGTTTGATATAAGAACAAAGACAAGGATGATTGTAATGACAAATCCAAGCATCGAAATGATTAGAATCGCCGACCCTGTTTTTTCGCCATTCCATTTCTTGCGGGGGATATTCTTCTCCATCATTTCCGATATGTTTTTCCGGATAGATGAACCTTACGCCCGAACCAAACAATTATTACCCATGCCCCAATCCAATTTGCCTGAATCAAATGTTCGAGCCCATTGACAAATACACACCACCCGAAACGCCCGACTTCATCAGAGACTTCCCGCCAGCCAGGACCTTCTCCAAAAAGGGCAGCTTCGTCTGGTGGTGGTGGATGTTCCTTTTCGAGGAGGACGGCGTCAAGAAGCAGATTGTCGCCTACTGGACCACCAAAACCTACAAAAATGTGGATGTTAACGGCGTCAACTGGGGGCCGAAAGCCGAAATTGCTGGCACTCCGGAGAACTTCACTTACAACGGGATGGCAACTGCCTGGTATTTCGACGGCAAGGATTTCCTGGAGCTCAATCCCAGGAATGCGGTCATCAGCACCGTTGCTGGGAAGGACTCCATGACAGTCAAATCGGACGATTTCGACCTGGCCGCCGACAGAAAGGCCACCAAACTGAGATTCCGCAGGGACGATTTCGACCTGGACATCCAATTCCCAACCCCCGTACCGCCCATCGTCGGCTACAAGCGCACCCTGCTGACCAAGAGGATGGGGTTCGACCAGCAGAAGATCTACCATGCTTATTTCTCGGGAAAGCTGGTAGCAAAGGGCGAATCCAGGGAGCTGAAGGGCAGCGTTTACATGCAGCATATCTGCCTGAACACGCCGGCGGTGCCCTGGCTGTGGGGCGTTTTCCACAAGGATGACGGCACCTACCTGACTTACTTCACAACTTTCGTCAGCCGCCAGATATTCCGGCGCAATTCGAAATGCAAGCCGAAATGGGACAGCAAGATGAAGTTCCTCAACAAGAACCTGAATTACACTCCCAAGGGCCAGGCCACAAAGAAATTCAAGCATGTCCGGTACAAGGTGTTCAGGCAGGAGAATGGGCTACCCGGCTTCGAGGTGTCTGGAGAGCTGGATGGCGAGAAGCTGCGAGTCAAGGTGATAACCGTTGCCAAGACCACATACGAATTCAGCAGGTGGAAGCTCTGGCGGAACAGATTCTTCTACAATGAATTCCCTTCCAAAGTGATAGAGCTTGAATACACTGGCAAGGACGGAAAGGTACACAGGGAGACGGGCGGGGACTGGAACGGGAATTGCGAGTATTCCTGGGGAATATTACTTAATTGAATTGGCAATATAGGGCGGATTGCATGGTGAAGAAATTATCTGGAATAACATTCGATTTCGATGCGACATTCTACAACTACCCGCGCATGGTGACCAGGCTCATCCACCGCTTCGGCCCTCACACCAAGCTCATCTACGACCTGACCAAAGAGAGAAAGAAGCTCCGAAGCGAAGGAAGAATAGAAAATTTCAGGGAGCGCCAGGTCGAGGTCATGGCCAAGCGCTGGGGGAAGTCGCCCGAATGGACCCGCAACCATCTTGACAAGGTGGTTTACAATGGATTCAACTCATCATTCGACAACATCAAGCCGCTGAAGAATGTATTCAACATGCTGGACATGGTGGTCGCCAACGGGATTCCGATTTGCGTGGTTTCTGATTATCCCCCGCACGACAAGATGAGGAAGATGGGGTTCATGAAGTACAAGTGGGCTGCCATCATCAACTGCGAGGAGATTGGGGAGCTCAAGCCCAGCCCGGCCGGTTTGCAGGCCGCAATGAAGGCAATGGGCACCAGGCCAGAGGAAACGCTTCATGTCGGCGACTCTGTCGGATTCGATATAAGGGGCGCGAAGAATGCGGGAATTATGAGCGCATGGCTGAAATGGTGGTGGAAGCGCAACAAGTATGACATCCAGCCGGATTACACGTTCCATGACTTCGAAGAGTTCATGGACATTCTGGAGAAGGAATACGGGCTGAGGCGGCCGATGCCAAAGAAGTGAATCAGAAGAACGTCCCCAGCGTCGGCATGTCCAGGCAGTCCATGTCGAACGCCCGCACGCCTTCCATTGCCAATTCCGCATCCAGCTCTTCTTTGCCGATTATCCTGCCGATGAGGCAAGCGCGCCACCAGAGGTCCATCATGGTGGTGGCCATGAGGCCCAGGTAGACGGTCATCATGTCATACTGGTAATCCTGGTTGTCGCAGAGCCAGTAAGCATACCCGAGGAAATGGTCCCTCGAGTTGAGCAGTTTCGCGTAATCCGAGAAGACCTTTCTGGCGCCATCGTCCGGCATTGTCAGTTGCAGGTCCGCTATAGACATTTCCAGGACGTGTTTTCCGTCGGGGAATAATTCCATGACTTCGATGGCTTTGCCGGTTGACCGGTAGGTCCGCCATTTGAAATTCCCGTCAACGTAGATAGGATACCAGGCAGGGTTCTCGAGGTCCAGTTGCTCAAGGTTCCCGGCATTTGCCAGGTCATCCAGGTCAGGAGGGGTGTCGCAATCCAGAATCATCCCGACGATATCCTCTATCGGCATTCCGCCCAAACGGGGCTCGGCATCCGCGAAAGCAAGAACCTTCCCGATGCCCTCGGGGTTGTCCAGGTGTTGCATGAGCGCATTCGCTGCCTCCCTGAGCCTCTCGGGTGATTGATGTACATCCGCATCAATTGCATTATTCTCAAAGTTTTGAACTATGTCAGCGGTCTCCGCCAGGATGCTGTTCATCACGCCATCGCCGACATCCTTCAGCAGCCCCTCTCCAAAGCTCATCAGGGTGTCTCCCCCCACGGTTATCCCGCGGCAGGAAAGATTGGCATTGGCCTGTATCCCGGTCAGGGAATGAAGGTGCACCGGGAACTGACGGCAGGACGCAGCCCTCTTGTCATGTATGGTGCATCTCCTGTTCAGAAGGAAGTGGCATGCGCCTTTGCCGCCCTGCAATTTGATTGCGGTGGGCTCATCAGTCACATGGCCCTGGATGTGTTCTCGGGTGAGCCCGGCGCTGAGCCCGTACTTCTTGAATCGCGCTACTTCGTCCATGCTGAGCTCGGGCTGGCAGAGGCAGCACATGGCGCAGTTGTCCAGGCAGGTGAACGATCTGCCTTCAAGCTCGGACTTGTCAATATTCATGCGGCTGGCTATTCCCAGGAAGGTTATGAAGTTTGCTCAGATATCCTTCTTTCCGAAAACGAATACCGATGCAAGGAACGTTGCGGTCGTCAGGAACAGGAACCAGGCGAATATCATCGGGGCGTTCACGAACCAGGGATAGTCCATCGAGTATCCCATGAAATCCGTCGTGTTGAAAAGGTCCATGGCGCCCATCGGATAGATGTCCATGAAGCTGAAGAATGTGCCGGCCCAGTACCAGTCGGGAAGCTGGGGCATGACGCCCTGCATCGCCTGGTCCACCAGTCCCTGAATATCCCCGCCGGTGGCGACCCAGATGCCGATGAGAACCGTTCCGGCAATCATGCCGCTGAAGAATATTGCCAGGCCGCCGGCTATAGCTGTGGAGCGCTTGCTGGCGATGGTTGACATGAATATCGAGAATCCCAGGAAGAAGGATGCGAACAGCACAGTCAGGACCATGAACAGCAGATAGGCCAGAGCATCATCGAAACCTGCCATCGCTCCCACGATGATGCCAGAGACGCCGAAGCCCAGGAATATTGTAGCTGCCAGTACGGCACCAAGGCCAAGGAACTTGCCCAGTATAACATCAAACCTGGAGACCGGGCAGCCCAGGACGACGCTCATCGAGCCGTTCTCGCGCTCTCCGATGACAGTGCTGTAGCCAAGCATTATCGCGATTATTGGGAGCAGCATGGACGCGATGGTTGACAGGCTGCCGACAGTTGATTTGTAGCCCTGGAATTCAACATCGCCGCCGCTCATTGCCCCGCCGAAATATGACATCAGGATTACCAGCAGAAGGAATATTATGCTCAGCGCCAGCACCCATTTGTTCCTGACATTGTCCATGAACTCCTTCTTGGCGATTGCCTTGATCTTCTGGAAATTCATCTCAAGCCCCATTGCGGTCACCTCCCGGTGTCGAATCTGCTCCAATATACTTCATGAAAGCATCCTCCAGGGATGATTCTTCCGTCTTGAAATCCTCGACCTCGACATCAGCCTGGGCCAGAGCTTTCATGACCTGGGATTTGCGGTTCGCGTCAACGAAGACAAAAATGATCTGGCCATGGACCTGAAGGTCCATGAACCCGGCATCCGCCAGAACCTTGGAGGCAATGGCCGCGTCCCCCGCCACCCTGATTATGAGCTTCGGCTTTCCCGCGAATCCCGCGCTCACCTTGGAAACCGTGTCCTCAATAACGAGCTGGCCTTTGTTCAGGATAGCGACGCGCTTGCACAGTTCCTGGACTTCTGACAGAAGGTGCGATGAGAAGAAGACCGTGGTCCCCCGGCCGTTCATCTCCAGCATGATATCCTTCAGCGCTCTGGCCCATCTCGGGTCAAGCCCCGATGTCGGCTCGTCCAGGATGAGTATCTGCGGGTTTCCCAGCAATGCCTGCGCCACACCCACCAGCTGCACCATTCCCTTGGAGAATGTTCCGACCTTCTCATCCCGCCACTGGGACATGCCGACGCGGGCAAGAAGTTCGTCACACTCGCCCTTGTCCGCGCCCTTCAGCTCGGCAAAGAATTCCATTGTCTGGTATGCTGTAAGATTCTGATAGAACTGGGCGCGCTCCGGCAGATACCCGATGCCCTGGCGCGAGAGAACGCCCGCATCCCTGGCATTCTTTCCGTTTATGATAATCTCTCCGTGATCGGGCTTCACCAGGTCAAGTATCATCTTGATGGTGGTGGTCTTTCCCGCGCCGTTCGGCCCCAGGAAACCGTAGATGTCTCCCTTCTCAACATTAATGTCAACCCCGCGGACTGCCTGGACGTTCTTGAAGGACTTCTTCAAACCCTTGGTTCGGATTATGTGTTCGGTCATGCTATCCGTTTTGAATGCGGCTTGAAAGTATATAATGATTTTCCGGGAATTCCCAAATAAATTCCAGAGGCGCCTGCAAAGATCGATTCAATCATTTGCACTGGACCGCACCTCCTCCAATGGACAACGAAAAGCCAGACAAGAAAGAATGCTCCCGTCGGGACGAGAAAAGTTTCTCCAT
>CALKWP010000046.1 GCA_938004075.1 uncultured Methanomassiliicoccales archaeon
GGCGCCCACCGAGATCTACACTCTTTCCCTACACGACGCTCTTCCGATCTGCGAGAAGGTCATGAATGAAGGCGTCAGGATCGCAGCCCCATATGTGGGTTGAGTTACTGCCAGGGGGAAAGCTAGATGGCTTGGAAGAATACCAGATGATTGTTTCGGTTTGGGTGGACACCAGAATTGCGCCCAGCTCCCTCTCCGACATTGGCATGGTCCGAAGGTACTTTCCCGGCACCAGGGCGCCGGATATTATGAAAAGCAGCTGGCCGGATGGACGCGCGGCCTGCCGCCAGTGGTCGATTGTCATGTATTCGGGCTCATGACCGGCTGCGATTATGGCCCCGGCCACATACCTCGGGTATGGCGATATGTAGGGCGGGACGCCCAGGCGGGACGGCTCATCTACGTATCCATCCAGAACGGTTACTTTCATCGGGCCGAATATCGTTTGTTAGGATTTAAAAACTGTCAGAAGAAAATGGAAAAGGATGGGCGGCTTTCGCCGCCCATTATTCTAACTAATTTACTGGCCCGGTGGCGGTGGGGGTGGCGGGTAGTTGCCGTACTGGTCCGGCTGCTGTGGCGGCGGGTACTGTGATGGGGGCTGCTCGTATCCCGGCTGCGGGCCGTACATCGGCTGCTGCGGGGGATACTGCTGCGCCGGCGGTGTCTTCTTCTTCATGACTACCATCACAACGACAACGATAACGACGACCACTACAATCACGACCACGAGTATGATGAGCATAGAACCGAGCCCGCCGCTCGCTCCGCCGGTCTCAGCGGTAACGGTCTTGAGCGGTGCTTCGATGAAGTCCTCAACGACGGCTTTCGTTGTTGTCTCGGTCACTGCGGCGCCATTCATTACGACGCCGGTCATCATGCCCTTGGCGGTGTCGAATTGAAGGCCCATGCTGGGGACCATGTCTCCGATGTTATCGAACTGCCTGGTGCCGGGAAGCCCGATGTTCATCTCTTCGAACATGCCGAACATGTCCATCTCGACTATGGCTGTGGTTCCGACCAGGCTGGTGCACTTGAAGAGTGTTCCACCGCCCATCTCGTATCCATAATAGTTCTCTGGCGCTCCGCCTGGAATGGTCTCGTCGATGGTTCCAGAGCCGATCTCGGTCGCGAGGTTTGTGGTTGCGCTCTTGTCAATCGGGTCCTCTCCGGGCATTGTTGCCTCAACATCATAGGTCACAGTTCCGGTTGCGCTGTAGGAACCGCTTACTGCAGTCTCCTGAGCCGGGACATACCATTCATCTCCCTGGTTAATCGGGAAATCGTAAATGTCTATCGGTGGATCGAACTCGACTGTGAGGTCGAACTGCACCTTGTCGATGGTTGCGGTTGCCTTTGCGGTTACGTCCATGTTCATGCCCGAAGCGCTCACCGATGCGTCGATGTCCGCGTTGAATCTGCCGTCAGCTTTCAATGTCAGCTGGATCTTCGCGACTGCGAGCTCATCAACGGTCAGGTAAAGGTGGCCATCAAGGGTCGCCTCGAACTTGAGGGTTGCATCGCCGCCGCCGTCCATTGTCATGGTGTATCCTTCCTCTGTGACGGTGCCGTCAACGCTGGCATCTATGCCAAAATCAACGCCGACAGCGCCCATGAGGGCGATATCATAGCAAGTGACGCCATTCACGTCTGCGCTGTTGCTCTTGACTTCCCAGCCGAAATACATTCCGGCTCCGCCATTGACATCGTAATTCACATCGAAGCCCATGTTCTCTATCTCTGCCAGGGCTTCATCAATCTCGGCCTTGTACTCTTCGCCGATGTCCATTATCGTCCCAAAGTAGGCGCTGTCGCCCACGGTGAGGGTCGGTGCATTCGCACCCTGTGCAAGGACCGGCGTCGCTGCCGAAAGAATCATGGCCATCGCGAACAGTGCCGCGAACAATCCGCCCATCCTGCGCACATTTGTATATCCGTTCAATTTCATTCAATCACCTTTCTTCAATGCCAGGAGTCCCTTCCAAGACCCCTGACTAATGTATTAATAAGAGTACATGTATATAATACTAATTGCAATTGAGAAGTTTATTCAAGCATTTCCCGCAATCTGGAGAAAGTAGATATAACCCGAAACATTCTTGCCATTGGATATCGCGGTGAAGCCATGAACAAGTCAAATTCCGGAAAATTATTCTTCAAAGGTATGGCTGTTGGTGTGGCCGACCTCATTCCCGGGGTCTCTGGCGGCACCGTGGCGCTGATTCTGGGGATTTACGAGAAGCTTGTAGGGGAAATTCGCAACATCAGCCACAAGACCGTTTGCAACACCATCATGCGGCGCGGAAAGCCGAGCGACAGGATGGACCTCGGTTTCCTCATACCGCTTTTTGCCGGTATCGCCCTGGCATTTGTCGGCCTGTCCTATGCGATGGTCTACATGCTCGGGGAGATGGCTTCCGCGACATATGCGTTCTTCTTCATTGTAATTCTTGGCTCCTCCCTGGTGCTGTTCAAATCGGAGAAGCTGGTATCCGCCAAGAACCTGGCAATCGCCGGGCTTGGTTTCATCCTTGCGTTCTACATTGTCGGCCTGGACCCGGCAAGCCTGGGGCATTCCGTCCCATTGCTGTTCATCACCGGCGTCCTCGTCATAATTGCCATGATACTGCCCGGGATATCCGGCGCCCTGGTCCTGCTTTTCATGAACCAATATGAATACTTCTTCGACGCGCTCCATGAGTTCAGGATAATCGAGCTTCTGGCATTCGGCTCCGGCGCAGTGATCGGAATACTGGGATTCTCCCATGCTTTGGACGCGCTTCTGAAGAATCATCGGCCAGGAACGATATCCCTGCTTATCGGCTTCACCCTTGGCGCCCTTCGCGTGTGTTATGAAAATATAACTGTGAATACTGACACGGTATTTCCTGTATTCATGGCCGTGCTTCTGGGATTCTTTGTGATGTTCATGCTTGAGGCCAGGAACATTCTTCACGATAGAAGCTGATGCATTTTTCCCTCACCGCAAGGTTTTTACCCCTGACTATATATGGTGTCTTACCCAACCAGATGAACAGAATAGCGGGGTGGGGTAGCCAGGAAATCCCATCGGGCTCATAATCCGGTAAGGTTCGCTTTTCCGTATGCGACACCCGAAGACCAGTCGTTCAAATCGACTCCCCGCTATACAATTTTTATTCTTGAAATGTATGAACGGGGAGCGACCGAAATATGCAGTTGCATCGGTCCTGTCTTGATTTGGCCGTTGTGCCGGAAATCTCTCCAATTCAGTGAATTCAATTCGAATTGGGTTGTTCATGCCAATAATTAATTATGGGCATGCTTTGACCGGGCCATGGCGGAAGAGAACATAGTCCTGGGGGAGCAGGACACGGACCGTTTTGACAGGGCCAAGCGGATCGGCTGGCTGGACATGGATGCGGTGGCTTCGGCCAAAGTGCTGATGGTTGGCGCAGGGGCCATCGGCAACGAGGTCGGCAAGAATCTCGTTCTATCTGGCTTCAGGAACATTACTGTCGTTGACATGGACCGGGTCGTGGATTCCAACCTTGCCAGGTGCCTTTTCTTTTCGGAGAAGGATTCCCGCGAGTGGGGCCTCAAGGCAGAGATTGTGGCCAACGGGATGATGGCATTGGACAGTGAGGTCCGGGCGACGGCCGTATCCCAAAAAATTCAGGACCTGGGCGAGGACTTCTTCTCCGATTTTGATGTGGTGCTGGGATGCCTGGACAATGTGCTTGCCAGGCTTTATCTGAACTCGCAATCATGCTATCGCAAGATTCCCTACATAGATGGCGCGATGGACGGGTTCAGGGGCAAGGTCCAGGTTGTCCTGCCGCCTGAAACGCCGTGCCTCGAATGCGGGATGAACCGCACTCACGGGCGCATAGTGGAGAAGAGGTTCAGCTGCACAGGAAACGACATCTCGCTTTTCGTCCCGAAGATTGGCGCTGACATCACCACAACCAGCATCATTGGCGCCATACAGGTCAGGGAAGCCCTGAAAATAGTCAGCTCAAAGCGCGAAGATTGCGTACGCAATGTGGCGTACTATGATGGCATAAAAAATAGTTTAGATGTTCTGGAGATGGACAAGAACCCGGAATGCCCGAATCATCAATGATTTATGTATTCCTTCAGGAGCCTGAACCATATCTTGGCGCCGTCCTTGATGGAGCTGAGCTTGTTGGTGTTGACCCTTCTGCCGTAGGCGATGTTTATCTCGCCCACATTGAACCCGGACTTGATGCATTTCGCATACATCTCCGCCTCTATGTCGAAGCTGTCCGCTTCAAGGTCGAGCGCGTGAATCACCTCATCGGTGAAGCCCCACATGCCCGTGCAGAGGTCGGAGAGGCTGTGGCCGTTGGGGAAAAGCACGTTCGCCGTCCTAGTCAATGCAACGTTGCCGATGAAGTTGAGCCGGGACATGGCTCCGGTGGATATGCTTCCGTTGATCCTCGAGCCCATGACCACGTCATACTTGCCGCTCTCCAGCTGCGGAAGCATCTTGAGTATCTCGGTCGGGTTGTAGGTATCATCGGCATCCAGCATGAACAGGTATCTGCCTTCAAAATTCTCGAACGCCGTTTGAATCGCGTTGCCCTTGCCGATGCCCTTCTGCTTGAGAAGCCGGGCGCCCATGGACTTGGCTATGTCGCATGTCATGTCCTTGCTGTGGCCATCAACCACCACAATATCGACATTGTAACCGAGCGATTTCAATTCCCTCATGGGAATCTTGTTTATGACCTGCCCGATGGTTTCAGCTTCGTCTAGCGCGGGCAACAATATTGAGATATCATTAGCGGACATTAGTGCATCCCGTTTGCGGGGAATTAAGGGACGGGGTATAAATATTTATCTATTTTTTCAAATAATGAAATCATTTTGGCCATATTGTTATAAAGTATGCAAATCTACGAGAGATATTGTTGTTTTAATTAATAGTGAAAGATGAACAAGTTTTATATGGAAGTTCAAGTCTTTTCCAAGTGATGATGCAGAGGCAGAAACTGATTGCCGAGGTACATTCCACCCTTCAGAAGGCCGGATTCGCCACTTCCGACCCCAAGGATCTTGCCCATTCGGGCTTCGACATAGTGGCGAGATTGGATTCGACCATACTCGTGGTCAAGGTTATCCTCAACGCAAACTCGCTTGACGATGCGATGCTTGCGAGCATGAAGAGCCTTGCTGGGGCGCTGGACGGTTCCTCCCTCATTATTGCTGTCAGGTCCGGCGAGGATGCCATGGAGGATGGCGTCACCTATTCCAGGGCCGGCATTCCATTGATTTCCATTCGCACGCTCGAGGACCTGCTGCTTGAGGGTGTGCCCCCATTGGTGTATGCCGCCAGCGGCGGGTTCTATGTGAATATGGACTCGGAGCTTCTCAGAAAGGCGAGAGAGGACGGACTTTCCCTGGGGGACCTCGCGGAAATGGCCGGGGTGAGCAGGCGCACGATTAAGATGTATGAGAACGGCATGAATGCGAAAGTCGAGGTTGCCCTTCGGTTGGAGGAGGGGCTGGGCATCGAGCTGATTCTGCCGGGAGATCGGAAGAGCGTCGTGTAGGGAAAGAGTGTAGATCTCGGTGGT
>CALKWP010000047.1 GCA_938004075.1 uncultured Methanomassiliicoccales archaeon
AACACATACCCAAGGGATTGCCTGCCGCGGAAACGATAGAAAGGATTCATTCGCAGGGCGGCCTTGCCATTGCCCCGCACCCCTTCAGCTACCAGTGCCCCAGCCTCGGCCCGTTGATTGCCGATCTCAAACTGGACGGCATCGAGACCCTCAACGCCGGCCACAGGGACAATTATGTCAACAGGATAGCAGGGCTGCGATGCAATTCCAGCATGGCCAGAATGGGCGGCAGTGATGCCCACACCACTATGACGATGGGAAATGCCTACACGCTCTTCGATGGCCAGGGCCCGGAGGACCTGTTCAAGGCAATAAAGAATGGAACCGTCTCGCCCGAGGGAAAGCTGAACACCATCTGGGATTACATCGGGTGGAGCGTGGAGATGGCGCAGGGCGTATCCAGGAAGCTCATGGTGCCCCGGGACGAATGGAGCCCGGACGACCCGTTGGGGAGGATGAACCGGATGATGCCGCATAACAGGGCGATCGCGCTCATCGGTTCTGCGCTGTACGTTTCAACTCCGCTTCCTTTGCTGGCAGGCGCTCTGGGCGAGGGGATGGTCCGGTACAGGGGGAAGCAGATGTGGGGCCGGGTCATGGATTCTTCAGGGAAACCGGGTTCAGAAGCTGAATGATTGGCGCCCGGCAGCGCCAGTACATGTGAAACATTATTATTCCCGCAAGGAATACCGCATCATGCCATGCCATCAGCCACGGATTTTGATTACACGATAATACGCAGCCCCAGGAGGCGCAGTGTTTCCATCGCGGTTGATTCCGGAGCGGTTACCGTCAGAGCGCCCAAGCGGCTTTCCGAGCGCCGGATAAAGGCATTCGTGGAAAGTAAGTCCAGATGGATCATCCTGAAGCTCAGCGAGTCGCGGCAGAGGGAGATGGAGGCGCCGAGGCACAGGTATGCAGAGGGCGAGGCATTTCGCTTCCAGGGCTCGGAGTTCTTCCTGGCAATCATTCATGCGCCGGGCAGGTTCAGCGTCAGCATCAAGGGCGACAGGATGATAATGAAGATACCTGAAAACACGCCAGCAGAGAAAATGCCGGAAATGCTGAGGAAGTGGTATGTTTCAACGGCCAGGGCGGTCTTCAAGGAACGCATATCATTCTACTCCGTAGCGATGGGAGTTGAACCGGCAGGGATATCAGTCAGGAGCCAGAAAAGGCGATGGGGCAGCTGCTCGTCCGGCGGAAACATCAGCCTCAACTGGAAGCTGGTGACAGCGCCTCCCGAAATCCTGGATTACGTTGTCGCCCATGAGTTATGCCATCTCATGCACAGGAATCATGGGCCGCAATTCTGGGCATTGCTGACCAAGCATATGCCCGAGTGCAGGGAGCGCCGCAAATGGCTCAGGGAGAACGGGCACACACTGGGGCTTTGACCAATGCCAGATTAAAAAATACCCTTCCCTCAAGCTTTATATAAAAGTAGTTATTTAGGCCTCCATCCGAGTCATTCGGACATACTGGAGCAATCAACATGGTTGAGTTCAGAGCCAACATATCGGACCCCAAGACGGGAAAATCCTTCCAGAAGCAGGTAACCGGCAACCAGGCCAATGCCATCCTTGGAAAGAAGATAGGCGAGAAGATGGACGGCATATTCGTCGAGATGCCCGGCTACAAGTTGGAAATAACCGGAGGTTCCGACAAGGACGGCTTCCCCATGAGGAAAGACCTTCCGGGCCCCAGGAGGAAGCGCCTCCTGATTTCAGAGGGTCTGGGGTTCAAGCCGCACATGGAAGGCGAGAGGAAGAAGAAGACCATGAGGGGCAACCAGATTTCCCCTGACATAATCCAGATTAACATGAAAGTTGTTGTAAGAGGCCCGCGCTCCATTGAAGAGCTCCTTGGAAAGAAGGAAGAGGGGGCCAATGAAGGTTGAAGGTCGTCCAGAGGTAAACATCGGCATAATCGGTCATGTGGACCATGGAAAGACCACTCTCACGAAGGTTATCAGCGGCGTTTGGACGGACCGGCATTCTGAAGAGATAAAGCGCGGCATCACCATCCGCCTCGGCTATGCTGACGCAAGTTTCTACAAATGCCCGGATTGTAAGGGCCATGAAGCATACACCACCAAGAAGAAATGCCCTGTGTGCGGCGCGGAATGCAAGTTTCTCAGAACCGTCTCATTCGTTGACGCCCCCGGCCACGAAACACTGATGGCCACCATGCTTTCCGGCGCGGCCATAATGAACGGCGCCATCCTTCTCGTGGCGGCCAACGAGAAATGCCCGCAGCCGCAGACCAAGGAGCATCTCATGGCATTGACTATTTCCGATGTCCGCAACATCATCATCGTCCAGAACAAGATAGACGTTGTGGATGAGGAGCATGCCCTCAAGAACTACCAGGAGATCAAGGACTTCGTGAAGGGCACTATCGCGGAGAACGCGCCCATCATCCCCATATGCGCCCAGAGGGAGGAGAACATCGACATCCTGCTTGCCGCGATCGATGAGTTCATACCATCACCGAAAGTCAATCCGGATTTACCGCCCAGGATGCACATCGCGCGCTCATTCGATGTCAACCAGCCAGGAAGCAGCCCTGAGGAATTGCTCGGCGGCGTACTTGGCGGGACCCTGACCCAGGGGACTTTGAGAGTCGGCGACATAATTGAAGTCAGGCCCGGCCTCAAGACCGAGGTCAAGGGCAAGGTCATCTGGGAACCGATTCACACCACGGTCGAATCATTACATTCGGGCAGCAAGTCTCTAGATGAGGTCGGCCCGGGCGGGCTCATAGCAATAGGCACAAAGCTGGATCCAGCCACAACCAAATCCGATTCACTGATAGGCAAGGTAGTCGGCAAGTCCGATTCCCTGCCGGACGTTCTCCATGAGATTACCATGGAAGTCAAGCTTCTGGACAGGGTCGTTGGCGCTGCAAGCGAGGTGAAGGTGGACACCCTGAACAGCAACGAGCCGCTCATGCTCAGCGTGGGCACCTCCACAACAGTGGGTACCGTCACCAGCGCGAGAGAGAACATGGCAGTCGTCCGCCTGAAGATACCGATATGCGCGGAACCGGGCCAGGGCGTCGCCATCAGCCGCCGGATATCCGGTCGGTGGAGACTCATAGGGCACGGTATTCTGAAATGAATTACGTTATAGCGGATACAAATTCTCTGATTGCCCCGTTCAAGAGGAAATTCAACATCGATGCTGAGCTGGGCAGGATTCTTGGCGATTATTCTATTTTGGTGCCGGAGCCCATAATCGGCGAGCTGAAGAAACTCGCCGCGACCAACATCCATGCCAGGGGGGGCCTGAAACTTGCCCTGACCAGGGAGATAAGGAAGACCAGGAAGCCGGGAGACGATTCCGTTCTGGAGCTGGCCAGGAAGGTAAAGGGCATAGTCATGACCAATGATGCCGAATTGATTGCCAGAGCCAGGAAATCCAAGCTCCGGGTCATAAGGCTGAGGGAAGGGTGCAGGCTGGAGATGGTGCGGTATTGAGATTGCGCCCTCAAGCGTACTGGATTCATTAAATTATCTAACTCCGCCCGAAAAGGTGGGGCATGCCTGTGAGAATTTTATCAAAGCGTGTATGTCTCGCCCTTCTCAAAGGTGCTGCCGAGATACTGGAGCATGACGTTCCTGTCGCGCTTCAGGTGGGAATCGTACCACTGGCGGACTACTTCCGCAAGCACGGTGTGGAACTGGTCCATGTCAAGCTTCTTGACCGGTGCGTCGAAGAGTATGTACTGGCCGAATATCCTCTTCCAGCCGGAGTACTTGTAGTAATGCTCGCCCTCGCAGTATTCGAAAGTTAGCCGGATGTTCTGGTTCTCCTCGTCGTTGTAATACCTGAGCTTGAGGGCATCGCCCACGCGGCCCTGATTCCTGGTCCTGTCAACAATCTGGATCTGGTTGACGCTGCCGAAATCGAAATTCTCCTTCAGCGCCCATTCGTACGGGTACTTGTCGAAGGATGCGAACTGCGTATCGGCTGGCTCGATTGAGAAATGGATGTTTATCTTCTCGAACCTGAGCAGTATCTTCCAGAAATCCGATATCAGGGTGCGGTTCATCTCGCCCTTCTGGGTGGTCTCCACTCCTGAGGACTTCTGGGCCTGAGCGGTCTTCTTGTCGAGTTCCTTGTCCAGGTTATCAAACCAGTCTTCGTTCTTGCTACCTTTGGCAGCCATAAATATCACTTATCAGTGTAATGCCTTTCTGCATATAAAAGTTATGTAGTGCGTTTTTGTCCGCAACCTCCTCGGAAGTCACGAAAGCATTTTATACCGTATCCATCTTATGCGCAGTTCCATTGGTGATAATATGGCACTTTGGCAAGGACGCTCAAACAGGAAGAACACAGGCGGCCAGTACAGGCCGTTCCGCAAGAAGAGAGCTTTCGAGATTGCACCCGAATCCCAGTTCGCTGTGGTAAGGGACGAGACCCACATGAAGATCTACAGGACCAGGGGCAACAACCGGAAGGGCAGGATGATGACTGTAAGTTTCGCCAACGTCCTGGATCCCAAGACCGGAAAGGCCCAGAAATCCCGAATCCTCACTGTCAAGAGCAATCCAGCCAACCACAACTACGTTCAGAGGAACATACTCACAAGGGGCGCCATGGTCCAGACCGAGCTGGGGCTCGCAAGGGTGACATCCCGCCCGGGCCAGGATTCGGTAGTGAACGCGGTCCTCCAGGAGTGAGCGCTCCGGTGCTTGCATGGTTCGCACAAGGGCCGATCACCTGATACTGTGGCCCAGTTATTTTGATTCAACCAGGTCCAGAGCTAGCGGCAGGCGCGTTCCGAAATCACAGGCCGTGCAGAATCCCACTTCCGAGGAGATACTGGCTGCCGTTAAAGCCATGGGATTGAAAGCCACTCTCCATCCGGACAAGTCCTACCCGGCGTTCTGGTGGGAGCATGGCGGATGCGTTTCAGTGGAAAAATCCCTTGCAAAGACAGAACTGATAAGCAAGGTGGCGCCAAGGCTGAAGCAGATGAGGGCGCAATAGTTTTTAAAATCAATCTTGCGGGGTCCTCACTTCATCGACGAGCTTCTTGCCTGCCACGACATTGTCAACGGAATGGATGACGGCACCAAATGACCTGATGGCTGATTTCACTGCCTCGTAGTCTATGGCGTGGCCTTCCATCGTTATCTTGATGCTCTCCGTTTCCTGGTCCACTTCGTCGAGCGTGCAATTGACGCCAGAGACCCCCTTAAGGTCTGCCAGCTTCTGCGAGATCTCGATTATGGACGGGTTGTGCGGCTTGAGTACGTCCAGAACCAGTCTTTTTATGTCACTCAAAATGTATCCCTGTGAAGCGGAATAATGAGTCCAAGTATTTGAAACTTGCTGATTTTTGCATTGTCCGCGCATAGGCGATTCGGGCACCTAGAGTTATGTGCTATTTCTTAATAAAAGTTACAATATTACAGCTAATAATTATATATGGGAGGAACATTGCGGGTGAGTACTCGGAAGAAAATGGTGAAGGATTATGATTCGTTTTGGCCCATCTGGGATACCCCTTTCATGTAAAGGTCGCACGCTTCGCGACGGTATTGAGGACGTTCACACTCTCGGCCTCACTGCCCTGGAAGTTCAGATTGTAAGGACAAATGTGGAGGAGAGGTTCGCAACAGACGAGGATATCGGCCTCATTCCCATGAAAGTCGAGGATGAGCTTATCATAGAAGTTCTCAGGGGCACTGGCAAGCGCCGGAAGGCTACCACTCTCAACGAGCCGATAGAGAAGGGCGACAGGATTCTGTCGATGGTGAACCCCGTAGCGAAGAATTATATTCACCTGAGCCAGTTGGGGGAGATAGCAAAGAATCTTGACGTGGTACTCTCGGTTCACACTCCCTATTACATGGACCTCGTCGCTAACAACGACCTCACCGAGCGCAGCATGGAAAGCATAAGGTGGGCCGGAATACTGGCAGATGCGTTGGACGCTCAGATAGTCCTAACTCACATGGGCATGTACGGGGACATTTCCAGGAAAGAAGCCACGAAGCGCATCACCGACAACCTGGTATCCATTCAAGAGTGGTATGATGAGTCCGAGATAAAGATACCCATCGGCCTCGAGACAAGCGGCCGCCAGGAAATATTCGGGTCATTCGAGGAGATAGAGAAGGTCTGCGAGCAGATCAAGGGCCCGGTTCCGGTCATCAACTTCCCGCATGTCCACGCAAGGGGAAATGGCTCCCTCAAGAAGAAGGAGGATTTCCAGGAGCTTTTCGACAGGGCCAACAAATTCACGAAAGGCCGGTTCTACACTCATTTCTCTGGAGTCGAGCATGAGAATGGGAACGAGATTCGCTACACCCCAATCAAGAAGGGCGACCTGAAGTTCGAGCCCCTGGCCGAGTGCATACTCGAGAATGATATGGAGCTGACAGTGATATCCGGTTCCCCGCTTCTGGAGCATGACGCAATGTACATGAAGGTCATCCTGGAAAGGGTCCTTTCAAAGCGCGAGGCAAAGGCAGAGCGCCAGAAGGCCAAAGATTCAGAGCCGGTCCCGGCAGTCAAGGCATCCGCAAAGAAACCGTCCAAGGCCCAGGCAAAGAAACCGGCAGCAAAATCTGCCCCCAAACCCTCTGCTAAGAAGCCAGTCGCCAAGCCACCCGTGAAGAAACCATCCAAAGCTCCAGCTAAGAAACCCGGGGCCAAGAACCCCGCTCCGAAGGTTACGGCGAAGAAGCCAGCGGCCAAGAAGCAGCCCGCGAAGAAACCATCCAAAGCTCCAGCTAAGAAACCCGTGGCCAAGCCAATTTCCAAGAAACCAGCTCCAAAGATTACCTCTAAAAAGCCGGCTCCAAAGAAACCGGCTCCGAAGGTCCCGGCCAAGAAACCAGTCCCGAAGAAACCGGTTCCAAAAGTATCCTCTAAAAAACCGGCACTCAAAAAGCAGCCTGCCCCTAAGGCCCCCGTCAAGAAGCCAGCTTCAAAGACTACCGCAAAGAAAGCCGCGATAAAGGCACCTGCGAAGAAACCCGCCCCCAAGAAAAAGCCCGCCAAGAAGCCGGCACCCAAAAAGAAGAGGTGAGATCACGACCGCCGCCGAGGACCACATCCTGAGAAGGATACAGGAGTCGCTCGCGACCGAGCAGCCGGATGAGAGGGATTTCCTTATTGCGAATATTTTGAAGACCGAGAAGATCTTCATCTACGGCGTCGGCAGATCCGGGATGGTGTGCAAGGCATTCGCCATCAGGCTGGTGCAGCTCGGCCTCAAGGTCTTCTTCATCGGCGAGACCATCACCCCGATTGTCGAGAAGGATGACCTGGTAATTATTGTCTCAAACACCGGCGAGACCATGTCGGCCATTCAGACTGCAAACATCGTTCGGAGGCTGGGCGCGCAGGTCATAGCCATCACCGCAGAGAGGCATTCCAAGCTTGCACATGCGGCCAGTTCAGTAATCCACATCGGCATGGACAGGGACTCGGGAGACAGCGAGTTCTCTCCCTTGGGAACTGTTTTCGAATTGACTGCATTGGTATTCCTGGACGGGATAGTTTCTGAAGTCATGAAGGGGCTGGGGCAGACCGAGGCGGACATGCGGGCGCGGCACGCGATATGGGTTTGATCATTTAGTTATCCGCTTCAGCCCGCCGTACGGGTCGTCATACTCATCCCAGTACACCGCAAAATCCTCTGGGCTTGCTTTTCCCTCGCGCAATTTGAACGCTTCGATATCCATGTTCTTGGGGTCTATGACCATGGCAAGCTGGTATGGGCTTACAAATGAGCCGGAGTGGGTCGCTAAATCTGTTTCTGACATGAAGCAGCCGTAACCTGGGTGGGAGTGGTACCATCCCACAATCACGTAATCGAATCCGACATCATCCAGCTTCCCGAATAGCTTCTCCATGCCCCCTGAATCGAATTTGACCGAGACTGAGGTTGCGTCCAGGTCTGAGGTGACAACATCCCTCACTAAAACATAGGTCTGCCCCTTCCAGGTCCGGACCTCGCCCAGCATCAGGCCCATAACCTCGATCGTTTTATCGCGCATCGAGAGAGCGTGGTTCCGCATCTTGGCCTCGGCGTGCTTGTTGACGTAGCCCGCGAGTATCTTCCCGCCCGCAAGGTCCAGGGCCAGCATGCTCTTCTCTTCCTTGGTGAGCCATAGATGCGGATGGACGTTTTCCGGCGGCTCTGCGTTCTTAATCTCGCGCTTTGTCTCTGCAACAATCTTAACTGACAATTTTCGGCCCCCTTCTCTGTGGTGGCTGCTCGGCTGGTTTATATGGCTCGGCAATGAACCGCTCGGATGCCAGCATGCAGCTGTCGGACCGGTACGGATTCATGGGGTTCGGGTTGGCTAGGAGGCTCTCAACGCCCTTTATGAACCCGAGAAGATTCGATGAGAAGCTCCAGCTGTCCAGCAATTTGGTGCAGACATACCCGCCGTCCCTGGGCAGCATGATGTTCGGGTGGAATATCGGCGTCTGCCATCTCACAATCGGTTTCTCAAATGGGTATTCGGGAGTAATGATTATCTGCATTCCGTGCTCGGTCTGGTCCTCGACCCTCCCCATCCTGAGTATCGGGCCAGGCACTCCTTTCATGCTAACTTCGAGGGTCACCGGTAATTCAGAGAACCCCTCATCGGAGCATCTTACATCATAATCAAGGCTGGAGCGGCACATCGCGAGCTCGTTGACAAGTCTTGAGCGCAGGAGCCCGAGCGGCAGCGGCATTACGCCCCGCCCTCTGGGTCTGGGATGAGTTCAAGGACATCGCCCTGCATGATGCCAAGTTCGGCGACGGTTGCCGCCCCCCTGAGCAATGATTTTCCCTTCCTGAGGACATAGGCGCCCGCGCCCATACCCCAGTGCCCGGCCGCGCTGTCGATAATCTCGTTGATTGTGTTATCCCCTTCGATCTCCATGTCAACAATGGAGCCGGACTCAGAGCTCTTCAATTTGATTTTAACGGTCATTCCCTCACCGCGCCATGATTGTGGTGAAGCCTATAAAAGGATGTAATGAAATTAGGGATTACTTTTAATCCGAAAGCCTAATATCACTTTCCGCCATGACTGATGATGGTTACGATTCGGAATTGGAGAAAATACGTAAAAGAAAATTGGAGGAATTGATGATGAGCGGAGATAAGACATGGCCAAATGGAACTATGAATGTGAACGAAGGCGAATTCAAGGATTTCGTCAAGAAATACCCCAGGGCGATAGTGGATTGCTGGGCACCCTGGTGCGGCCCGTGCAGGATGCTGAGTCCAGTGATTGACGACCTCGCGACGGTCTTCCAGGGCAAGGTCGCATTCGGAAAGCTGAACACAGACGAGAACCAGAAGCTGGCCATGGAATTTGGGATAATGAGCATCCCGACACTGCTGTTCTTCAAGAACGGGGAACTGGTGGACAAGCAGATTGGCGCGCCTCCGCGGCCGCAACTCGAAGCCAAGATAAAGGCATTCAGCCAGTGAGGCGCCGGATGGAAGCCACTCATGATCTCATCATCATAGGCGGAGGCCCGGCCGGGTTCACCGCCGGGATTTATGCGGCACGCGCTGGCCTGGACGCCATTGTGCTTGATGCGGGCATGGGCGGGGGCCAGGCCGCGACATCGCCCTGGATGGAGAATTATCCAGGGTTCGATGGGATAAGCGGCTTCGACCTGATGATGAAGATGAAGGAGCATGCCGCGAAGAACCTGCCAGTGATAGAAGGTGCACTTGTTGAGTTCGTCCGGAAAGAGGGCGACACATTCCATGTCAACGCTGCCGGAACGGGCTATGCCGCTCGCGCATTGATATTCGCAACCGGCGCCGATTACAAGAAGCTGGGTGTGCCTGGCGAGCAAAAACTGCTGGGAAGTGGCGTGTCATACTGCGCTACATGCGATGCCATGTTCTTCAAGGGAAGAAAGGTGGCAATCATCGGCGGGGGGAACAGTGGCGCTACGGAGGCACTTCACCTGAAGCATGTCGGGGCCGATGTCACGCTGGTCCATCGCAGAGACACATTACGGGCGGAGAAAGTCCTTCAGACCAAAATTGCCGAAGAAGGCATAAGGTTACTGCTGGATATGGAGACCCTCGAGATAATGGGGGACACCAGCGTAACCGGCCTTAGACTTCGCAACAGGAAGACAGGCAAGGAAGAGATTCATGAGTTCGCAGGCGTTTTTGTCTCGGTAGGCGTTGAGCCAAACACTGAACTGGCGCGCTCTGTTGGGGTAGAAACTGATAAGGAAGGCTTCATAATCGCGGACAGGGGCATGCGCACCAACCAGAGGATGACTTATGCTGCCGGGGATGTCACCGGCGGGTTGCGCCAGGTCATAACCGCCTGTGCCGGCGGAGCTGTAGCAGCCATGAGCGCGTACGAGGACCTGCGGACGCCATATTGGGCTTAATCCACAGATAATTATAAAAGATATAAGAGCAATGCGGATTAGGGTAATGCATGGAAGTTTCATATCTGTTTGCCGGAATAGGCATGATAATTCTAATCGGGTTCCTTGGCACGCTTCTTTTCGAGCGCACCAAAATACCTGACATCCTCATTCTGGTATTCATAGGATTGCTGATTGGTCCAATATTATCCACATACACAAATTTCGGATTACTGGACGACCCGCAGGTTGGAGAGACGCTGAAGACCATAGCACCCCATTTCGCTGCCCTGGCCCTGGTTATCATTCTTTTCGACGGCGGCCTTAACCTGAATCTCGAGAAGACCATGCGAAAGATGGGCCTTTCCATTATCCACTCCGGGATATGTTTCGTAGGCTTGATGGTGACGACCGCCCTGGTATGCTACTATGTGCTCAACATGGACATATGGATAGGCCTCCTGCTAGGCGCGGCTCTTGGCGGTGGGCCCAGCGGCCCTGTGGTTATCCCTCTTGTTTTGAAATCAAGCGCAAAGGAGGACACCAAGACCTTGCTCACCCTCGAATCCGTCCTCACGGACGTTCTGTGCATAGTCACCGTGATGATTCTGATAACAATAATCAGCGAAGGCGGCGTGACCTCCAATCCCGGAGCGGTCATCCAGACCCTTCTCAGTTCCTTCATCCTGGCCGCATTCATTGCCTTCGTTTTCGGAGTATTCTGGCTCATGGTTCTGAAGAAGCTGGAAGGCAAGCCGTTCTCTTTCATGATCACGATAGCGGCACTTTTCTCCTTGTATGCAATCTGCGAGTTCATAGGCGTTAACGGCGCAATTGCCGCCCTAGTGTTTGGGCTTGTCCTGAGCAACAAGGATGAGATTGCCCGAATTCTGAAATTCAAGGGTAGCTTCGTTGTAGATGAACACATCACGCAGTTTCATTCTGAAGTTTCATTCTTGGTCAGGACCTTCTTCTTCGTATATTTGGGGCTGACATTCACATTTGCCCTCAATTCCGACGCATTCGGCAGTGTGGCAGAATTCATCCCGCAATGGATAAGCTGGCACCCTCTTCTTATGCTTGGCTTCGTGTTCGCCCTTATTTTCGGTGGCATGTTGCTGGTCAGGGCAATCGCCACCGAGGTCACATGCAAAATCCATCCGGATTCAAAGGAGGACAAGCCTTACATTTTCGCCCTGATGGGCAGGGGCCTGGCTGCCGGGGTTGTTGCCACGCTTCCATTCACAATTCCGCTTTTCCAGAACAATCCCGATTATTATGCCAGAATGGCGAATTATGAGAACCTCTTTCTGAACGTGGCTTTCATGACGATAATCCTTTCTGTAACTGTGACCAGTATCGGCATGGCAGTGATGGAACATAGGAGGGCAAAGGCCGGCTATGTGGCACCCGACCAGGAAACGGGCGGCGACTGGGCAATCAAATCCCCCACCTACCGCAAAGCCATGCAGAAGAAGGTGGAGACGCCCGCGGAAAAGCAAAAAACGGCAGCAAAGGAGGGCCCGAAGCCATGGTCCGGGTCCCCGGCCCGAACAGAACCCTCCCGCCCAGTCAGGGAGGCGGCGCCGCAACAGGGGCCCGCCCCTCAGCCCAAGCCAACCACGGTCCAGGCCCAGCCTGTGAAGCATACCCAAGGCGGCAGGGCGGAGCATAAGCCCGCGCCTCATGGCAAGAACCAGATGAGGAAGGACCACCCGCTCGTCAAGAGGGCAGCGGAATCCGAGAGAGAGCTTCCGAAGAATCCAGCCGCAGAACAGAAAAAAGTGAAAAAGTGAGTTATCCTAGGGATAATATAATATACTGCTTAACCGTTTCAAGATAATAGATGCGCACGTTGCATGGGGCAGATGCAATTGCATCCGCTTTCTTGGTATTGTGCGGTCCGAAAAGGAGCGATGCAAAACATGGATCAAAAGAAAATTCTCAGTGTGGGCTGTTTGATGTTAGGAATTATGATGGTTATTGGCTCTTTCATGCCTGTAAGCATGTCAGGCACAGCCGTTCAAAATGTTACGGTCAGAATGGTCTACAACATCAGCCCGGGCGTGATGAACGCCATGGGCGGTGACGGTTTCAATGTTGTTGAGACTTATGATGCGTTTTCTATCATTGAAATGACCGATGAGAAGGCCAATTTGCTCGAGAACTACGGCTACGAGGTCAAGCACATGCCGGAAAGGACCATGATAAGTGTTCCTGGATACTATTTCGACACAAGGAACGGCGCACCGTCAGTCCCTCAGGAACTCAAGGCAAAGGAAAGCGCTCCAGGCGATATTGGTCTTTACATCGTCCAGATGATAGGGCCTGTGAAGAATGAATGGTTTGATTCGATGGTGCGGGCCGGCGCCGAACCCATAGTGGACGTCTCGAACTATGCTTACGAGGTAAGGATGACGCCCGAGGTCGCAAAGGCCGTCGGCGCCCTGGACTGCGTAAGCTGGATGGGGATTTACGAGCCAGCATACAAAATATCGCCGGTTCTGACTGGATACGATGTCATCATAACGATGATTGGCAGCGACATTCCCGCAGACTCTTTGAACCATGTGCGCGGGAGGATGTCCGTGGAGAAGGAAGGCACCATACCAGATGGCTATATTTTCTACGGTTCGATAGTTTCACAAAGCGCAATGGAGGAAATAGCTGCGTCGCCTTACGTGCAATACATTGAACCCAACATCATCCCCGAGCTTCACGACGAGATGGGAATGCAGATAACAGGCGGGTTCGCTTGGTTGAATGACCCGGATGGCAACATCAACACACCATACAGGACCCTTGGCACTCACGGCTCATACGCCAACCAGCTCGGCTGGGACGGAACGGGTGTGATTGTGGGAATAGCCGATTCTGGCCTTGGAAATGGAGCCACCCCCAATGCCGGGCACAATGACTTCACCGGCCGCGTCATCGGCGGCATCGACCTTGGTGCGACTGTGAACGGTTGGCAGGACGAGCACGGGCACGGCACACACTGCGCCGGACTGATGGCGGGTGACACGTACGAGGGCAATGGCTTGATTTACGCCGGTGCCGCCAAGTACTATGTTGCCATGGGTCAAGCTCACGAAGCTCAGATATTCGGCCAGCAGATATTCGAGGGAGCCAGCGCAAGCGCTGATATCCCGGCTGATTACACGGTGATACTATCAACTGCTTATACTGCGGGGGCGAGGGTGCACTCAAACTCTTGGGGGTCCAATACTGCCGGCGCATATTCTGCCGCCGACGTGGGATACGACACCGCCGCGAGGGACTCATCGACCAATGCAGATCGGAAGAGCGTCGTGTAGGGAAAGAGTGTAGATCTCGGTGG
>CALKWP010000048.1 GCA_938004075.1 uncultured Methanomassiliicoccales archaeon
CATACGAGATGGTGATTCGTGACTGGAGTTCAGACGTGTGCTCTTCCGAATCTTGTTGGCTCCACCGCCGGGGAAACCATTTCCGTTTGCCGCATATGTCTGCGGGCCGAATGTCACGTTAATCATGACGCGGTGCCTCAGACCCGTGCCAAATGTGTTTGGGTCTTGCCAGAAGCTGTGTATGCTGAACTCGGAGAGTCCGCCCAGCGAGGAGGGGTAAAGCGCTGATGCTGTTTGTGTTGCAACTGAATAGGTTATGTTGAATTGCCTTGTCCTGTAACTTTCATCTGTCCAGGCTCCCGGCATGGATGCCGAGCCAACATTGCCGCTATCAAACCATGCGCTGAGCGCGATGTTGAGGCTGTTCCACCTCTCGACTCCAGCCACGGTGTAATTTCCCTCTATGAGGAAAGTGTAGGTCGAATCCGCATCAACCTGCCTGTTGAGCAGATTGGCTCGAGTGATGTCGCTGGACTTGTACATCTGGACGCTGAATATATGGGGCACATCCACACCCCCGCTTCCGTCAAGGAGTTCGACTCTCCAACCGCCTGATGGGCTGAACATGTACAGCCAGGGCGGACTTGATGGAGGCCTGACGGCGCCAGTCCGGTAGCCGGTCCCAGCTGTCGGGTTCGTGTGCCGGAGATGCAGCAGTGTGTCTGAGTTATCATATTGCCAGAACGTGCCATATTCATCCATGCCGGTTTTGATTTGCCCGACCACGCATGCCCTGCTCCAGGCTGGAAGACCGGTGTCCACGTTGCCCCAGGCATCCCATGACACGTCATAGTACGTCCTGTCCGCAGCCGGGGACTGGACCAGAGTCCAATACAGCTCGTAACCGCCATTTCCATCGTATTGCTCGACCCGGTAAACGCCGCTGCCGACCGCCAAACCGTAATTCGCGCCATCGTTCCATTCGATGGCCCTCAGCGCGGGCTGCCCGGGCGTGTTCATGAATACGGATGTGTCCAGGTAGCATTGCGCTCCCACCGTTGTTAGCGGTGTGAAATCGGTGAAGAATGCAACGGCCTTGTTCTGGTTCTGAACAATTCCTACGATGTAGAATCTGCCATCGTTCGTGTTGAATGTGATGCCTGTGACATTCCATCCCATCATGGATCCGGTGCCGCTCTCGGTAACCGCGTTCCAGCTGCCGAGTGTGATGCTGTAATAGTAAAGGGCATCCAGGTTGTTGCCGCCTGCGAGTATGTTTCCGTAATAATCAGATGCGATTGCAGTGAATGAGTACGGAGGCGCGCCAGACAGGGGCGCGATATATGATGTCTCAGTGGGAAGGGCATGGTATATCGAGCTATCGCCGCCGGTTTCCCCGCAAAGCCAGAACCGTTCGCCGACGCTGTCCCATGCCGCCGATTTCAGAACTGGGGTGACTGGATAGTCCATACCCCATCCGCTCTCCAACATCCAAGGGTAATTATCGTAGCATACCGTGCCTTCCATGTTCCCATATGGCACATCGCCCATCCCGTCCGAACCAGGGATGTTTTGGCTTGCGCCTCGCCTGATGTCCGTGCCAACATAGTCACCCCAGTAGTTCCCGCCGTCCGGATAGCCGTTGTCGAAGAATTGGTTGGGTGCCGTGTAGACCGGCTCGGCATGCGTGCTGCCAATGATGTTGTTGTGGTAGAACCTGTTGTTCGGCCCTCCGTCCACATACAGCGCATAATAATTGGATATGAAACTGTTGCGGGTGATGGTGTTTCCGCCCGAGGACTCGAAATACATTCCATCATCTATGTAATTGCTTATGGTATTATTGTCAACTGTGTTGCCGGTTGTCGAGAGGAAGTATATGCCATGACCGAACAGAGCGCCTGACTTCCATAACAGTGTATTGTTCTGGATGCGGTTACCGGTCATGGCACCTTCGAAATTAATGGCATTGGCTGCCGTAATAAGGCAATTCTCAATAATGTTGTTCCCTAAAGTCTCATTCAAGATCTCGATCCCGGTGTGAGGCGAATCAATATTGAGATTCCTCAGCCTAATGAATCCCACATTCCAGGCGCGGACGCCCCTGCCGTTCGCAGGGCTCGGGTTGATTATTCGCAGATCGGAGACGCTAACGTAGTTGGCGGTTATGTCAACGGGATAGCTTCCGCCGCCCGCGTCGATGATTGTAGCATCTCTTTCCTGGCCTATCAGCTTCAGCGGTTTGTTCACAGAGACCGTCTCAAAGTAAATGGCTGGTTTGACCCGGACGGTGCCATTGTTTGGTGCGGCATTAATTCCAGTTTGAATCGTAAGGTATGCTCCGGTGTATTCAAGGCAGAATACCTCAAATGTGGTTATATGCCATGAGCCGAACAACCGCCCGGATGCATCTACAGCAATGACTGGATTCTGCCGGTTCTGTGTCTCCCTGGAGAACAGCCTTTCTCTGAGGAAGGTATTCCCTTTGTTGACGCTCCATGACAGGTATGCATTGCTGTTATTCTGCCATGCTACGAAAATTCGCCCGGACGGTGCCAGGGCAATCGTAGGTGCGGTGTTGACACTTGCCATCACAGAGCTCACTCTTTTACTGGGGGTTATGAATGAGACCCCTGAATTTGTGCTCTTTGTGTACTCTATCGTTGGTGATGTCACTGATGTGGCATAATCTTGCCAAACCACATGGATGCCATCTGAATTTGCGGATATTTTTGGGTAGAGTTGATCATTCGTGGTCACGCTGTTGACTCTGACATCCGGGGTGACGAATGAAGAACCGCTGTTGATGCTCTTTGTGAAATAGATATCATTGTTTCCGCCCCGGTTGTCATGCCATACGATATATATGTTTCCCGAAATATCTAGGGCCATTGACGGGTATGTCTGGTCGCCGATGGCTCCCGCGCCATCCACTCTGATTGCTGATCCCCATGTGCTACCTCCGTTGGTGCTGCGAATGAAATAGATATCGAAATTCGAGCCCGGATTATTGTGCCATACCACATATACATTTGTGCCATACACAGCCACAGATGGCCATCCCTGCGGTCCAGTGGTCGTCAATTGGGAATTAGGTGAGAAGTTCATTCCGCCGTCGACGCTCTTCGAGAAGAATATGTCCCCGTTCGAATCTGCGCGCTTGTCCTGCCAGACAACGTAAATGATCCCGGCGTTATCCACGGCGATGCTGGGGGTGAGCTCATCTGTGATGCCTGGGGCGTCGGATACTTTTGTGTTGAACGCGAAGGTCTTTCCGCCGTCGGTGCTTTTTGCGAAATATATGTCATACGAGGTCATCCGCCTATCTTCCCAGACGACGTTGATGCTGCCGTCGGGGCCGACGGCCATGGAAGGCATCTTCTGCTCGTTCTTGGTATCGAGATTCACCATGGTGCTTATAGCATTCTTATCCGCGACCTTCTCGAAGAAAGGAACCCAGCCGCTGGGCTCCATCCACGGGTACAGATCCTGGGAGCCACCGCTGGGGATGCCAAACGTTGTGGAACCGACGCCGTCGCCACGGTCAGCGCCGCCGTAAAGGTTGTAGTAATTTCCGCCCAATCCGCCGGTTGCCGGGTTGCCCATGTGCCAGGAGTTGATGTTTAAGTAGCCGTCGTAAACCACTGTGGATGTGGCGTACAGGAAGTTGTTCTGGTAGATCTGGTTCCCTGAAGAGGCGACGCCGATGATGTAGAAGCCCCGGTTATTTCCTTCACAGGTGTTGCCCTTGATCACATTGTTTGGGCTGTCAGAAAGGACTATGCCGTAGTAGCCATTGCTGTAAA
>CALKWP010000049.1 GCA_938004075.1 uncultured Methanomassiliicoccales archaeon
TTTCCCTACACGACGCTCTTCCGATCTAGATTGCCTGTGGCAGAACTCCGCCAGAGTTCAACGCGGCCGCCCAGGAAGCACTCAAAGCGACGAATGCCGCAAGGTCCAAAGATTACAGCAACGTCTTCAATCTAGACCAAGTCGCTGCACTGGAATGGATACGGGCGATGCGCGACGCATCTATTTCAGACGTCACATCACTCGCCGCATTTCGGGAGTGGTTTCAAGAAAAGGCAAGCGGTTTCTGGCCCGCTACCATGGCAGCTGTCTGTCGCTTGGCAGCCCGCGCAAAGGCTCTCGAAAGCCTTGCGCTCGAAGTGTCTGTCAGAGCCTACGAAGCCATCGAACAACATCGTGAGCACGCTGAATCTAGAGTCGAGTCCTACCAAACTCTGGCGCGCGCCATTTTTCCGGCCAGCAGAGCCGAGGCCCGCTCCTATTTCGAGCGAGCGGTGGAAATGTCAAGCCGAATCGGGCAGGAAAACTCGGACCGCTGGGGAGCGCTCCTTTGCCTGGCCGAAGCAAGCGGTAAGAACAGCTCAGCCCGACCGGAGTCCGCCTACAGGGTGGCCCGAGGCGCGGAGCTAGCGTACGAATATGTCGAGAGAGACAAGCACTTCGACTGGGGCCACACCATTGATGGATTGTTGAGTTTGTGTCCGGCTTCGACAATAGCCACACTCAGTCGCTGGAGAGACCGCGATGTCGGATACGCAGACAGACTTCTGAAAATCACAATCGACCGCCTAGTAACGAGCGGCCTGCTGCCGCCCATTGCGTCGATTGCGCTGTGCCCGATTGGCAACGAGTGGGCACGCGCCGAGGACCTAGCGAAAGCTCTCGAACACGAGTCAGCTAAGGACATCCAGCGTAAAACGCTCGGCGTTGGCTACCGCTACCTCAGGGTCAGCTCGCCGTCGGAGAGCGAACTTGAGCGAGTTTCAGAGTTGGCACGCTCTTGCGACTTCGTAGCTTCCGACCTAGACAGGCTTCTCGCTGTAGCGAGGCAACCGAAGCGTGAGGGCGGGAGTTCTGTAAAGCAGTACGTGCCAGAGACACCAGTGAAGCGCAACGACCCAGATTGGAATGTCCTATTCAAAGGGGTTGACCTCACAAGTTCCGTGGAGCTACGTACCGCCTACTTGCTCCTGAAAACATTCGACCCGCCTTATAGGATTGAAGAGTTCTACCGAGAGGCACTGTACCGATGTGGCTTGGGAGGTGCTGCCGAGTTCTGTCTAGCGGTTGCGCAGTGGCCAGAAATTGGGAACTATGAACTTAGGTATCTTTTCGACGTGCTCGGAGAGCAAAGTACAAAGCCAGTTGCTCTACGCAAAGCGATGGCAGAGGTGGCGCTAGGCGTATGTCGAAGAAGCCCTGAATGGGCTAGGAGACGAAGGTGGGGAAGCTCGTTTCCATATCAGCAGCTCATCAGTGAAGGCATTGTTAGCGACGACCAGATTGTGGAGGCAACTCTCGATGGGTTCCTTGTCCAGGTCACAACGCTTGGCGCCGGAGAGCTCTTTCAGATGCTGGAGTCGTTGTCCTCTCGTTTAACGAGTGATGAGGCGGACGACGCGCTGCACTTTGGGCTATCGCTACTCGAGATGGACCTACGCCCCGAAGATGGAGATGGTCCCTGGAATGATGCCATGACGCCGCATGGTAGCTGCGAGGCCGCGCTGGCTTGTTCCCTCTGGGCCGCTCTAGGCTCCCCAAGCACTGCTGTGCGTTGGCCGGCGGCACATGCCGTCCGAGCGACCATCGAGCTTGGTTGGGTTCCAGTTTTGACTGCGCTCGCGAAAGCAGCTGTCGTCAGTGCACCTGGCGCTTTCGTAGATAAGCGTTTTGTCTTCTACGAATGGCACTCCCGCCTGTGGCTCAACATAGCTCTCGCTCGTTGCGCGGCCGCGCATCGTGACATGGTATGCCTCTTTAGGGAATTCCTCTTGGCGTCAGCCAAGGAAGAACATGTCCTCCTACGTCATTTCGCAGCCTGTGCCTTGCACGAGTTGCCCGATTTTTTGGGTGAGTCGACCACGCTGGGCGAGCCGGAGAAAATCAACGCAAGTGAGCTTCCACTCGTTGAACATGCTTCTTACAGGATGCCTGAGATAGAGCCAGAGGCATCCAGCGACTCAACTGGCGAGGTTGTTGATAAATACTACTTTGGTATCGACATTGGTCCATATTGGTTTGCTCCTTTAGGTCGAGTCTTCGGTATCTCGGAGAGTGGAATTGCCAAACGTGCCATCAAGGCCATGCGCGAACGTATGGGAGGCATTACTACTGAGCATGAGCACGACGCTCGCTACAAAAGTGGCGTGTTTGGATACAAACGAACCAGCCACTCGCACGGAAGCATGCCGCGAGTTGAAGACCTACGGGCTTATCGTGCCTATCACGCAATGATGATAGTGGCGGCGAGGCTGCTAAAAACCCACCAAGTCGGCAAGCCGACCTACAGCATCGAGAATGCATTTGACGAGTGGATTGAACATCGACTTCTTACACGCAAAGACGGCAAGTGGGCGGCAGACAGACGCGACCCTAGACTTACCAAGGCTCCCCCAGAACCTGAAAAATACGGAGACAAAGATTGGCGCTGGCGGGTAAATGCTGACTATCTTGATAGTCTTATGGAGACCGACGAAGGGCTGCTGGTTGTGTCCGGAGACTGGACAAGTAGTTTGAATGAGTCCTCAGAGAGCATTTCGGTGACCAGCGCGCTGGTGCCAAAGGTCTCAGCGGTAGCATTTATCTGTGCGGCGCAAACTTCTTCGAACGCCCAAGACTATTTCTTCCGATTCGACGAAGACCACGTAGCTCTAGACGAAGAAGAGAACCAGACGTCTAATCGCGAAGCTACTGAGCCGACAATGGAGGTCTGTCAGAACGCTCAGTTCAAACTAAGACGGTGGAAGTCTGCTCGAGGAGAATCACACGGGGTGGACGAATACGACCCATGGGGTGAACGCGTACGTGTTCCTGGCGATGAGCCGAATGCAGCAACCATTTCGGAGATGGGCTTAAGTACCATCGACGATGGGCGCAGATGGGTTACCAAGAGCGGTGCGCTCTTGCGAAGTGAGACCTGGACCCAGTCAAACGGTTACGGCCACGAAAAAGAAATTATTCCCGGTACCCGCTTGAGCGCTGACAAAGCGTTTTTGAAAGAGCTTCTCTCCGCCAATCCAGGGTACAGCCTTGTTGTTGGCCTCAGCCTCTATCGACGTCCCCCGCGTTATAGCTCGGATAACGATGAATTTAGCTTATACGTGCCCCCCTATGTTCGCTACTACCTAATTGAAGAAGATGGAATCGCTCGAACGCTCAAAAGCAGTAATTGAACTCGGTAAACGACTTGTCTCGCAACTAGAGCTTGGAGATGACGAACTTGCTCAGTGGATGGCACACCTGCTCGCTGAGCGCATCCAAGTTGCCGAGAATGCGCCGCTTGAAGGCAGAGTCGCGGCACAGGATTCTTGTGCGGAATTGGTCTATCAGCTGTGGGAGCGGAGGTACAGCCTTCCTTCTCAACTTCGTCCCTTCGAGAAATTGGAGCCATTCCTGCGGGCGCTCGCCACACTTGATGCAAACAATGGCCCACGATTTCGCTTTATGCAGGAGCCGCCGGCTGACCTTGAAGTCGAAGAAGACGTCGAGAAGATGCTTAACTTGGCCGTGAACCTCGACGATGCTGCACGGACTTTGGTGCACTACTTCCTAGCCTCAGCGGCTGAACA
>CALKWP010000050.1 GCA_938004075.1 uncultured Methanomassiliicoccales archaeon
GCGTCTGGTACAACGCTAAACGTTGTCATAACTCCTATAATGCAAACGATACACACGTCCTGATACTACAGGACGACCTGTTGCTCTGTAAGGATTTCATAAATAGCGTTATAGCAGTTGTGAAGGCCAACCCATCGAATATCATTTCGCTATATTGCCCCTCTTCTGAGGCCCTCAAAATACAGGCATCCGGAAAACACTGGATGACTCGTAATGCGATTACTGGACAGGCGATGCTAGTCCCAACTGCCTTAGAACCATACTGGCAGTTATGGTCAGAGAAGAATATTCCAAATCAAGACGAAAAACAGGGAGATGATTTCAGAATTTCACTGTTCTGCCACCACACCGAGTACAAAGCGTGGTATTGTGTTCCGTCTCTCGTACAACACATCGGAAACAGAAGTAGCACACTTGGGTATAACCATCCAGGGAAGTACAGCAAGGTATTTATCGGCGAGGAGAATTCCGGGGAAGATATTGACTGGACTGCTGGACTAACCTCACCTGCAAGGATGAACTATTACTACTCGGAACAGGAGCTACGTCAATATGGATTATAAAATGAGTGTCGCTATTGTATCCGTCCCTAAACGGTATAACCTAGCCAAGAGACTGCAACAGCAATTCTCTTTACTTGGCATCGATGCAAAAATGTGCGTAGACGTCAAATATGAAGGAAGTTGGTGGTGTCACCGTAAAGCAATGGAAGCCATTGAACCAGATGCTACTCATCACCTAGTAATAGAAGAAGATGCAGTTTTGTGTAAAAACTTCAAAGAGCTTGTCTATCAAGTAATCAGCGTAAAACCGAACGAGATTATTTCGCTATTCGCTTCACGTGAGCAGAAAGCTAAATTTGCGTGGGCCTACAAAAGGGGATATTCATGGTTCGTCAATGACTGCGGCGCACCCGGCGTAGCTTGTATTTTTCCTAAAGATAAATTAGCAGATATGCTAACCTGGTGCGACCAAACTTGCCCATTCGATATGCCATATGAAGACAGTCACCTATGGGGGTGGATGAAAACAAGAGGACTGCTAACATGGAATCCCGTTCCGAATCTGGTAGAGCACGGAGCTCCGATGAATTCCTCTTTCGGATTTAATAATAAGGGCAAGGTGTCCTTCGATTTCATAGGAAATCGAAATTTGGATATTGACTGGAGCAAAGGCTCATCTTGTGACCAGGAACGTGTATTCAAATATACGACAGGTCAAGGAACTTACGAACAATATTGCAAAGAGGTAAAAAATGGCTAAGAAAAAGATAGAGAAGAATATCGTGACTTTGGAGAGACTCATTACGGAAACTGTTCCTATTGATAGTCTCACTCCAAATACCTATAATCCTAATCGACAAAGCGACCGGGAATTTGAACTGTTGTGCCGTAGTATCGAAGAGGATGGTTTTACTCAGCCTGTTCTGGTGAATAGAGCAACGCGGGAAATCATTGATGGGGAGCACCGTTGGCGGGCATGTAAGGTTTTAGGGTGGACTGAGATTACTGTTGTTTTTACGGACATGACACGAGAGCAACAGATGATTTCTACTCTGCGCCACAATCGTGCGCGTGGCTCGGAAGACATCTCTAAAGCGTCTGATGTTCTGCGAAACTTGCAACACATGGGCGCTCTTGACCACGTTGCCGATT
>CALKWP010000051.1 GCA_938004075.1 uncultured Methanomassiliicoccales archaeon
TACGAGAGGGTGATTCGTGACTGGAGTTCAGACGTGTGCTCTTCCGATCTCCTCCCTCTCGCCGCTGAATGGCGTTCCATCGATGAAACGGCCTTCCATGGCTCCGACCTTGCCGCCGATCATTTCTAGAACGTGGGCAACTGTCATACGTGACGGGATACCGTGCGGGTTGATTATCAGGTCCGGGGTCATGCCATTTTCAGTGAAAGGCATATCCTCGGGAGAGATTATGTGGCCGATGACGCCCTTCTGCCCGTGCCTGGATGCGAATTTGTCTCCGAGCTCGGGTATGCGGGGGTCCCTCACCTTGACCTTCACCAGCCTGGAGCCGTTCTCGGTCTCCGTGAGCATGACGCTATCGACCCAGCCCTTCTCTCCCGGTCTTACTGTGACCGAGGTTTCCCTGCGCTTCTGCGGGGTGAGGAAATCCGTATCCTCTTCAAGGAACCTTGGCGGGGAGGTCTTTCCGACCAGCACGTCGCCGCCCTTCACATAGACTTCCGGGTTGATGAGGCCGTCCTCGTCCAGGCTGTTGTATGAATCGTCCGCCCTGGCTCCCCTTACATCTGTCGGGGGAATCTCAAAGTGGTCCTCCTGGCCGCCTGGGTAGCGCCTCTCCTCTGCCTTGTAGGTCCTGAAGAAGGACGAGTGCCCAAGGCCCCTCTCGATGGCTGCCTTGCTGAACACCAGCGCGTCTTCCATGTTGTAGCCGTGATATGATGTCACAGCCACAACGAAGTTCTGGCCTGCCGGCCTTTCCTTGAAGTTGACGTATTTCATAATCTCGGTCTGGACCATGGGCTGCTGGGGGTAGTGCATGAGGTGGGCCCTGGTATCCGGGCGTATCCTGTAGTTCGAATCCGCCATTCCGAGGGATTGCTTGGCCATTGCCGAACCCATCGTGATTCTTGGAGATGAATTGTGTTCCGGGTAGGGAACCATTCCGGATGCGACACCCAGTATTAGCATTGGGTCGATCTCCATGTGGGTGTTGTCGGTGGTTATGTGCTTCGGCACTTCCATCTCGGCATTGCAGAAGGCGCATGTGAGCTTGGCGACGGGGTCGGGCTGCCCAACATTGTCCCATATCACATTTCCTTCTGAAAGCAGCTTGGAGCAGCTCGGGCACTTGGTCGGCGCGGTGTATGGCATGATGGTGATGAAGGAGTCTTCCTCCTCCTCGGCATCTATCCATTCCACAACGCCCTCCCTGAGTAGGTCCTTCATCTTCATCCGACCGCTGGCAAGCCCTTCGAGGTGCCTCTTGGTGAGAAGAAGCCTTCCTTCCTTGACCACCAGCAAAGGCCTCCTGAGCCTTCCCTCGTCGCAGTTGATGACAATGTCATTCATGTCCCTGTCGAACCTCAGGTTGATCTCGTGAGAAAGTATTCCGCCTCTCCTGCGCTCTCTCAATTCCTTGACTAGGTCACCTGGCTTGTCATGGGTTCCGACCAGGTCTCCGTTCACGTATATCCTGGTCAGGTCGGTCTGCTGGCTCTTGATCTCCTTGACGCCAAGGTCCATGAGAAGCTGCTTGACCTCGCGGTCATGCGAGCGTTCGCTGACGTCCACAAGTAATGCAAAGTTCTTCACCAGGCCGCAGTTCTGAGATCGGAAGAGCACACGTCTGAACTCCAGTCACGAATCACCATCT
>CALKWP010000052.1 GCA_938004075.1 uncultured Methanomassiliicoccales archaeon
GGTGGACATACCGTGCATGGCGGTTCTGAGGGAGAGGTCGGGAAGGATACGCATGTTCGAGAAGGGAGGAATTCCATGAAATTGAAGGACATAATGGTCAAGGAAGTAGGTTGCGCAGAACTGCCAGGCAACAGGACAGATATCATCAAATTGATGGTTAGAAATAACAAAACCGGCATACCCGTCACAAAGGATGATGGAACAATGGTTGGTTTCACGACCAGGCAGGATATCTATGCTAAACCTGAAGAGGAGCAGCTAGCCCTTCTCATGACAAAGGATTACCCCTCGCTGGGGCCCAATGACTCGATTGAGGACGGAGCCAGGATCCTCCTCGATAACAACCTGCATCACCTCCCGATAGTGAGCAAGAAGAAGCTGGTGGGGATTGTAACACCAGTGGATTACCTCAGCGTCATCGAGAAGCTGGATATGGATGAGCCGGTGGAGAATTTCGTTCGCACGCCATGTGTGCCGATTTACGAAGGTGCGCCGATTGCTGTGGCAGACACGCTTTTCAGAGTGGCTGGCGTTGTTGCCGCCCCTGTGCTCAATGACGAGGGCAGGCTTGTCGGCATAGTAACAGACAGGGACATTTTCAAGCTTTCAGCCGTTGACGGCCACACTGCAGTTGCAGACCTCGGCATCGGCGAGGATGAGGACCAGTGGACCTGGGAGGGCCTCAGGAACGTGATTAAGCTCTACTACGAGGTAAAGCACCTCACGCTTCCTAAGATACCTGTTAAGGAGGTAATGGTCCCTGACCCGATGACCATATTCGGGAAGACCAGCGTCACGGAAGCGGCCCGCATAATGAAGAAGCATGATTTCGGCCAATTGCCAATCCGCAATTCACAGGACAGGCTCGTCGCAATGATATACGAGCTTGATATGCTGGCGGCGGTTCTAAGATAATGGTGAGGTAAATGTCGATAGACGTGCAATCGCTCGCGAAGCGAAGAGGATTCATCTGGCAGTCCGCAGAGATATACGGCAGCATGGCCGGTTTCTATGACTACGGTGCCATGGGAGCGATGCTCAAAAGGAAATGGGAGAATTCCTGGTTGAAATATTTCATGGGACTCAACGATAATTATTACCTCATTGATTCCACGAATATCCTTCCTGAGGCTGCCCTCAAGGCATCCGGCCATGTGGACAGCTTCACCGACCCGCTAATCGAATGCACGAAATGCGGCCATGCTTTCAGGGCGGACCAGCTTATCGAGGAGACCACCAATCAGGCAGCGGAGGAGCTTTCGCTTGCCGAGATTGATGCAAAAGTCCTTGAGATTGGCCTTGCTTGCCCAAGATGCAAAGGGCCTTTTGGAAATGCGAGGACATTCAACATGATGTTTCCTATCGATGTGGGAACCAAGGGCACCGACAAGGCATACCTCAGACCGGAAACCGCCCAGGGCGCTTATCTGAATTTCAAGAGGCATTTCGAGATAATGAGAAGGAAGCTTCCGCTCGGGTTGACCATCATCGGCAAGGCTTACAGGAACGAGATTGCGCCGCGCCAGGGCGTTTACCGCATGAGGGAATTGATACAGGCTGAACTTCAGATATTCATGGACCCGGATACATTCTCTGATGAACTTGACCTCAAAGAGATGGATGGCCAGGACATCCAGGTCCAGCTGGTTGACATGCGCGGAAAGCAGCACATGCAGCCTATGCCATGTCGTTACCTGGTGGACCAGTACGGTCTGCCGGAATTCTATGTGTATCACATGCTGAAGATCCAGCAATTCTACCTGGATGTGATAAAAGTTCCAAAAAGCAAGTTCAGATTCTATGAAAAATCCGCGAAGGAGAGAGCGTTCTACAATCGCGTCCATTTCGACATCGAGGTGGACCTGTCAACGCTTGGCGGATTCAAGGAACTTGCAGGTCTGCATTACAGGGGAGACTATGACCTGACGAAGCACCAGCTCGGCTCCAAGGAGAGCATGGAAGTCTCAATTGAAGGCAGACGGCTCATCCCGCATGTGCTGGAATTGAGCTTCGGAGTGGACAGGAACGTCTGGGCATTGCTGGACCTTCATCTGGTCGATGAGCGGACCGGCGTTCTCAAACTCCCGCCGGCGCTGGCGCCTTACACATTTGCCGTTTTCCCGCTGATGAAGAAGGATGAACTCATTCCAGTGGCCAGGAATATCCATTCTCGCCTGAGGGATGATTATGATGTTTGCTACGACCAGTCCGGTTCCATCGGAAAAAGATATGCCAGGATGGATGAGATTGGCACGCCGTTCTGCATCACCGTGGATTTTGATGGGCTTGCTGATGGAACTGTGACAATTCGTGACACAGATTCCGCTGAGCAGAAGCGCATAAAATTGGATGACCTGGAAATCATTGCAAGGGGTCTGCATTCCGGCAAATTGCTATTCAAGGAATTGAACTGATACCATGATTCGGGACGCGGAAGCCTGGAAGCTGGCTGTAATTCTGCGAGCCGTAATCAGCGAGAAGGTATCCGGCAAAGAAAACGTTGGCATTATGTTCTCCGGTGGCCTGGATAGCGCGGTCATTGCTGTCATCGCCAGAAAATATTGCGAGCCAACATTATACACAATGGGCCTGGAAGGGTCTCATGACTTGGAATGGGGAAGAGACTGCGCTGCGGTTCTGGACATTACATGGAAAGGGATTGAGGTTCTGGAAAAGGACATTGTCCAGTCTTTGGACAGGGTTCAGAATGTTCATTGCATGGACAATCCTAAGTGGATTACAACTTTTGTCGGCTTTGACATTGCGCTCGGAGGCATATCTGAAGAAATCGTGATATGCGGCCAGGGCGCTGACGAACTTTTCGGTGGCTACAGGAAATACATTGACCGTGATGATGCAGATGCCATGATGAAACGCGACCTTGATGAGCTGAGGATGCTGGAATTTCCAGCTTATCAAAAAATGGCGTCGTATTACAAAAAGGAATTGCTGGCTCCATATATTGATGAACGATTCGTAAAATTCACTGATTCGATTGGCATCGAGCAGAAGATTGGGGAGAGGGGCAATAAGATCGTGCTCAGGGATGCAGCAGGATTGCTCGGGGTTCCCGGCATGATGGCGAATAAGCCGAAGAAGGCAATGCAGTATGGAAGCGGCATTTCGAAAGTAATCAAGAAACATTTGAAACATAATGTTAATCCAGATAAATAGCCAATATTTTTTTGTCCGAGGAAAGTGTTATGAATGAGGTTTGCATTATGCCATACAATCGTGGATGACTATGAACGTGAAACAGGTTAAAAGGAAAGTGCTTCTTATCGGTGACGGAGCCGTGGGAAAGACAAGTCTTGTAAGAAAATTCGTGATGGACAAGTTTGACGACAAGTACATCACCACAATCGGCACGAAGATCACAAAGAAGGACCTGAGATTCAACACGCCGGCTGGCGAAACGGTATTAACGCTGATGATATGGGACATACTCGGCCAGAAGGGATATACTGGCATCCAGGCATCAAGCTACAAAGGCGCGGAAGGCGCAATGATTGTTTGCGATCTGACAAGAAAGGATACCTTAGCCAGCACAGTGGAATACTGGATTCCCGAGCTCAGAAAAGTAACCGGCGAGATACCCATGGTATTCGTCGGTAACAAATGCGATCTGATAGATGAGCGCCAGATATCCGAGTCGGAACTGCAATCAACGGCGAGCAAATTCGGATGCAGGAGTTACGTTGCGAGTGCTAAAACTGGCGAGAACGTTGAATCCATCTTCAAGTTGCTTGGCGAGGGCGTCCTCGATTACACAGCGAAAAACCAAACCGCGCCGGTTGCTGGGCCCAAGGAGATAAGGAACCTGACTGACGTGACAGATATGATCATCCAGGAGTTCTGCGAATCATTCGGCGACCAGGAGACGGCAATGGCCGCCATCAGGCAGCAATTCTCCCTGGCCGGAGTGGATGTGAAGGACCCGAAGAAGGATACGCTTCTCAGGGCGGTTGAGAAACTGGCCGAGGTCGAGAAGGGATTCAAGGACGATTTCTCGGTGAAGAGCTCGCTGGCAAAGCGCAAGCGGCTCATCGAGCAGCACGGCGGGTGATTCCATGCCCAAGAAGCTCATGAAGAAGATATGTCTTCTGGGTGATGGGGCGGTGGGCAAGACTTCGCTCATCAGGAAATTCGTTTTCGACAGTTTCGATGACAAGTACATCATGACATTCGGCACAAAGGTCTCGAAGAAAGAGGTTGATATTTTCAGGGATGGCACCGAATACAACATGACCTTCCTGATATGGGACATTCTCGGCCAACGCATCCATGACAATGTTCATTCTGCCTATTACCAGGGCGCTGCTGGCGCATTCATCGTCTGCGATACCACAAGACTGGAAACCCTGCAGCATCTGGAAGACTGGATACAGGTCTTCAGGAAGGTGAATGCTGATGCGCCGGTCCTCCTGCTTGGAAACAAGTCCGACCTGAAATGCGAGATGCAATTCGGTGAGAAGGAACTCTCTGAACTTGCGGCCAGGCACAGGATGAAATTCCACCTGACAAGCGCTAAAACTGGAGCCCATGTTGAGGAATCCTTCATCGAGTTGGGCAATGAGGTAATTGATATTCATCTGCGGAAGAAAGGTGATGCGAATGAATGAGACTGAATCAACTGTCAGCTTCTTCGTAATGGGCGGCGATGCATTGCGCAGCCTTCACGACGAGCTCCAGATATTACTTGGCGAGAAGGACGCAAGCGCTATGCTTGCCAGGTATGGATATAGATGCGGCGAGAGCTTGGTCCAGAGCATCGGCTATGCTTGCGAGAACATCCAGGAGATGGAGGACATTCTTCCCGGCATCCTGATAGAGACTGGATTGGGCCGCGCGACCACCACCAGCATCACTGATGATGTTATAACCATAGAATTCGAGGAATCGGTTGAAGCGAACCATCTGGGGAAGAAGACCAGCATTGGATGCAATTTCACAAGAGGGTACCTCGCCGGTGTCATATCCACCCTCATGGACGCAAGATTCGATGCCACGGAGGACAAATGCCAGTGCCGCGGGGACGAATTCTGCGTTCACAGGATTGTCAGGAATGCGCTGTATGTTAAGCCGGAACCCGAGGGCGCCGAGGGAGAGGTTGAGAACCAGCTGGAGGTTTGCACCGGCTACCTAATCAAAGAGGAAGTTCCGGACAGAAGTTACGAGATCTTCAAGGACTGGGTGACGCATGGACACGAGGGATTATGCATCACAAGGGACTTCCCGGCCAAGATACGGAAGAGGTACGGCCTTGAGAAGACCCCGATTATCTGGCTATCCACATCGGAGACTGAGAACACGGTCCCACCGCAGAATCTGTCCACGCTGTTCTACCACATCGAGAACTTCCTGAAAAAATCAAAGAACGGCATACTGCTCCTCTCCGGACTTGAGTACCTGATTACCCATAACACGTATCCATCGGTTCTTAAGTTCATCCAGCTTCTCAACGAGCAGATTGCCATCAGGGAAGCGGTCCTCATAGTGCCGGTAAGCCCCCCCACCATGGAAGAGAAGGACCTCAAGCTGGTGGAGAGGGAATTGACCTTGCTCGAATGATGGGAATTCCCAACCAATCTATTTATACAGTCAAGCCAATTTTAAACCATGGAGAAAGCATTAAAATTGATACTGACCATAATTGGCATCGGATTCCTGCTGGGATTCATATTCACCCCGTTCGCCATGGTCGTCGCGGGAATGGCACTCTGGATAATACTCTGGGTCGCCCAGGGCGGAATGGCTGAGGGAAACCCATACAAGCGGATGAACATGCGCGGCGGCGGGGTACCAAACTGGACCGTGGTGAGCCAGTATCAGAAAAATGAGAAAATCGAAATCAGGGACAGCGGCTCCTACTACACTGCAGTTTTCTTCTTCTTGGCGGGTGCTATGCTCATTGTGATCGGTCTGGTCTGGATGTGGCTGAACGGCTCATTCAGATGATTTTCCACTTCACGCCTTCAACGGTGTCTTCCAGGACAATCCCCAGTTCCTTCAGCCGGTCGCGTATCTCGTCCGATAGCTTGAAATTCTTCTCGGCCCTGGCTTTCTGTCTTATCCCAATTATGATATCCATCAGAGGGGCCATCATGTGGTCCTGAGCGCCTTTATCGAACTTGAATATTGAAAGTATCTCATCATAAGCGCGGAACGTCTCCAGAATGGCTTCCAGCGTGCCTTTCTTTGGACTGGATTCGAGGTACTTGTTGACCTCCTTGGCAAAGTCGAATATCGTGGAGATGGCATCACGCGTGTTGAAGTCCTCGTCCATTGCCGCATCGAATTTCGTCATCGCTTCCCGGGCGACATCTTTGAAATCATCATCGCCTTCCGCAGCCCCACCTACGGCCGCCAGAACATTGTCGAGAGTGTTCTGGATGCGGCCTAGCGCCTGCGCTGCTTCCTCCAGAGCCTTCTGGTTGAAGTCTATCGGCTTCCGGTAATGGGTGTTGAGAAGGAAGAACCTCACGACAGTGGGGTCATAATCCTTCAGAACGTCTTTTATGGTGAAGAAATTGTTCAGGGACTTGGACATCTTCTCGGAGCCGACATTCATCAGCCCGCCGTGAAGCCAGTACTTGACGAATGGCTTGTCTGAAAGCGCTTCGGACTGCATTATCTCGTTCTCGTGATGCGGGAAGACAAGCTCGGAACCGCCGCCATGCAATTCGAAACTTTCACCGAGATACTTCATTGACATTACCGAGCATTCGATGTGCCAGCCCGGACGGCCTTCCGACCAGGGCGACTCCCAGAACGGCTCGTTCTCCTTCTTGTTCTTCCATAGAACGAAATCAAGAGGCCCGCGTTTGCGCTCGTCAACCGCGATACGGGCGCCTGCCAGCATCTCCTCGCGCTTGCGGTGGCTGAGCTTGCCGAATTCAGCAACGGCCATGACATCAAAATAAACTTCCCCGCCGGACTCGTATGCGAAGCCCTTTTCAATGAGCTTCTGGATTGCTTCAATAATCTCTTTCATATGGTGGCTGGCCACCGGGTAAATGTCCGCCTTCTTGACCCCCAGCTTCCCCATGTCCTTGTGATACTCCCCGATGTATTTTTCAGTTAACTGGTCAAGCGGTATGCCCAGTTTTATCGTGCGCTCGATGCAATGGTCCTCGATATCGGTGAAATTGATGACATAAGTGACATCGTACCCCTTTCTGACCAGGTGCCTGCGTATAACGTCAAAAGTGACTGCGGACTTCGCATGCCCCATATGGCTGTCATCATAGGTGTTGATGCCGCAGACGTACATGCCGACCTTCTTGCCATTAATAGGCTGAAAATCTTCCATCTGGCCAGTCATTGTGTTATGAACTCTGAGGGTCATCATATTCGCTCCTTGGACTCTCATGGGGAAATGGTATAAAAAAGTGCTCTTGGAATCACTTTGTCCAGCGGAACTCATCAATCGGGAGCGCCAGTGAGGTCTTGCACATGACAGATGACGCAATGAGACAGACGAAGTCCACCGCTTGCTTCTCATCCTTGGTCTCGAAAACTATGATTGCATCCGGGTCCCCGAACAGCCCAAGGAACTCGCGTATCTTGACCCCTTCCGGGACCTTCAATCTCTTGAGCGCCCTTATTGCATCCTCGAACTTTCCGTCGGCCGCGTGTATTGTGGTAACGAACAGCATTCTTTCACCTTTTTCTTGATATAGTCTGAACCCGTATTTAAGATTGTCTCAGCCAATCAGCTTCTTCAATCGCATCACATCATCAATGCTGGCATCGAATTTCAGCCGCTTGGTTGCCCAGGCCTTCATCGGCTTGAGTTCCCCTGTGAACAGAGCAGTGAAATCAGCGGTTGTGGCATGCAGGACTATCTCGGCGGTTTCCAATTTTCCGCGCTTGAATCCCTTTATCTCGCCCTTGTCCATTATGAAGCTGAATCCCTCGTTATCTGTGGTGTTTATGTTGATGTTCCTGGTTATCTCAGCGAGTTCCTTCCGGAGCTCCTGGTCCTCTGCGATCTTTTCCTTGAATTTCTCTATGGCTTTCCTGATGTGTCCCTCTAGCTCGTCCATAATATCATCCTTTGAATCTGTCCAGCTTGGTCATGCTGAGCTCGTTTATTATGTTATCCACGGTCTTCCATGACAACCTTGTGTGCGGCGGCATGTTGCCATGTTCAAGGTACCATTCCTTCATGAAATTTATAGTCTTCTTGTCGGACGGGTAGCCGCTGCCGATGTCCTGTCCCAGCTCCTTCTTGATCTCCTCGATGATTGAGTCCCTGCGGGTTTTTGCAACGATGCTGGCTGCTGATACCACCGGGAAGAGGTCATCGCCCCCGTGCTTGGAGACAATCTTGACCTTGCCGCCCAGCTCCCTTGAGATGTACCTGCCGAATAGGTCCTCGTCCGTATCGGCTGCATCGACGTAAGCAATCTTGCCGCCCAACCTCTCAATCACGGTGGCGAATAATTTCGATTCCATAACATTCATTGTCATGGACTGGCGCATGAGGTCGATATCTTCCGCGCTCACCACGATGACCTCGTACTTCGAGACCGCGACGACCTCTTTCAGGAGCTGCTCCCGCCTGCCGGGAGATAATTTCTTGGAATCGCGAACGCCTATCTGCTTCAGCACTCTATCGTCATCGACGAGAACGCCAGCAATGACAATCGGGCCCATCACAGGTCCGCGGCCTGCCTCGTCAACCCCGCATATGGGGCCGCCCTGCGGCAGGAACTCTTCCAATGTTCGCATGAGGATGTTATTGTATAATTAATATAAAAACGTTTATATCCCTTCATTTGTTTTCCGGGCCAACGGCGAAATGCCAAAATTGATTGTGAGGATGGATAAAATGGAATACGAATTGAGATGGGGCAAGGCTACCTGGATGGTTGCCCTTGCGGTATCGTTGATAATCGGCGTGAGCATACTGTTCATGAGCTATTACGGGCTTGGCGAGGGCTGGCACAATGCGTACTACGTGCCGCTTCTGGGCTACTATGTCATGCTTTCGATATGCCAGAGCCATTACTTCAAGATCAAGCCGGTTCCGAGCTGGAACGGGCTCGCAAGGCAGTGGGTATCGATTACCGGCGCGACTTTCATGTTCTACGGCCACATCTTCCTCATGAAGGACATAATCGGGCTTTCCCCGAGCCTTCTGATGCCTGGCCATTTCATGTTCATCATCCTGGGCTTCTTCTTCTTCGGCATGGACGATTTCATGTTCAAGGGCCAGCTGTCCAAATGGATAAAAATTGATGCGCTCAAAGCCATATTCTGGTATGCAATGGTGTGGGTGTTCTGGTTCTTCATATTCGGATTCTCATGGAGCCTTGTCGGAGCGCTGGGCGATTTCAATGACGTGAGGCTGTTCTGGTTCCTTGGCTCGTTCCAGTGGACCGTGATGATGTCCATGATGATTGCCATCACCTGGAGGGACTACCTCGAGACCGTAAAGTTCAAGGACAATATCGACAGGGGCATCAAACTCCTGACATTTGCTTTGCTGGCGGGATTCGTTATCGCATTCATGTGCTACCAGATAGTCAACTTCCTGGGGCCCAACATACCCGAGCCAGACAAATGGCACCACGTTCTCTACATGGGAACTTACCCATTGATCCCGATAATCTTGTTCGGCGTCTACTCTGACCACTTCAACCACATCAAGGACCAATTCCAGAAAGCCCAGTACAGGACGCTCTGGATTGCGGCATGGGTGGTTGCAGGCTGGTTGATATTCCGCCTGGCAATAGCGCCTTCGGGCATATTCGGTGACCATCCATGGTGGCACCACTTCGACCTGGTGTTCAACTTCACGGTCTCCATAATCGCGCTGAGCCACCACTGGTTCTGCGCCAGGATCGGATTCCTTAGGGAAAAATGCTGCTGCTGTGACTGTCACTGCGATGATTAGACAAGGGGTTTAATATCCTTAAGCCGATTCATCTGTGAGGAATCATCATGCGATTGGAGGAACACCTCTCAGTATGCGAGCCCGACCTGGCAAAGCTCATTCTGAGAATTGCGGAAAGCTGCAAGACCATAAAGAATGGTTTCATCAGCCGCCAGACATGTTCCGACACTGAGAACGTTTACGGCGAGAGACAGATGGCTCTCGACAAATGGGCTGACGAGGTGCTGATATCGGACCTTAAGTCCTCCGGACTTGTGAGGTACCTGGCTTCCGAGGAGCAGCCCGAAATCCTGGAATTCGAGTCCGCGGGGGATCTGGGAGTAGATCGGAAGAGCACACGTCTGAACTCCAGTCACGAATCACCAGCTCGTA
>CALKWP010000053.1 GCA_938004075.1 uncultured Methanomassiliicoccales archaeon
GACCACCGAGATCTACACTCTTTCCCTACACGACGCTCTTCCGATCTGAGATGATGGACATCCAGGAGAAGGTTCTGGCGGACATCACAATCATCGGATACAGGGATGAAAGAGGACTTTTGCAGATTCCCAGGGTACCATTCAAGGCTGGCGCGCAGGTCACCAGGGCAGACGATGACCTGATAATCAAGGTAATCGGCATCAAGCACAGCGAGAAGACCGGCGCCTACATCGGCATGCTGAACGGCCATGATATTCCCATTCGATTGGACATCAACGACATGGTATCGAAGCACGTCAGCGTCCTGGCCAAGACCGGCGGCGGCAAGAGCTACATGACCGGCGTCCTGGTCGAGGAGCTGCTGAAGCATGAGGGCGTCACCGTCATGATAATAGACCCGCACGGAGAATACACTTCACTGCGGGACCCTGGCCAGCCGTCTGAATATGCCGAGAAGTTCGGGATACGCCCGAGAGGGTACGCCGACCAGATCTGCGAGTTCTCTCCAGACACGAAGACCAACAAGAATGCGAAGCCGCTGAGATTCACGCTTGCCAACCTGGAAGCCAGGGACATTCTTTCAATGACCAACGTGAAGAACGTCAGGCAGGCCCTTCCCGCGCTGAAGAAGGTCCTGGAGATGATCAAGGCCAACAAGCCATCGTTCTCGATGAAGGACATCATCCGGACATTGGAGGCCCAGGAGGACGCTCAGAACGCGAACCTGATCCAGGAACTCACTTATCTGGATGAGATTAACATATTCGCGGAGCGCGGCACGAAGCTGGAGGAGCTCATCAAGAAGGGAAACATGACCGTCCTCAACCTCAGGGGAACGCCCCCGGAGATTGCCGGCCTCATAGTGAACCGCGTTCTCACATCCCTTTTCGAGATGCGCAAGATAAACGCGATTCCTCCGATGCTGGTTGTGACTGAAGAGGCGCACAATTACTGCCCGCAGCAGGGCACGACTGCATGCTCCAAGATAATGCGCACCATCGCATCTGAGGGCAGGAAGTTCGGCCTCGGCCTGGTCATAATCACGCAGAGGGCCGCGAAGGTTGACAAGAACGTCCTGAGCCAGTGCGGGACCCAGATAATCCTCAAGATAACGAACCCGCTGGACCTGAAGGCGGTGACGTCTTCCGTGGAAGGACTTACCTCCGGCACGACCGAGGACATACAGCAGCTGCCAATGGGGGTCGCCATTGTCTGCGGCGGAGGCGTGCAAGTGCCTTTGTTCATACGGATAAGGCCGAGGGAGACAAGGCACGGCGGAGAATCGGTGAAGATTATCGAGGATTGATGCGGAATGAGGCGGCTTGCCCCGCCTTTTAGGGCAGGGAGGGGCAGATATTCTGCCTGCATCGCATTTCGCAGGGGGCTTCTCTCTCTAACTTCGCGTAGAATCCATGGAACCGGATTGCGAAAACATTATCTGGGGCCAAAGCGATTATCTCCTGGTGAAACCTTTGATGGAATATGAATTCAAATGCGGGAAATGCGGGAAGAAGGCAATTGGGGAGTCCGCCCCGAAATGCTGCGGCCATAAAATGGAGAAGATTCCGATGGATGCCTGCACCCAGGCTTTCGGCGCGGAGAACTCCAGGACAATGGACGGGGACGAGCCCTGCGACGATTCTAGAGGCGGTTAAACGGTAATCGGCTGTGCTTCGGCCCTCAGCTTTCGTATGTAAGACCTTGCCCACAGATAGGAGACGCTCGAGCCGGTGATGTTGGCGATGACCAGTCCCCACCAGACTCCGTCAAGGCCCATTTCCAGGACAACTGCCAGCAGAACAGCGATTGTTGGCGTGAGTATTATGGTTCGAAGGATGGTCACGGCGAGTGAATATGTGCCTTTGCCGGTTCCCTGGAACATCGAGCCGGACAGCATGCCGAGAGCGACGCCCGGAAGGAAGAGCCACGTTATCCTGAAGTACCGGACCAGGTCGGGAGCCAGATGCGCGGCGCCGCTGGAACTTGTGAATGAAGCGGTAATCGGAACTGCAAGGAAGAATATGAACGCCGCAACAGACAGCTCAATCGCCAGACCAATCTTTATTGCATAATTGAGCGCGACATCCATCCTCTGATAATCGCGCATGCCGTACGCGGCCCCGCAGACCGATACGACAGCGGTGGAAATGCCCATCAACGGGAGAATTCCGAACGTGGATATTCTCCATCCGGTGGTGAGTATCGCAACCCCGTCCGTCCCGCCGATGCTGACGATGATGAGGTTCATGATGAGCATGTTGATGGACATCGTGAGCTGCTGGAAGGACGTTGGCAAACCGACCCTGAAGATGTCGACAGTGACTTTCTTATCATATTTGAACTTCTTGAAGTTGAAGCTCACGAACGTGGCTTTCTTGAAAAAAAGCCAGTATGCGAGAAGAGCGGATGATATTGATATCGAAATAAGAGTCGCCCATGCCGCGCCGGCAACGCCCAGGCCCATCGTGTATATCATTATCGGGTCCAGTATGATGTTGGCTATGCCGCCGACCATCATCGCCATCATGGCGCGCTTCGCATCCCCCTCGCCCCATAAGAGGGAATTGGCGATGTTGGAGAAGAAGATGATTATCGTTCCGGAGAACAATATCTGGCTGTAGGATACGGTATCCTCCAGCACAGCGCCCGCGCCCATGGCATTGAACATTGGCCTGGCAAGGAATAAGAGAGGGAGGGTGAGCGATACCGAGATGATAATCATGAAAATCATCGTGTGCGTCGCGACCGAGTCCGCGCCGGCCTTATCCTTCGCCCCGATGCGCCTGGATATGGCCGAGCCACCGCCCATGCCGATGCCTGACGAAAGGGCCATGACCATGAAGAAGAATGGGAAGAAGAACCCCACGGCGGAAAGGGCATCGGCGCCAAGCCCGGACACCCAGAATGCGTCCACCAGGTTGTACATCGTCTGGACGGACATCGCAATTATCATTGGCCATGCAAGTTTCATTATCGCTTTTTTGGGGTCCCCGGTGAGAGTTTTCACGCCGAGATGGCTGCCGCGGCCGCCTTCCATATCGCTCATTTCAGCTGGGTGATTCCCTTCTTTTGTATAAAGTGTGTGCCGGAACTCAATTTTCCCAAAGCCTTTTACCCGGAAACGGGATGTTGGTGCCTGATGGAAGAAAACGCGTTGCGAACACCTGATTTTATCGGCCGCCTGAATGAGCTGGATAACCTGAGAAAGGCAATGGAGAATGCCGCAGCGGGAGCCGGTTCAACCCACATAGTATCCGGGGAAGCGGGCATCGGGAAGACCAGACTAGTGAATGAATTGATACTGATTGCCGAGGAAGCAGGTGCGTTGGTTGTCAAGGGATGGTGCCTTCCCGATTGTCTGGAGCCTCTGATGCCAGTCAAGGAAGCCTTCAGAAGCGCGGGAATGCATGAACTCGTTGCCGGAACGCCTCCACCCAGATTGCTCTCGGCATATCTTCTAAACGATACGGGCATGCTTTTTGCCCGGGTGGAGAGGAACAAGAGCGAGATGGACCCGGACATATTTGCAGCCATGCTGAAAGCCGTTTCAAGCTTTGTGGCGGATTCGCTCGGGATGATGGGAAAATCAGGTATAAAGAACGAGTTAAGCTCGATAAGTCATTCTGGATACCGCATCCTGGTTAAGTCAAAGGGATTGCTCTCCCTGGCAGTGGTTCTCGAGGGAATGGAGGATGAGTTTCTCATCGAGGACATGAATCGCATATTGGCGGAAGCCGAACAACGGGTGAAACCCGATACAATTGACTTCTCTGGCCACGGATGGCTTGACATCAGGCTCTCAAAGCTCATCACATCAGCCAAGTATGACGGGGAATTCGTCGTTGACGACCCAAGATTAAGGCAAGAAAACTTCTACGATAACATTCTGATGGGGCTCCAGAGGGCATCTCAGTCGAAGCTCGTCGTTCTTTTTTTGGACGACCTTCAATGGGCTGACCCGACAACATTGGGCCTAGTCCATTACCTGGCAAGGAACACCAGGGAAAACAGCATTTTTATTCTCGGCACCTATCGTCCGGAAGATGTGATGCCACAGAAGGATGGCACCCCGCATATACTTGAGACATCCTTGCAGAACATGAGCAGGGAATCGCTCTTCACGGATACGCGTCTCAGCCGGCTTGGGCCTCATGACACGCGCAGAATCGTCCATGCCGCATTGGACTCGAACGCTGCGCTACCTCCAGAGATGTATGTGCGCATACATTGCGAGACAGAGGGAAATCCATTCTTCATTCTGGAGGTGCTCCGGTTGCTTGTGGACGAGGGATTCGTCAGGATGGATGGGGGCACATGGGCATTGGTGAGACCTCTTGATGAACTAAACCTTCCCACAAAGATACTAGATGTTGTCAAGAGAAGGTTGAATCGACTGCTAAAAGCCCAGTATGAGATTCTTGAGTGCGCCAGCGTTGTGGGCGAGAGATTCGGCAGCGACGTTGTCGAGCTTTCCCTGGAAATGAATAGGATTTCGCTTCTTAAGAACCTGAACGAGATTGAGAAAGTCCACAGGTTGATACACTCCGGGAATTCCAAGTACCGCTTCGACCATTGCAAGATCAGGGATGTCCTTTACGGGAATATATCCGGCGACCTCAGAGATGAGTATCATCGCATGGTGGCGATGAGCTACGAGCAACTGTTCAAGGGCAGGGAGGCGGAAATCTCCGGAGAACTGGCTCATCACTATCTGGAATGCAGGGACCCCAGAGCCGAAAAATACCTGATAATTGCCGGAGACAATGCAAGGGAAAGCTATGCAAACGAGGAGGCCATAAAATTTTATGAGGACGCGCTCGGCTTGGTGAAAGACAACGGAGCAAGATGCGGAATCATGGAGCATCTGGGTTCGTTATACGGCATCATCGGGGACTGCGAGAGATCCATCCAGAGATTCAACGAAGCCATGGTACTGACTGACGAACCGTTGACAAAAGCCAACATACAGAAAAACATCTCTCGCACCCTGGAAAGGCACAGCGAATACGAGCGGGGCATTGCCGCGGCCAGGACCGGTTTGGAGATGCTTGGGGATGCTGAAGCCCCTGTCAGGAATGAGCTTTACGGGGCGATATCATGGTGTCACATCAGGCTGGGAGAGTATGCTGAAGCCCTGGAATTGCAGGAGAGATCTATCCTCGCAGCCAGAAAACTCGGTTATGAAAAAGAGATGGCCGATGGGTATCATCTCACTGGCATAATCTGGTGGTTCAAAGGCAATTATGATAAAGCTTTGGAAAACTACGAGAAGGCGCTGGCCATACAAAGGAAAATTGGCGATGACCGCAGAAAGGAGAACACGCTGAACAATATCGGCGTAATTTACATGGAGACTGGCCGCCTGGATGAGGCATTGGAATATTTCAAGGAAGGCCTTGAGTATGAGGAGATGGTCGGCGACAAGAACGGCATTGCCAGCACTTTGGACAACATTGGAAATCTTTTGCATTCCAAGGGAGACCTCGATAATGCCATGGAGCACCAGTTAAGAGGGCTTGAACTCTACAAGATGATAGGGGACAAGAACGGAATCGCATGGTCCTTGAGCAGCCTGGGTTATCTGTATCCGGACCTTGGCCAGCCAGAGAAAGGCATCGAATCGTTCCTCCAGAGCGCGGAGATATGCAAGGAGATTGGCGACCAGCACATTTTGACTTATGATTATTATGGCCTTGCCGACAAGTACGCCGAGATGGGGGAACTGGAAAAGGCCATGAGATATGTTGACATGGCAATGGAGCTGGCGAAAGAGTTGGGGGCCATGAGGGAACAGGGCGCTGCGACATATGTTCGTGGCATAATAGAGAGAAACAGCGGCCGGTTCGATGATGCGATGCAAACTTTTGACACGGCAAGGGGAATGCTGATTGAGGTCGGGGACACCTATCTGGAAGCCGCGATTGATTACGATGCTGGAATATGCCTTGGGAAGATGGGCGAGAAAGAGAGAGCGAACGAGATGCTCCGAAGCTCAAGAGTTCATTTCGAGAAGACCGGGATGAAGCGCTGGCTGGCAAAGGTGGACAGGGCGCTGGCTGAAATTGCTAATCAAAGATGAACCAGCCTGTAGAATGGGACGTAAACCGTCGGTTCGAAGCCCAATTTCCTGGCCATGTTGAACGAGCCGGTGTTCTCCAAGATCGGAAGAGCGTCGTGTAGGGAAAGAGTGTAGATCTCGGTGGTCG